>JBEKDH010000046.1:0-24718 GCA_050014455.1 Occallatibacter sp.
CAGGCGGATCAAAGGGTTCCGGCGCATCTTCTCCCGCTTCGAAAAGCTCGACGTCGTATTCCTTGCATTCCTCAACTTCGCCTTGATCGTCGAGGCACTGAAGGTAGTGTGAACACGCCCTAATGAAGATTGGTGGGGATATACGTTGGGAAATGCGGGAGATCCTGTCGAATGCCCACTGAACGGAGGTCTCTGTTACGGCCTTGAAAACGGTGAATCCTATCTTACCAATTACTCCGGGTTGGAGTATGTTTATGCCGGGGATTCGAGCACCGGAGCCTCCGGCATCTTCTATGTCGATGCCCTTGCCATAGACATTTCGCCTGGTTACTACACATTGGACGGAGGCGAGCAGGTTACGTTCACGGCGGGGGCGAGCAACACGGGGATGTACTTGCCCTTCTATCAGTGGACGCTCGTGGGCGGTCCCGGCAGTGGGGTGGTATCCGGTTCGTCAGACCAGGATTACACCTATACAGCTCCTCCACAGGTCGCCTCAGGGAACACGACGGCGACGGTCAAGGGCTGCATCACGAACCTGACCAGTTCACCGGTATGTCAAACGGTAACAATCGACCTGCTTTTGGAGACGATCAGTGTAGATACTCCGAGCCCCAACGTACTGCTCGCAAATGGGTCGACCGCCTCTTTACAGGCAAATATAACGAATGGCGCGGAAAACGCGACAGCTTTTTGGACATCGTCCTTGGGCGTAAGCATCCCGACCGGCCTCAGCACCACGTATACAGCACCAGTTGCGACGTCAGCGCTTTTCTCTAAATCGAACACCGCAACCGACAACATTTTCGCAACCATTCTGGGGAGTAGCCCAGCAGTGGTAAGCCAAACCACATCTCTGACGCTTGTCGAGCCGGTCACCATCACGAATGTGTCTCCAGCGTCGTGGACGGCTGGGACCGCCAACATTCCGGTCACCATCAACGGGACGGGATTTAGCGCAAGCTCAACGGTAACGATCAGCAGCCCAACCTGGCCCTTGATGACCTATTCCTGCACTCCTACTTCAAACCCGACTTCAATCCCGTGCAGTGTCACCATACCCGCCAATCTATCCAACATGACTGCCTCGCAAGGCGCTACGATCACGGTGACCACAACGACCAGCGGGCTTACCAGTACGGCCGCTTCCAATCCGATCAGCATTACGCCCATCGCCTACTCCTACAGTATGAGCCTTCTAACGAGCACTTCCTCCTTGTGGTACGGCTCTACGTCGACGATCACTCCCGTCATTACCTGCAAGGTGGCGAGCACCGGCGCGGCCTGCGCAAGCAACGTTCAGAATCCGCAGCTGGCCAACTTTACGATCATCAACGGAGCCGGACTTGGCTCTCTTTCGGCAACAACCAATGCGGCCTCAACAGTCCTCACAGACACCGCGCTCATTGCCGCCCCTTCGCAAAATGTCACGGTGCAGGGCTGCGCGTCGGTATGGCTTACTGCCTGCGCAACGACAAACTTCACCATTCCGGCGACCTCCATCATGCTCAATCCTCCCACGATGGCGTCTCCGCTGACAGGCGGAAAGACGCAGCTTTTTACCGCGTCCATCCAAAATGAAGGCACAGCCACTGCCAATGCGCTGACCTGGACGCTGACGCCGTCTACTGGGACGCTGACTTCGGCCACCACAACCATAACCGTGCAAGGCTCGCCTGTGTCGGGAACGAGCGGCCCGAACACCTACACCGCGCCGGCCACGATCACATCGCCGGGGACGGTCACGCTGACTGCTTGCATGGCCGCGAACACAGGCATCTGCGCTACGCCCGTCGTCATCACGCTTCAACCCGCCCCGACCTTTACCGTGACGGCGGCTCAAATCGACCGTCCGCTCAGCCTTCCGCCGAACACCCTGTCCATGGGCCACACAATCGCCTACGCCGTCGGTGTGACTTCGCTCTACGGCTTCTCCGGGACGGTGTCATTCCAGCCTGTGGGTGGATTGCCGGCAGGAATAACAGCCACGTTTTCGGCCAGTGCCGTTAACGTTACCTCTTCCACTTCCGGGAGCGCAGAGCTGATCTTGGCGGCGGGATACGGAGCCGGTGCCTCTCCGCCCCCACCCCTTGCCGTCAATGTTACTGGGACTGGGACGAGCAGCGGCAGCGCCAGCAGCGTGACGAATTCCACAGGCTTTACGCTCACGCCCCGGGCCATGCAGTATGCAGGTAGTTGCGGCGTGTCTAAGGGTATCGCGCCGCTCAACTATCCTTTTGTTCCTTGGGTTACCTATCCTTCCTTCCCTTGAGGACGTGAGAGTCCGATCGAGGCCCGGCTGGAAGAAGAGCGCGAACGGGGATGAGCGGCAGGTCTCACTTTTGGAACCTGCCGCTCATCTTTGCCTGGAAGCGCCAGTATTTCCGACCGGACGCCGTCAATTCCTTTCCCGCCCACGGAACCAAACGCGCAAGCCCCGCGTATTAGCAAACTATGCAATGCGTGGGTACATTAAGCTGGAGCATGATGGGGTTGGCGTCGCACCCCGAGCCGGCGCGGCGCACTCTTGAGGCTCCCGATGCCCGGAGAGACGGCGGTCACAGGCCGCCCGCTGCGAGCAGCGTCCTGGGCGCCACGGCCGCCTGCCCGGCGGCTGAGGGCCTGTCCCCGGGAACCCGGATTACCGCGCCAACCGCCCCTCTGGCGCGTGTGGAGGTGACTCCGCTGGAGACCGACTGGTCACACGTCGTCCGCCGCTGCGTGGACGGGGATTCCGGCGCCTGGGCCGAATTGGTCCGCACCCACCATCGGCGTGTCTACGGGCTCTGCTACCGGTTTACCGGCAACGCGGCCGACGCCGAGGATCTGACCCAGGATGTTTTCCTCAAGATTTATTCCAACCTGAGCCGGTTCGATACGGTGCGCGGCAGCCTGCAGGTGTGGATCGCAACCATGACCCGGAACCTGCTGGTGGATAACTTCCGGCGCACCCGCAACCTGCGCTCCACGGGTTCATTGGATGAGGGGTGGGAGTCCGCCGAAGAGCTGAAGCCCGTGGACCGGCTGACGGCCCACGGCCCGTCGCCGCACGAGTCGGCGGCTCAAAAAGAGCTGGCAAAGATGGTGCAGAATGCCTTGGCGCGGGTCTCAGCGGATCTGCGCGAGGCGGTCATTCTGAGGGATTTACAGGACATGGATTACAAGGAGATAGCCCAGGTATTGGGCATTCCCGAAGGGACGGTCAAGTCCCGCATCAGCAGAGGCCGCGCGGAACTTGCGCGGCTGCTGGAACGTAATAAACGGGAGGTGATGTAAATGGCAGAGCGTAAGAACATTCCGATTTCCGCGGCCTGCGGACAGTGGGAGACACTGTTGGCGGATGCGCTGGACGGGCTGCTGAAGCCCGCCGACGAGGCTGTCTTTACTGCGCATCTGGCCGTCTGCCCGGCCTGCGCGGCACTCTTTGAGGATGCCCGGCGAGGGCGCGAGTGGCTGGGGTTCCTCTCCACCGAGCCGGAGGTGCCCTCTGGCCTGTTGGACAAGATTCTCTCGCGGACGGGTCCAGGGCAAATGGAAGGCTACACGCTGGCGGCGAGCGGCGGCAACGTATTGCCGATGCCTTCCCGCTCCATCCCGATTTCCATTCCAGCCTCCTACCCCGCCTGGCAGCGTCCCGGGTTGATCGCCAAACTTCACCGTTTTGCCGAGCCGCGGCTGCTGATGACGGCGGCGATGGCCTTCTTCTCCGTCTCGGTCACGCTTTCGGTGACCAACGTCCGTTTGAGCAATCTGCACCTGGCCAGCCTGCGCCCGGCCGCGGTGCGCTCGTTCATGGAGCGGCGGCTGACCATGGCCTCCACTCCGATCGTTCGTTATTATGACAACTCGCACTTTGTTTACGAGGTCGAGACGCGCATGCGAGAGCTGCGCAGGGCAACAGAGGGCGATGGCCCAGAGAACGACAACCGCCAAAAGCCGAACAATACCGCGCCAGGCGAATCCAATCAGACCCCCGGCGGCAAGGACGCGGTCTCCCCGACGGAGGCTCCGCAGCAGTCGGGCAATCCGGCCACTGGGCCGGCTCTCGACGATTCCACCAACTTTTATGAAACATCTCTGACGTCGACTTCCCCGGCGTTTCAGGCTCGGCGCGCGCTCTCCGGCGGCTCCGCAACAACAAAATGGGAAAGGAGCACAGTATGGATTGCGTAAATCATAGCGGCATAACCGCGACAGCCTATTGCCAGAGCTGCGGCAAGGCGCTCTGCGCCAGTTGCGTGCGCACCGCGGCTGGAGGACAGATTCTCTGCGATGGCTGCAACAGTGCATGGCAGAGTTTCCAGCAGCCTTTTGCAGCGCCGCCGAGCGGGCCCAATCCCTCGACGGCCAGCGTTCTGGGGCTCATTCCCGGCGTGGGCGCCATGTACAACGGACAGTTCTTCAAGGGGCTGATCCACGTGATAGTCTTCGCGGTGCTCGTCAGTATCACCGAGTACCACGGGATCTTCGGCATCTTCATCGGCGCATGGTGCCTCTACCAGTCGTTCGAGGCCTTCCACACCGCCAAGGCGCTGCGCGACGGACAGCCCCTGCCCGATCCCCTGGGGTTGAACGAGGTGGGGAACTGGCTGAATCTGGGGGGACGGCCGCGGTATCCGGGCCAGCCCAGCGTTGGTTCGGCCGGCCAGGGTCCGGCAGCGGGGGGCTATCAGCCGCCGTATCAACCGGCCGGTTACCCGCCTCCGTTCCCGCCGCCCGCGGCTGGCATTGACGATCCAACGCTGCCGCCTGGTCCGCCCCAATACTGGCAACCCCTGTGCTGGCGGCGCGGACAACCGGTCTTCGCAATCCTGCTGATTGGGTTGGGCTTGCTGTTCCTGCTGGACCAGTTGGACATCTTCAACGGCCGCCTCAAGGATTTCGTGTGGCCGCTGGCCCTGATCGCACTGGGCGTCTGGCTGATCGTTCGCCGTGTCGAAGAATCGCAAGGAGGTTCCAAATGAGCCATTACATCATGATTCGCCGCCTGCGCGGCCCGGCATTTCTTCTGCTTCTCGGCGTGCTCGCGCTGTTGCACCAAATGGGCCTGATCGAGCACTTCTGGCATTTGTTCTGGCCGCTGCTGCTGATTATGCTGGGCGTCTTCATGCTTGCCGAGCGGGCGGCCATGGCAGCCGAAGGCGGCTATCCCCCGGGTCCGTTCTGTGGTCCATATCCGGGAAGCCAGCCCTATCCAGGCGCACCCTTTGCCGCCACGGTCGACCCCAACGCGGCTGCGGGCGCTCCGCAGAACCCGGCGCCGGAGCCCCCGGCCGTTATCCCCGCCGACTCTGAAGAGTTCGGCAACGATCTCAATGGAGGCCAATCATGAGCAGCATACCCCCAACGCCGCCTCCGGGTGGCGGCGCGCCGCCCCCGTATCCCCCTTACGATCCAAAGACCCAGTGGAAGGTCTACCGCGCGCAGCAGCGGGCCGCCTGGAAGGCCCAGCGCGAAGCCTGGAAGGCCCAGCATTACGCCTGGAAGGCCAGCTACATAGGCACTTATGGACCGCGCGTTCCCTCGGTCGTGGGCCCTATCCTGCTCATCGCCATCGGCGTCATCGCCCTGCTGGTGCTCACCGGCCGCATCGCCGGCGGGGACTTCTGGGCCTGGTATGGCCACTGGTGGCCTCTGTTGCTGATCGGCGCCGGACTGGCCATGCTGGGCGAGTGGGCGATCGACCTGAGGCGCGAAACCCCGGTGCGCCGCGGCGGCAGCTTTGTCGGCATTCTCATCCTGCTCGCCTTCCTCGGCTTTGGCGCCGCCGGATGGAACAACTTCTGGGGCCCATTCCACAACCACTGGGGCAACCAGGGCGACGACTTCTTCAATATCTTCGGCCTGCCCGAGCACGATTTCGACCAGCATATCCTGAGCTCGCAGCTCCCGGCCAACGCCGCCATTGAGATTCAGAATCCCCGCGGCGACGTCAGCATTACGGCGGGCGATGGATCCACTGTCGAGGTGCAAGCCCACGAAGTGGCCTTCGCCAACTCGGATGCCGACGCCAAGAAGATCTTCGATGCCGAGGCTGCGCGCGTAACCGTCAGCGGCAGCGCCGTGCTGATCAAGTCGGAAAGCAACACAAACGGCCGTCTCAACCTCACCGTCACCGTTCCCAAGACCGCCAAGGTTACGGTGGACGCCGGCAGAGGCGACGTGGTTGCCGCTGGACTGGGCGCAGGCGTTGCCGTGACCGCGGAGCACGGAGACGTGCATCTGAGCGCCATCGCCGGCTCGGTCCTGGCGCATTTGTCCAACGGCAAGCACGACTTTTCAGCTCACCAGGTGGACGGCGACCTCACCACCGACGGCGACGTGAACGACTTCACTCTCTCTGAGATCAAGGGCAAGGTCACGCAAAACGGCGAAATCCTGGGCGATGTGCATCTGGAGGAAGTCGCGGGGCCGGTGCATCTGCACACCTCCGTGACCGACCTGCAAGTGGCGGAGTTGCCCGGCGATCTGACCCTCAACTCCGACGACTTGCGCGTCACCGAGGCCAAGGGGCAGGTTCGCGTGGTAACCCATTCCAAGGACGTGGACCTGAGCCAGATATCCGGGGACACGTACGTGGAAGACCGCGACGGCCGCGTCTCTGTCGAGCCGGCGGGAAACTTCAGCGTGGATGCGAAGAACAGCAAAGGTGACGTCGAGGTGACTTTGGCGCCCGGCGCTTCGGCCACCGTGGATGGCCGCACGCGCAACGGCGATATCTTCACGGAGTTTGCGCTCCCCATCGCCGGCGATGAGAACAAAACAGTCAGCGGAAAGATCGGCTCCGGCGGATCGAGAATTATCCTCGGCACCGACAACGGCGACCTGCGCATCAAGAAAGGCTCTGGCTTCCCGGCCACGCCTCCCGCGGCAGCCGCTGAAGCAGCACCCAAAGCGCCTCATCTGACGGCGCCCAAGGCGCTGCCCGCGCAGCCAGTCACGCAATAGGGGCGTCCACAAACCTAAAGCACAACAGAAAAGGCGCGGGAGGCTTCCCCTCTCGCGCCTATTCCGTTCTGAGCGCCCGCATGGGATCGAGCCGCGAAGCGCGCCAGGCCGGAGCGATGCAGGCCAGCGCGGCCACCAGCAGCAGCGTTGCTGCCACCAATGCAAAGACGGCCGGATCGAGCGGCTGCGTTCCATAGAGCATGGAGCGGATAAGCTGCGCCACAACCACGCTGCCAGCAAGGCCAAATGCAAGCCCGAAAAGCGCGGGACGCAGGCCGTCGAGCAGAACCGAGCGCAGAACCTGTTCGCGCTGCGCGCCCAGCGCCATGCGAATGCCGATCTCGCTGGTTCGCTGGGCCACGACATAGGAGAGCACGCCAAAGAGCCCCACTCCGGCAAGCAGCATCGAGAGCGCCGCAAAGGCCGTAAGCAAGGTCGCGTCGAAGCTCGCGTCGAGCATAGACTTGCCGAGCAGTTGATCCATCGTCAGCACATCGGAGACGGGCAGGTCGCGATCGAGTTCCTGGATCAAGCGCTGCACCGGCATGGCCAACTGTTCCACATCGTGGCTTGAGCGGATGACCAGAGTTCCGTTGTTCCAAAGACCCGCGAACAGCGGATAGTATTGCATCGGCTTGGGATCCTCCGCGGCAGAGTAGCGCGTATCGCCAACGACGCCAACAATCTCATAGCTATGAGCGCCCAGAGTACGCAGGTGCTTGCCGAGCGGATCTTCACCGGGAAAATACTGCATGGCGAACGACTCGCTGATGACCGTCTGGTTGGCCTGGTCGAGTCGCCGATTGGCGTCGAAAGTATGCCCGCGCAGCATGGGGATACCCATGGCCGCAAAGTAGCCCGGATCGGCCCCGCGGAGTATGGCATATTGAATCTGGCCCTGGGGCAGAGGCGGATGTTCGACAACGGCGAAGCCCTGATCTTCCCAATAGCCCTGTCCCGGAACGGCCTCGACAAAGCCGGCGGCCTCGACCCCCGGCAGTGCGCGCACGCGCGTCAGCAGCGACGAGTAGAAGTTGACCAACTGAGCTGGCTCATCGTAGCGCCCACCGAAGAGGGTAAGCCGCATGGTGAGCACGTTTTGCGTGGCGCAGCCCATATCCGAGGAGCGGAGCCGCGCATAGCTCTTGAGCAGCAGCCCGGCGGCCACCAGCAGCACCACCGTCAAACCCACCTCCACGGCCAGCAGCGCCCTGCGCATCCCGGTGTGCGCCTGGCCGCCGATCGAGCCGCGCGCCGAGTCCTGCAGCGCGGCAAAGAGCCGCTTGTCTCTTGCCGTCCGCGAAGCGATCAGGCCGGCAAACAGGGTGCACAGCGCGATGAGTCCCACGGTAAAAAGGGCCACGGCGGTATCGACATGAATGGCCTCAACGCGGCTTATATCCTGGCGCGTATGCACCAGCCATCGCACAGCCCCGCAGGCGAGGAGCAAACCCAGCGCCCCGCCCGCCGACGAGAGCAGAAAGCTCTCCATCAGCCGCTCGCGCAGCAGACGCAGCCGCCCGCCGCCGAGCGCGGAGCGAATGGCCAACTCCTTGCGCCGCGCCGCGGCCCGCGCCACCAGCAAATTGGCCACGTTCAGGCAGGCGATCAGCAAGACACAGCCCGTTGCCGCGAACAAAACATAGAGCGGCCCTTTGATGTCGCCAACCATGCCTTCCAGCAATGGGTGGATGTTAGCGGCCTTGCTGATGAAGGGATCGTCGAGGTGCTGATCGCGCAGCCGGCGTGTAATCACCGACAACTCCGCCACGCCTTGCGCCGCCGTGATGCCCGGCCTCAAGCGGCCGACAGACTGAAACATGTGCGTGTCCAAAGCCGCCATCGTTTGAGCCGGATAGGCGTGGTAGATTGGTGTCCACAGTTGAGTTGAGGAGTCCGGATAGGCAAACCATGCGGGCATGATCCCGATCACGGTGTAGCTTTGCCGGTTCAGGTAGATAGTTTGATTAAGGATCGCCGGATCGCCCCCGAAGCGGCGCTTCCATAGCCCCCAACTCAGCAGGACGGTTCCGTTGGCGGAAAGCTGGTCGTCGGCAGCAGTGAAGTCGCGTCCCAGCGCGGGCTTCACTCCCAGAGTGGAGAGCAGGTTCCAGGTACAACTGACGCCGCGCAGCTTCTCCGGAAACTGCCCGGCCGCTCCGGAAAGGTTGAGTTGCGCCTCGCCGAGCAGCGCAAGGTTAGAGAAACTGCGGCTCTGCTGTCTCCACTCCGCAAAGACGCCGCCGGCAATGTCGTTGTAGGGAAACTGGTCGTCGGAACTGTGTTCGTATAGCGCCACCAGCCGATCCGGATCCTGAAACGGCAACGGCTTGAGAAGCACAGAACGGACCACCGTGAACATCGCCACGTTGGCACCGATGCCCAGCGCCATCACCAGAATCGCAATGGCCGCAAAGCCTGGCGAGCGCTGGAGCGTCCTTACGCCATAGCGCACATCCCGCCAAAGCAGTTCGAGCCAGGTCCAGCTCCAGGTGGCGCGCGCCTGCTCGCGCAGCAGCGCGGGATTGCCGAAGGCCCGCAGGGCCGCAAAGCGCGCCTCTTCCGCGTTCATTCCGGCGGCGAGGTTTTCCGCGATCTGCTGCTCCAGGTGGAAGCGGAGTTCTTCGTCGAGGCGCACACCAGCCTGGCCTCGCTGAAAGAGCATTTGAATTTGCATCCGCAATTGCACGAGCCAGCGCATGACTTCCTCCTCAGGCCTCTGTCACGATCAGGTCGATAGCCGCCGAGAGCCGGTTCCAGTTGGCTGTTTCCCTCTCCAACTGCCCGCGGCCGGCGGCGGTGAGCGAGTAGAACTTGGCCTGGCGGCCGGTCTCGCTCTCCGCCCACTTGGCCTCGATCCATCCCTGCTGCTCCAGCCGGTGCAGCGCGGGGTAAAGCGAGCCCTGCTGCACCTGCAATACGTCGCTCGAAAGCTGTTGAATGCGCTTGGCGATCGCCCACCCATGCATGGGCTGGGGCGAAAGAGTCCTCAGGATGAGCAGGTCGAGCGTACCTTGTACCAGATCGTTTGGTTTTCCCATACCTAGATTATCTACAACAAAGTAGTGTAGACCGTCAAGGTATCCAGGCAAATTATTTTCGCGGCGCGATCCGGTGAGGCATCATCAGACGAAGGGAATCAACCGGAAGCGGCGCGCTGGCAGTGCTCGGAGCAGCCAGGCAGTTGCCTGCGCACAACCCCTCGCCATTTTTCAGGATTTGGGAGGGCCAACTGGTTGCATTGCGGCCCGCGGGCAGGAGCGCAGAAGGGGAATTCCGATCTTCACCCGTCTCGATTGTGGTGGTATGATCGCTTCTACTCGGCGGAATCAACTGGAAAAACTGCAAACGGCGGAGTGTCACCTTCTTCGGGTGTCATGCAACGATTCGGGCTCCCTTCATTCAGATTGGAGATGCGCAATGAGTGCCTTGCTCAAGTTGCCCTGGACGCTGCGTTCCCCAGCTTTCGTGTTCGTCGCGGCGTTGACGTTGGGGGCTTTGGCCCTTGGCCAGTCCTCGCAGAGTTCGGGACAATCGAAAGCCGCGTCGCAGAATAGCGCAACCACCCAGAACCCCACGGAATTTGCGATCGAATCGGAGATGCTGACCTACACGGTGATGGACTCCGAAGGCGCGGCGGTTGCCTGCGGCATCGCGCGGAACGTGGGCGCTGCCGACGACAGATGCACGCCGCAAGCTATCTCCGGTCCGCCCATCGGCGTGGTGGTCGTCTCCTCAGGCTCCAGCGCCCTGGCTGAATTTCAGCTCTGGCGCACGGACATCTCCACAATGGACATGCTCACGCTGCGCGCCAATCGCTACTGTCCCAAAGCTCCAGTGGAGAGAGGAACGTCCACGTCTCTGGAGTCCCAGATTCTGTCCATATTCCCAGAGAGCCAGGCAGTCTCTATTGCGCAGTCTTTGCTTTCTGCCAGCGCGGAAACTTCTCCGCTGGAGGGAAACATCCTGGACCGGACGCTTGCGAATGACGTGGCAGGGCACTTGAGAGCGCTTGGGATCGATGTCGTCATCCCCGATACTTACATGCCGCTTTCGCTTACGGCGATCGACCTGACTCACTCCCCGTTTCTGTCAAAGTACTTCGCACTTATCAAAGCGCGGGGGTGCCTGACCCCGGTTGCGCCGGAAAAGGCAGTGGGATTGCGGAGCGTCGTCCCAGGGCCAGCCGCTGAAGCATGTCCCCCAGCGGGAAGAGAGATAGACGCGCAGGCAGAGGCCGATAAGAAGGCAATTACAGACGCTATCGACATCTTCCTGAAATCGCTCACCGAGCCCGAAGCCCCTTCTGCGCCCAAGCCACCGGAGGGCGCCTCGGCTGCTCCGCCAGGGCCTGTGATTTCTCATCTGAACGCCGTTCTTAGAGCCGACGGCCTGGCGCAAGAGCTCGACTCGGCTTCGCCCGACGCCCGATCCGGGGCGAATGGCATCTGGTATGTGCTCTCGCTCAAGGCGCTGGAATCCGGCGGCACTCTGCTGAAGACTGGAAACACGATTCTGGGCACCAAGACCAGTTACAGCGGCGGAGCCGTCGGTACGTATGCGCTGTTTCGCCTGAATGGGAGTCTTGCCTGCTCGGGAGTCTTCTTTAACTACGAGCAGCCCACGCTGACGAGCAAAATCCCAGCGCTGCTCCAGAACGCCCAACAGCCTCAGCCGGGAAAACTGGTCGGCGGCTGCAGCCGCTAACTAAGATGAGCCCCTGAATGGCAGCTCCTCACGGTTCCGCAGACATGGCCGCCCACTCGGCAGGTGTGGTCCGCCGCCGCATCGCAAGCGAAGAATGAAAACGGCAATTGGGTATTAAACCGCAATCCGCCGCACTCGCGCGCCAATCCGGGTGAATATCTCCCACGGAATCGTCCCCGCGGCCTCGGCGAGGTCGAAGGCGGTGATGGATTCGCCTCCCTGCTCTCCCAGGATCACCACCTCGTCCCCGGCTTCGACCTCGGCTATCTCGGTCACGTCCACAACCGCCTGGTCCATGCTGATGCGACCCACAAGGGGCGCTCGCTGGCCACGCACCAGCAGGCTGAAGCGATTGCCAAGCCGCCGGTCGAGGCCATCGGCATAACCCACTGCCAGCAATGCCAGGCGCATCGGCTCCGTGGCCAAGAAGGTGCCGTTATAACCCACCACCGCTCCGGCCGGAACCGCGCGCACTCCCACCACCTGAGTCTTCCAGCTCAGCACCGGCTGCAAGGCAGCGATCGCCGCAGCCACGCCTTCCGGCTCCGTCCCTGGCTCAAAGCAGGGATCAAAGCGGGGCGCCAAGCCATAGAGCGCCAGCCCCGGCCGCAGCATTGCCTTCATGCCGTGGCGGCCGGCCAGGATCTCAATCCTGCCTGCCTCGCCCGAAAGCAAAGCGGCGGAGTTGCCCACATTCAACCAGTCCGGGTAGAGTCCAAAATTCTCAATCTGCCTCATCGCCTGGTCCAACCGGGCAAGCTGCTCGCTGGTTAACCGGCCGTCGGCCTCGTCGGCGGCAAAGAGGTGAGTCATCACCCCTTCAAGCCTCAGCGCCGACCCTGGACCGAGCCGCGCCAAGAATGGAGCAAGGCCATCCGGGCTCACGCCCTGCCGGCTCATCCCGGTATCGATTTCCAAATGTACCGGGACCGAGCCGGTGCCCGCTCCAGCCGCTCGGGCAGCGCCCTCAAGCTCGTCGAATTGGTCCGGCTCCCAGACCACCGCCGTCAGCCCGTGCTCCACCACCGCCGCGCCTTGCCCGGCAAAGACCCCGCCAATCACCAGAATCCCAGATTCGGAGCACAGAGAACGCGCCGCTACGCCCTCTTCCACGCTGTTGACGCCCAGCCACCGGGCTCCCGCGCGCACCGCCGCCGGAGCGCACAGCTCCAGCGAGTGCCCATAAGCATCGGCTTTGACGATGGCCAGCAGCTCCGCCTGCCCCGCGGCAAGGCTAACGAGCAGCCGGAAGTTCTCTTCGAGCGAACGGGTGCGAATCTCAACCCAGCAGGGGCGCATTGGCATCAGGCTGTCCAATCCTCAGTCTATCGCGAGCCTGCGGCCGTGCTCACCGCAGCAGCGCGAACGCTACTACCGTCTCGCCCTTCGCGCCAATCTCGCCTAGGAGCGCAGCCTCCAGCTCATGCGGGACCGGCATCTCGCAGCGGGCGACCTCAGCCGCGCTGGCCCCGACAAAACAGAGCTCGCAGTGGCCGAGCGCCAGGCTCTCGCCCGCCTCGGCATCCATGCGAATGGGGGGACCGAAGACCCTGCACGTCATCGGCCTCCAGGCGTACAGATCGCAGCGCCCAGTGACCGGATCGAAGGCCGGGCAAGCCGCTTCATCGGCGAACTCCTCGAAGCGCTCTTGCTCCTGCTCGGAATCGCCCAGCAGTCCGGTGACTGAATCGCCGGGAAACCGTGGACCGTATTCGGCAATCCAGTTTTGCGCCCGCCGGACAATCTCGGCTGCCAAAGCCGGCTCGGCGGCCTTGAGCTCCTCCATGCCGGCCCGCAACCGCAAAGCATCGAGAGCGCCGATTGCAAAGGCCCCATAGCAGCACTGCGTGCAGCCCAGGCGGCATAGCAGCCACGCCCCCGCCCGCCGCGCCACGTCAGCGAGCGCCGCATCCACAATCTGGACGAGTTCCGAATCTCCAGCCGGCAATCTCATGACGGCTAGAATAGCGGATCGAGCCGGAGCCATTTCCTTGTTGCCCATGAGGGAGATTCTGAGCTACTCTGCCCTCTGAAACCCGGAGGTTCCCATGCCTGAAACCCGCAGCGCCGTCATCCCCGGACACCGCTACTGCAACGCTCCAGCCGCCATCGACTGGCTTTGCCAGGTCTTTGGCTTCACCCGCCACGCCGTCTATGAAGGCGAAGACGGAACGATCCACCACGCCGAACTCGCCCTCGGCGGCGGCATGATCATGCTTGGCTCTCAAAAGGACGACGAGTATGGGCGCAGCTTCAAATCCCCAGCCGAGTTGGGCGGCATCGAAACGCGCAGCGTTTACATCGTGGTCGCCGACGCCGATGCGGCCTATGCCCGCGCGATGGCCGCCGGAGCCACCATCGTCCGCCCTGTTCAGGGCACGCCGTACGGCAGCCGCGAGTTCGCCGTGAAGGATCCCGAAGGCCACTCCTGGAGCGCGGGCACCTACGATCCCTGGGCCGCGCACGAGTAGAGCCGCACACCTGGCGGACGTCTCATCGGGGATAGGTGTACCATAAATCGCATGGCGACCAACCGCGTCGCTTTCCCCAGTTCCCCGTTCGCCATTTCACACCAGGAGGTTTCACATGAAGAAGCTGTTCCTCTTCGCTTTGGCCGCTGTTCTTGTACTCGCGGTTGCATTCCTCAAAGTACACGCCGCGGATCAGGCCATGCCAACTGTCGGCCAAGATGCGCCCGGATTCACTCTTCCATCGCAGGATGGCTCTCAGATTTCGCTGGATACTTTTCGCGGCAAATGGGTGGTGCTCTACTTCTACCCCAAAGACATGACCACCGGCTGCACCATCGAAGCCCACAACTTCCAGCGCGATCAGGCCATGTATGACGCTCAGAACGCCGTTATACTCGGCGTGAGCGTGGACACTCCCGATAGCCACAAGCAGTTCTGCACCAAGGAAGGACTGACCTTCCGCCTGCTTGCCGATCCGGAACATAAGGTCGTCGATGCGTATGGCTCGCTGGGCCATTTTGGGCCCATGACCATCCAGCCGCAACACCTTCCTCATCGACCCCCAAGGCAAGATCGCGAAGGTGTGGACCAAGGTCGAAGTGCAGCACCACTCCGAGGAAGTGCTGGCCGCGATTGGCGAGCTGAAGAAATGATCTCAATGCGGCTTGAGCAAGGATGCCGCTTGCATCGTGGTAGTCCGATAGCATCCGAATCTCAGTGTCAAGTATGCAAAAGGAGAGTCTCATGGCTAGCGAGATTGCGTTGCGCTTTCGCGCCGAATTGAATGCGGTTCATGAAGCCCTGCTTGCTCTTCCTCCCGAGCTTGCGGACATTCCGTGGCGCGATGGCGGATGGACGCGCAAGCAGATCCTGGGGCACTTGCTCGACTCGGCGGCCAACAACCGCCAGCGGTTTGTGCGCGCCGCCATCGACGGCAGCTTCACTGGGCCAGACTATGCGCAAGACGCGTGGGTGGCGGCTCACGGCTATGCCGGCCAGAGCTGGTCAGCTCTGCTGAACTGGTGGAAGGTCGAGCACGAAATCCTAACCGCCGCCGTGGACCATATCGCCGAGCAGCGGATGGAATCCTACTGCGTGGTAGGAGAGAACGCGCCTGTCACGCTGCGCTTCCTGATCGAGGACTACACAAGACATCAACGCGGGCATATGGCGCAGCTTTCCGCTCCGGTTGCCGGGAAGTAAACAGTTCCTATCGCTCTAGACGCAAAAGAGCCCGGCGCATGGCCGGGCTCTTTTGCTTGCCTTGATTTGCCTGTTGCCGTTCTTACTTCTTTGCTTTCTTCGCAACTGCCTTCTTCGCAGCTGCCTTCTTCGCGGGAGCTTTCTTTGCCGCCGCCTTCTTGGCAGGAGCCTTCTTGGCAACTGCCTTCTTTGCCGCCGCTTTCTTCGCGGGAGCCTTCTTCGCAACTGCCTTCTTCGCCGTTGCCTTTTTCGCAGGAGCCTTCTTCGCTGCTGCCTTCTTGGCGGGCGCCTTCTTTGCTGCTTTCTTCACTGCCAATGGTCTACCTCGTCTGGTGGGTTTGCTGACGCGCTTGCCGGCCGCGGCCTTCTTTGCCACGGTCTTCCCGCCCTTTGCGCCAGTGCTTTTTTGCTTTGCGGCGGATTTCTTTGCGGCCTTCTTCGACACAACTTTCTTCTTGGCCGCCTTCTTTGCGAGAGCCTTCTTCGCGGCTTTCTTGGCCGGAGCTTTCTTCACAGCGGCCTTTGTTGCCGGAGCCTTTTTGGCAACAGCCTTCTTTGCCGGAGCTGCTTCAACCGGAGCCACTGGCGCCGGCGCTACAATCACCGGAGCTGCCTCGACTGGAGCCTCCTTGGCCGCAGCCACTTCGACAGGAATCTTCTTTGCCGCTTTCTTTGCGGCGGGCTTCCTTTTCGCCGCCTTCTTGCGGGCCGGCTTCGACGCGAGCTCTTCCACGACCACAATCACAGCCTCTTCAGCCGCTCCCTCATCGTCGTCCGAAGAGGTCAGCACACTGGACGTTTCAACCTCTTCGTCTTCTTCATCGCCACCAAAACCCTGGTCGAAACCGGATACCAATTCCTTCGGCTCCTTATCGACCTTGCCGCCACTCATTGCATACATCCCGAATACTTCTTTCATCCGATTGCCTCCAGCGGCTCGCCGCTGCGGTTGTATTGATTTCCCTCTTCGCGCAGCGGACGCATCTGCTCCGCTTGCGAAAGCCATTGTAGCAATAGCATGAACGCAAACGCCATCGAATGACAAGTGCGTAATGAGTGACCTGTGCTTTTTTTGTCACTGCACGGAAGGCTTACCCATCGCCGGAGGCTACTGCGGGCTGCGCCTTTTTTCGCTTGCGGCCGCAGTTTTCTTTGCGGCGCTTGCGGTCCCAGTTGTTGTGCCGGCCTTGTGCGCAGGCGCCTTCGCAGCACCCGATGCTCCATTCTTCCTTGCGGATGCGGAGCCCGCAGGTTCCTTGGCAGAACCCTTCGCCGAGGCCGTTTCATGCGGCTTTGCGCCAGTGCCGCCGCTGGCCGTGCTGCGATGACTCCTGGCCGCGTGCGCGGAATGCGCAGGCTCGGCCACATGCAGCCGCCGGCCTGGCTCAACCTTGATGCCGGCGATGTTATTCCAGCGCCGCAACTGATTCAGCGAGACGCCGAAACGATCCGCGATGGTCACCAGCGTATCGCCCTTGCGCGTGGTGTAAAGCACCATGCGAGTCGAAGGCGCAGCCACTGGAGCCAACGGGATCGCCAGCGCTTCCACACCTTGGAGGCTATCGCTCGCGCGCAGTTGATTGGCCGCGGCCAGCGCCGCCTCGGGAACGCTGTACTCGCGCGCCACTGAGGCCAGCGTGTCCTCGGCCGCTACGCGACGGTAGCGCCATGCATTTCGCTTGGCCGCTGGAATGGCCTCGATGCGCTGGCCAAAGAGTGTGGCCGTGCCCGCGGGCAAATGCAGATCGAAGGCAGCGTCGGGCGGCGTGGTCATGCGCAGCACGCTAGGGTTCAGCGCCATCACTTCATCGATCGGCGCGCCCACGATGTCTGAAACAAGGCGCAGATCCACGGAGTAGTTGATGGTCACCGTGTCAGTGAGCACCGGCGGATCGAGCGTTACTTCGTCGAAGCCATATTGCGTGGGATGATTGGCGATGATGATGGCCGCCAGAATCTCCGGCACGTAGTTCTTCGTCTCCGCAGGCAGATTGTTGCGCTTGTACAGCTCCCAGACGTCAGCGTAGCCCGTCTTCTGCACGGCGCGCTGCACGTTGCCCGCGCCCCAGTCGTAGCCGGCCATGGAGAGATACCAGTCGCCCAGCTGGTTATAAATAAACTTCATGTAGCGGGCATAGGCGCGCGTGGACTTCTCCGGATCGAAGCGCTCGTCCACATACGGATTGCGCGCCAGCCCGTAGTCGCCGTGAGGCATAAACTGCCACATGCCCCCGGCTCCCGATCGCCGGTTGAGCGCGCGGGGCTGAAATCCCGACTCGGCCACGGCAAGATAGATGAGGTCCTGCGGCACGCCCTCTTCGGCCATCACCCGCTGGATCATCGCCTTGTAGCGGCCGGCGCGCTGGAATGAATGCAACAGCGTGTTGTGGCCGCGCTGCGTGTTGGCGAAGAAGTCGATGTAGGCTGCCACGTAGTCGTTCACCACCAGCGGCAGATCGGACTTGGTGGTGGCCAGCTCCGTCTTGGCCTTGGCCACAATGTTGGGGTCCACCTCGAAGGTCACGTCGCTGGCCACTTCGGCCGGCGAGGGCTCAACCTTGGGCGCAAACCCATCGCCCTGTTTGAGCGCCTCCATCTCCAGCGCGTTCACTCCGTCCACAATGCGATCGAACTCATCCTGCAGGCGCGAATCGCCCTTGATGTCGATGCCGCTGGTGAGCATCAGATCCACGGCGCGATCGAACTCCACCTTGGCCTCGGCGAGGTTTCCCTTGCGATAAGCGGCCTCGCCAAAGGCATAGGCCTGGTCCACTTGCTGGATCAGCAGGCGCACGCGTTGCTCTTCAGGCGTGAGTGGCGGAGGCAGCGCGGGAGCGGCAGGCTGGGCTGCTTGCGGGGGCGCCGGCAGAGCGGGCGCGGTGGCCTGCGCGGGCGGCCTGACGGGGGCGCCGCCGGGCTGCGAGGGATCGCACCCTGCCAGCGACAGCGCCAGCACGGCCAAAGCAAGCAAACAATACCGATTCCAACGATTGCGCATAAGAAGTTGCGGCAGCCCCGGCCGATGCCGGCCCATAGAATTCAATGGCAGACCCTATGCCGATGATAAGCTATGCCATGGAGGCCCGTTTTCCACCCCAGCGACGAAGACCCGTCGCCGGGGACCCCGGTTTGGCGGCGGGCGCGCAGCACGCAAGGAAAAATCTCCTCTTTCGCCGATCCCCGCATGGACGTCCGCTTCCTTCGCAACTTCGCGATCATCGCCCACATCGACCACGGCAAGTCGACGCTGAGCGACCGTCTGCTGGAGTTGACTGGCTCAGTGACCGGACGCGAGATGCAGGCCCAGATCCTGGACGACATGGACCTGGAGCGCGAGCGCGGCATCACCATCAAGGCCCACGCCGTGCGCATGATGTACAAGGCTCACGACGGCAACACCTACCAGCTAAACCTCATCGACACGCCCGGCCACGTGGACTTCAGTTACGAGGTCTCGCGTTCGCTGGCTTCGTGCGAGGGCGCGCTGCTGGTGGTGGACGCCAGCCAGGGCGTCGAGGCGCAGACCCTCGCCAATGCCTATCTGGCCATCAACCATGGGCTCGAAATCATCCCCGTCATCAACAAGATCGACCTGCCCTCGGCCGACATCGTGCGCACCCAGGAGGCGATCGAGAAGGCCGTGGGCCTGGACGCCACCGACGCCATTCCGGTGAGCGCCAAGACCGGCCAGGGCGTGGATGAAGTGCTTGAGGCCATCGTCCACCGCCTTCCCCCCCCGACCGGGAATCCAGATGCGCCGCTCCAAGCATTGGTCTTCGACTCATGGTTCGATGCCTATCGCGGCGTCATCGTGCTGGTCCGCGTGATGCAGGGAACCATGCGCAAGGGCCAGCGCATCCGTCTCATGTCCAACTCCAAATCCTTTGAAGTCGAGTCGATGGGTGTGCTCATGCCCAAGCCGGTCGAGATCGGCCAGCTTTCCGCCGGCGAAGTGGGCTTTTTCGCGGCCACCATCAAAACCGTCGGCGACACCAAGATCGGCGATACCGTCACCGACGACGCGCGCCCCGCTCCCGCGCAGTTGCCCGGTTTTGAAGACATCAAGCCGATGGTCTTCGCGGGCCTCTACACCGTTGACTCGCACGAGCACACGCTGCTGCGCGACGCCCTGGAGAAGCTCCGCCTCAACGACTCCTCGTTCTTCTTCGAGCCGGAGAGTTCCGTTGCGCTCGGCTTCGGCTTTCGCTGCGGCTTTCTCGGCCTGCTGCACATGGAGATCATCCAGGAGCGGCTGGAGCGCGAGTATGAACTCGACCTGATTACCACCGCGCCCGGCGTACGCTACCACATCACGCTCACCGACGGCAGCGTGGTCGAGGTCGACAACCCCTCCCGCTGGCCCGAGCCCACCAACATCGAGGAGATTCGCGAGCCGGTGATTACCGCCAGAATACTCACCAATGAGGAGTACGTCGGCGGCATCTTCAGGCTCGTGGAAGAGAAGCGCGGCAAGCAGTTGAACTTTGAATACGTGACGCCCACGCGCGTGTTGCTCACCTACGAGCTGCCGCTGAACGAGATCGTGCTCGACTTCTACGATCGGCTCAAGTCCATCTCCCGCGGCTATGCCTCGCTGGACTATCAACTGGCAGGCGAGTGGGTGTCGCCGATGGTCAAGCTCGACATCCTGGTCTCCGGCGAGCCCGTCGATGCGCTCTCCATCATCGTGCACCGCGATTTTGCTTACGAACGCGGCCGGGCCCTGGTTTCAAAGATGCGCGAACTCATCCCCCGCCAGCAGTTCGAGGTTGCCATCCAGGCGGCTATCGGCGCCAAGGTCATCTCTCGCGAGACGGTCAGCCCGCTGCGCAAGAATGTATTGGCCAAGTGCTACGGCGGCGACATCACCCGAAAGCGCAAGTTGTTGGAAAAACAAAAGGAAGGTAAGAAAAGAATGAAGCGGATCGGCAAGGTCGATATTCCCCAGGAGGCCTTCCTGGCCGTCTTGCGGGTGGGCGAAGACCAGCAAAAATAGCGGAGCCCGATTACCAGCCTGATACTTTAGTCATATGCCGTTCATGCGGCGCTGTGGAAACCTCGCCCAATCGCTTTCCGCGATCCCGCGTCGACAAACCCGCCCGCGCAGCCGGGAACTTCACACATATCTATTGATAAATAAGGGGTTGCACTGCCTATCAGAATCATCGAACAGTTGACAAGAGAAAAAACTGGAGTTTTTTCGCGGGATTGCCGGAAGTTATCCACAGTTATTTCCACAGAAGGCCCCGCCGACACGAAGGTTTTTCCGTGAAGCCGGCGCGTGTGCGCTTTGTACTCTTGAGCAATGCCAAAGGCTCCGTCTCCGGAGCCCTTGGCGAGCGCAACCGGCTATCTCGGGGGTGCAGCGGAAGGCTTGGCGGCCGGAGCGGCCTGCTGCGCCGGTGGAGCGGGCACGCCAGACTTCAGGTTGTAGGCATCCAGAACATCCTTGGTAATATCGGTCGCCGGATTCGCAAAGAGCACGATGCCCTGCTGCTGACCCATATCCAGGACCAGCGTATAGCCATGCTGCTGGGCATAGCTGGCCAGGACGTCATAGACCTTGGATGCCAGGCTGGAGTAGAGATCCTGAACCGCCCCCTGGTAGTCGTTGCGGGCGTCCTCGGCATCGCGGTCGAACGCCTTCTTCTTTTCATCGAGCGTTCTGGCGCGGCTGGCGCGCTCGGCATCGCTCAATGCATTCCCCTGGGTCTGCAACTGCTTGGTCAGGGTGTCAATCTCCTCGCTGCGAACCCTGAGCTGCTGGCGCTTGGGATCGTACTTCTTCTGGAGATCGGCAAATGCGCGCTGGCCCTCGTTGCTCTGGCCGACGGCAGCCTGAAAGCTGATCACGGCAATCTTGGACGGCCCGGCAGGCGCGGCCGCAGCGTGTGGCGTTTGGGCGGGAGCTGCCAGGGCAAAGCCCAAGGCCAGCATGATGACGAGTGCAAGCGAACGCTTCATTTGAATGAGAAACCCCTTCCTGTAAACCGAACTGCCGATTGCCTCCCGGCGCAAGCCAGAGGCCCCGTTATGCGAGGCCTCTGCCGGCACTGGAGCTCGCGGCTGGCATCAATGTGTGGCGGCGGGAGCAGGAGCCCTGGGAGCCGGCTTGGGCGCAGTGGCAGCCGGCTGCGGCGGCGGTGCGGGTACGCCGGACTTCAGGTTATAAGCGTCGATGACTGCCTTTGTGATGTCGGTGGAAGGGCTCGCATAAAGCACCACAGGCGCCTGCTGCTGATTTGTGCTGCCGTCCACCACCAGCGTAAAGCCCTGCTGCTGCGCGTAAGCTGCCAGCACGTCATAGACCTTGGACGCCACGCCGTTATAAACCTCCTGCATCTCTCCCTGGAGGTCGTTCTGCGCGTCCTCGGCAAAGCGCTGCGCCTGCTTCTTCTTGTCTTCGATGGCCTTGGCCCGGCTGGCGCGCTCGGCATCGCTCAGCTTGTCGCCCTGCGCCTGCAACTGCTTGTCCATGGCGTCTATATCGTCGGCCATGGTCTTCAGTTGGGCACGCTTGGGTTCGTACTTCTTCTGCAGGTCGGCAAAGTTGCGCTGAAATTCGTTGGTTTGGCCGACGGCCGCCTGAAAAGCAATAACGGCCACCTTGGCAGGGCCGGCCGGGGCGGCAGGCGCGGGCGATGTTTGAGCGGCTGCGCTCAGGACCAAGCCCGAGGCCAGCGTAACTAGGATTGCAAGCGAACGCTTCATTTGAGCAAAGACTCCTTCGGAATTCCTCTGTGGCCGTCTGCGTTACAACGCGAAACCGGGCCTGTGCCTCCTGAGAAACCATACCGTCTTTCTTTCATGGGTCCGCGCCGGATGGGGAGCGAGAGCCGCAAAAAACGCGAGCGGAGACGTCAGCAGGAACTTCATGGATTATAGGTTGGCTGGGTAGGAGCGTCAAACCGGCAAACCGTGAATTCTGGCGCATGCTCCGCTGTCTCCGCCCTCGCGCGCCATCAAGGTTGCGCGGAACCGGCGTGGGGGATGACGCCGAAGCGTTGCAGGATCGCGAAACCCAGCCCGGCAAGGCTCAAGAGCAGCAGAAGCGAGGCCAGCCCGAAAAAGGGGATTTGCAGCACCGGCCACGCCTTGGCCGGCAGTCGATCGGCCAGCTTGTCGCCCAGCGTCTCGCTGAAGCGCATCGGCCGGTCTTCGTCCTCGGCGGCCGGCCTCCACTCGGAAGCAAGAAAGGCCGCGCGGAGATTGGAGAGCAGGATGCAGGCGGCAACGATGGCCAGAAACCCTGGGAACTGGCCGATGGCCACGCTGTAGAGCACATTGACGAAGTAAATGGCAAAGACCAAAGCCGCGGCCGGCCAACTGGCTTCGCGCACTCCCATGCCGCCAACCAGAAATACCAGCGCCGACGCCGCTCCGGCCACAATCATGATCGGATTCCCGGCGATCAGGGCTACCAGAAGCTGAAAGGCCGCAACGATCAGGCAGATCCAGAAGCCCTGCCGTCCCAGGGAATCCACGTCCCAGGCATTCTCCACCGTTGGCCAGAAGATGCTCTTCAGCCTGCCGTCGGTGCGCTTGCTCTCCCCAGACAATCCAAGTGTCTGCATGGCATCCATGCTGGCGCGGAGACGGGGTTCGCGTCAAGGGGCATGGTTACGTCTGCCTGGCCGGCTACAGCGTACCGTGGGAACCGGCGTACGAAGAAAGGGCCGCTCGTTGTGAGCGGCCCCCAAATTCATCCACTGAACAGCCTTGATCAGAAGGTTGTGGAAACGGTCAGGCGGAAGGTCTTGCGCGGCTCCCGGAAGAGATAGCGTGAGCCGTAGCCCGCCAGGGATTCCGCATAGGTGTAATCGCCCGCGCCGCCCGGCGGAAACAGATCGCGGGTAATCAGCTGGGCCGAGCAGCTCTGCTTATTGCCGCCGAGAATGACGTTGTTGCAGTACGGCTGCTCATACAGGCGCAGCGGGTTGTACGCATAGTAGAGCCGGAAGGGCGCGTTGATGATGGGCATGATCACCGAAAGTTCGGCGCCGGTGGACATGCGCGGCACGAAGTTGGTGCCGGAGATGGTGCGGATGTCTGGCGTGAAGCCGACCTGCGAGCCCGGTATGCCGCCCTGGCAGGAACCGTTGTTGTAAACCGGGCAGCCATAGAGGGGCGCAGTCAGCGACGCAAATCCCTCTGGGCTCTGCTTCAACTGGCCCTTGTTGAGGGCTGAGTCGATGCCAAAGTCGTCGAAGAATGAGAAGGTAACCGGCCCGGCAATGGGAATGCGATACTCCGCATTGGTCGTGAGGTTGGTATCTCCGCCGATGGAGGCGATGCCGTAAACCGGCAGCGGCACCTGGATGCACTGGTTGTCCTGGGGATTGGTCGGGTCGCGAGGAACGCACGTGCCGTCGGGATTGGTCAACTGGACGGTGACGCGATTCGGGACATACCCATAAGGCGTTGCCCCGCGGATATCGAAACCTCTCAACTCGCCCTCGCCGCCGGAGTAGAAGCGGTTGTTGGGCGGGGCCACATCGCCGCCGAAGCCCTGAACATAGCCCAACTGCGCACGCACACCCAGCACGTTGCGTCCCGTGGGCGACGGGATCAGATAGTGCATGGGCATAAAGCGCTTGTAGGCCACCGCCGGCGTAAAGTAGCGCACGTTGCCGCCCAGGCCCGCAATCTGGAAGGCCGCCGTGTATTCCTTGCCGGTGCGCGGGCGCAGGGGGTTGTTGATGGTGTTGTAGATATAGCTGAACGAAGCCGAACTGTTCTCAATGCCCGCCAGCGCATTCGACCCCTGAATCCCGGACCGGAAACTGATGGTCTGGAAGAATGTCTGCGAAGCGGTGCTGAAGGCGGTAATCGTCGACTTGTTCGCCGAATAGGTCATGCCCACGCGTTGGAAGGCGTGCCGCTTGAGGGGGTAGCTTACCGAGAATGTCAGTCCAGTGGAGGCCTGGTTGTAGTTCTGTGTCAGCGATTGCTGCGCCTGGGTCAGGTTCACTGACTGCCCGGTGGTCGCCTGGTAATTCTTGGCCGCGTTGTAATCCTGCTTGGAGTTGAAGATCTGGAAGCCCAGGTTGAGCGGGCGATTGTGCAGGTAAGGCTGCGAGAAGCCGAACATGAAGGTGCGCGCTACGTTGCCAAGGTTGCCCTGCAGGCTGAGCGTTTCGCCCAGGCCGAGAAAGTTGTTGGTCTGGTAGTTAACGCCCAGGAACGCGCCGGAGAGGCCGCTGACGCCGCCATTCACGCCGATCGAATTCTTGCCCTTCTCCTTGACCTTGAGAAGCAGGTCCACGGTGCCCGCCTCGGAGTCCTGGTGGGCCTCGGAGTCCTGATCCACCTTGAGCGGCTCGAAGTACTCCAACTGATTCAGGCGCAGCAGGCTGTACTCCCACAACTGGGAGTTGTACACGTTGCCT
>JBEKDH010000047.1:0-27217 GCA_050014455.1 Occallatibacter sp.
TGCGCTGAAATCAACGGCATTTGCGAATGGCGGCGAGATTCCCCGCAGATACACATGCGAAGCGGCCGACCTCTCGCCCGCATTGAACTGGGACGACGTGCCAGCCGGGGCGCATTCGCTGGCGCTCATAGCCGACGATCCCGATGCGCCCGTGGGTACGTGGACACACTGGACCATCTGGAACATCTCCGCCAAAGCTACGGCCTTGCCGGAGGGGGTGCCAAAGATCGAGGCGCTCGACAACGGCGCGCGCCAGGGCAGGAACGACTTCAAGCGCATCGGGTATGGCGGCCCGTGCCCGCCCCCCGGCAAGTCCCATCGCTACTTCTTCAAGCTGTACGCTCTCGATGCCAGGCTCGACGTAAAGGCGGGCGCCGCCAGAAGCGACCTGGAAGCCGGCATGAAGCCGCATGTGCTGGCGCAGACGGAGTGGATGGGTACGTACAGGCGGTAACCGGGGCGCCTTGCATCCCCAGGGAAAATGCTGAACTGTCGAGCCACTTGCAGAATTCCATAAGAACTGCAAGAAGCGTCAGGGCACGACTTTAGTCGTGCCGGAAGATCAGCAAAAAGATGTCGGGCTTTAGCCCCTGCGTCTTTTATGTTCAGCTATTTGCAACTCCGCAGGGGCTCAAGCCGGAATCAAAATGGGGCCGTTGGCGGCACGACTAAAGTCGTGCCCAGACGCAACTGGCAGCCTGAAAGCGATTTTGCAAGTGGCTCCCTGGTTTTTCCGCTACACTGGCCCCAGGAATGTCAAGAGTATTAGCTCAATCCATAGAGATTGCCACTACGGTGCTGGCCGTCGCCGGCATGGGCTACTTTCTTGCCGCCATGGTAGCCGCGTGGGCTTTTCTTGCCGGTCGGCGCGCACGTCTGTCAGCCTTTTCTCCCGGCGTGAGTGTCCTCAAGTCTCTCCATGGCCTCGACCCCGAAATGGTCGACGCCTTTCGCAGCCACTGCCGCCAGACCTACGGCGGGGATGTGGAGCTGCTCTTCGGCGTCTCCTCGCTCACGGATCCAGCCGCCGCTGCCGTCGAACAGCTCATCAAGGAGTTTCCCACTCATTCCATTCATCTGATCCGGTGCCCTACCCGTTTGGGAAGCAACGGCAAGGTCAGTACGCTGGTCCAGCTCGCCACCCACGCCCGCTACAACTTCCTGCTCATCAACGACTCCGACATTACCGTCTCTCCCCGCTATCTGGAGCGGATCATGGCCCACTTCGCTCCTCCGCCCGATGAGCCCTCCCCCGCACTGGATGGCGGCAAGGCGCGGAAGGAAGTCGGCCTGGTCACTGTTCTTTATCGTGGCCGCGCTCACACTACTCTGCCGTCGCGGCTTGAGGCGCTGGGGATTGCCACCGACTTCCAGGCCGGCGTACTGCTCTCCCGGATGATTGAAGGCGGCCTTCACTACGGTCTGGGCTCCACGCTGGCCGTGAGCCGCAAGGCGCTCGACAAGATCGACGGCCTGATGCCGCTGGTGGATTATCTGGCCGACGACTACGAACTCGGTGCTCGCGTTTGCCGGGCGGGCTACCGCGTCGCGCTTTCAGCCGAAGTGGTTGAGACCGCCATTCCGGCTTATAGTTGGCGCGGTTTCCTCGACCACCAGTTGCGCTGGGCGCGCACCGTCCGCGACGCCCGCCCCTGGGGTTACGCCGGCCTTGTATTCACCCACGGGCTCTCTCTAGCCCTGCTCAATGTGCTGGCCAGCGGTTTCAGCCTGTTGAGTCTGTGGCTTCTGGGGTTGAGTTTCCTCCTGCGCCTGGCTCTGGCCATGACGGTCGGCGCCGAAGTGCTCAGCGACCGCCAGGTTCTTCCCAGTCTGTGGCTTTTGCCGCTGCGCGACCTTGTTGCCATGGGAGTTTGGGTAGCCGGATTTGCCGGAAACGCAATTAACTGGCGCGGCGAGAGCTTCTTGCTCAAGGGCGGGAAGCTCGAGCAGATAGCGGACTGAACGGCTCTCCAATAGCCATGAGTCCCATCGCAGTTTCGCGCCTGCCAGGTAGCCGCATCTTGGCGCCGTTCACTCCGAGAAGAGGCAGTAGCGCAGTCTCCGAATTGCCGGTCGTCCACCCTGATCTCCGGAATTTCCATGCCACACACTCGATGAACGCCGCTTCGACTTGGTACTCGTAGAGATCATTCAGCAGAGTGGGGTGGGACGCTTTGCAGCCATCGCGGCGCCCGCAGTCCCTTCGCGCTATACTTACCCACGGCTCCATCTTCTCAATCGAGGGCACATGCACAGTTCGGATCGCTTGCGCCGGTTTCTATCGAGTGACACCGCCGCTCTATGGCTTCTCGGCCTCGCCTTCACCCTGCTCCATCTCCTCGCAGGCGCGAGCTACGGATTCCACCGCGACGAGCTGCTCACCTACTCCAATGCGCGTGACCTCGAATGGGGATATGTCGTATACCCACCGGTGACCGCCTTCCTGGGCCGCATCGAGCTGGTGCTCTTTGGGACGTCGCTTGTGGGCTTTCGTTTCTTCGCCGCCATCGCCTGCGGGATTATGGCCGTGCTCACCGGGCTCATGGCGCGCGCCATGGGCGGCGGCCGCCAGGCTATGCTTGTGTCGGCATTTGCGGCGAGCATCGGAGGGGCCGTCTTCTTTACCGGCTCGTTCATGTCCTACATGTCGTTCGACCTTTTGTGGTGGGTCGCGGTGGCCTGGTGTGCGGTGCGGCTGCTCGAGAGCGGCGACGCGCGCTGGTGGCTTGGCATCGGCGCTTTCGTTGGCCTCGGACTCATGACCAAGTACACCATGGCATTCTTCGTCGCCGCCCTTCTGGGTGCCATGTTGCTCACCCCGAATCGCCGCTATCTTCGCAGCCCCTGGTTCTGGTGCGGGGTGGCGCTGGCGCTACTCATCGTCGCGCCCAACCTCTGGTGGCAGTACCAGCACCAGTTCGTCAGCCTTGCCTGGATGCGCAGCATCCACGCCCGCGACATTCGCCTTGGGCGAACGGACTATTTTCTCCTGGGCCAGTTGTGGCAGATTTGCAGCGTTGTGGCGCTGCCGCTCCTATTTGCCGGGTTATGGTTTCTCTTTGCCCGGCCCGAGGGCAGGCCCTGGCGCATGATCGGCTGGATGTACGTCTTCACGCTCGCTCTTCTCATGGCCGCTCGCGGTCGCGACTACTACCTTGCCCCCGCGTACCCCATGATGCTGGCCGCTGGCGCAGCGTGGAGCGAGAGCTGGCTCAGAACGCTTCCCCCGCAAAGGCAGAGCAGGATATTGCGTGCGGCGTGGATCACGCTTTGGATCAATGGCTTGATCATAGCCGCCCTGATTCTGCCCTTTGTCCCCGTGAATTCGGCGTGGTGGCGCGTGCAGGACGCGGCATCCCATCAGTTCAACATGCAGATCGGCTGGCCGGAACTGGCCGCCACCGTCGCTCAGGTTCGCGATTCCCTCCCGGCCGCCGATCGCTCCACCGCCGGCGTAATGGCTGCCGACGAAGGGGAAGCCGGGGCCGTAAACCTCTACGGCCGTGCCTACGGCCTGCCCCGCGCCATCAGCGGCATGAACTCCAACTGGCTCCGCGGCTACGGCGACCCTCCGCCCCACACCGTGATTGCCGTCGGCTTCAAGCCAAATGAGCTCAACCAGATCTTCGCCTCCTGCCAGGTCGCCGCCGAGCTCTCAAACCCCTACGGCGTCGTCAACGACACTTTCGCCGACCGCGCCCAGGTTTATGTCTGCCGCAACATCCGCCTCCCCTGGCCGGAGTTCTGGAAGCATTTCCAGTACTACGGGTAAACTCGCTTCAAGGGATGCCGGGCGCAGCCCGGCTTCGCGAGCCAGATCGACATGGACTTACCAGGACCGCCCCCAACTGTTGCGAACGGTGAGATGCACGTTTCCAACCCCGGTTCGGTCCCATTTTGCGGTTCCGGGTGTAGCATCGCCAATCCGGAAGTTGCACCACGACCCGAAAAGTGAGTTTCTGGCCGCGGCTGGCTTGACGCAGACCGAAGCGAAAGCCACCGGGTTTGGAACACCGCCACCCACCGGGCGCTGTGCGGCCAACCTGGACGATACAATAGAGGCTGCGAGTCCCCCTGGGGATCTCGCGCGTCTTTAACCAAGGAAGGGTCAAAAGCAGGGAATGGCGGGCCGCACAAGGAGAAGCAGAAAGAGGACGGGTTCTGGCGCGGCGGGAGTCTTGAAGGCGGCTTTTTTTCTGGTTCTGCTTGCGGCTGGCGCGGCGGCCTGGTTGCTTCTGACACCCTTCGGACCGCGCACCGAGACCTTCGTCGAGTTGGCGCCCGGCTCTTCAACAGCGCGGATCGGCCAGCAACTGGAGGCGGCGGGCGTGGTGCGCAGCCGGTATGCCTTCGACGTGCTCCGCTGGTTCAAGCGGGGTACGCTGCGGGCAGGCGAGTACCGGTTCGCTCGTCCGCAGCCGGTGATCGAGATTTATGAGCGCATTGTGCGCGGGGATGTCTTTACCAAGACGCTGACCATTCCCGAGGGCGCAAGCATTTTTGAGATTGCAACCCGCGTGGAGCAGGCGGGGTTAGGCGCGCGGCAGGATTTCCTCGATGCTGCGGTGAAGCAAACGGAGCTGGTGGCCGATCTGGACCCCAAAGCAAAGAGCCTGGAGGGTTATCTGTTTCCTGATACCTATCGCTTTCAGCGCAAGGCCGGCCCAGCGCAGATTTGCGCGGCGATGGTGCGGCGATTCAGGGCGGTGGCCGGCCAGCTGGGATTGAAGGGAAACGTGCACGCAGTAGTGACCATGGCTTCATTGGTAGAGCGGGAGACGGCGGTGGATGAGGAGCGGCCGCTGGTGGCCAGCGTATTCACGAACCGGCTGGCGAAAGACATGCCCCTGATGACGGACCCCGCCGTGATTTATGGATTGGAACTTGAGGGGCGCTGGCGGGGCGCAATCCACCAAAGCGATCTGAGCCGCGATACGCCGTACAACACCTATCTGCACACCGGCCTGCCGCCGGGCCCGGTTGCGAATCCCGGCGCGCGGTCGCTGCGCGCGGCCATGGAGCCGGCCAAGACCGACTATCTTTATTTCGTCGCCGCCGGAGCCAATCCACAGGGGAGATCGCTCTTCTCGCGTACCCTGGATGAGCAGCAGCGCAACGTGGCCGGCTACCGTCAGGCCGTGAAGAAGGCAGGTGGCCGATGATGAAAGCGCGATGTCGGCTTTCTTCAATTCTGGCACTCTGCCTGCCTCTTCTTTTGACGGGTTGCTCGCTCTTTCCCACCACGCGCAAGCTGCCGGTGCCCAAGGCGCCGACGATTACTCAGAACGCGACGCCGGAGGAACTGGTTGCGCAGCTCAATAGGCGCTGGGAGGCGCTGAATACACTCACGGCTACCGTCGAAATCCAGGCCAGCGAAATCAAGACCAAAGAAGGCGTCGCCAAGGACTCTCCCACGCTCAACGGATGGATCCTGATGCGCAAGCCCGCCATGCTGCGCGTCGTGGGGCAGTATTTCGGCGTGCGGGCCTTCGACATGGCCAGCGATGGCAAGGAGTTCACGCTTTCCATTCCACGCCAGAAGCGGGTTATTCGTGGCTCCAACGCCTTGAAGAAGAAATCGCTGAACGCATGGGAGAATATCCGCCCAGGGTTCTTCTTCGACGCCATGGTGGTGTCTGGATTGGAGCCGGACGATCTGTACTCGGTGGTGGCGGACTCGGAGACAGTGGAGGACGCGGCCAGGAAGCACCTGTACACCGTCCCGGAATACGTCCTGAGCATAAGCCGTCCCAAGCCGGGCAGCAGGCAGTTGATGCCGGTCCGCGTTGTCACCTTTAATCGCGCCGATCTCCAGCCTTATCAAGAAGTGATATACGACAGCGAGGGCAATGTGGAGACCCAGGTCTTCTATTCGGGCTACAAGGATTTCGATTCGATCACGTATCCTTCGTCGATCGTCATCAATCGGCCGGTGGAGGAGATACGGATCGTTTTGACAGTCGAGAAGGTTAATGAGAATGAGCCGTTGAAGGATGACCAGTTCGTTGTGAAGCCTGTCGAGGGAGCGACGGTTCAGAACCTGGAATAGCGAAAGAGCAGGGAACAGGGGCCAGGGCTCAGGGATTCGCCCTCGCGGCGGGCGGGTCTGGCGCGAGGACCACCGTACCGGTCACGGCCGCCAGCCAGGGCCATGGGCGCTCCGATCGACCGCGATATACTCAAGCCATCGCTTTTAAGGCGTTTTCAATCCTGTCGGGCAGGTTCTGGGGTTCTGGGAGACCTTCTCCCAACCGCCTTTTCCAGGAGTCTTTTTTTGGCGAGAAACGAACATTGACGAACTCGTCCAAACGATGGCTTTACGCCGCTTGGCTGGTCCCGATCGGCATCTTCGCGGTCTTGCACTTGCTCCATCTGCGCGCGGATTTTCCCAACCATTCGCCGTGGTACATGGACTGGGCCAAGTACACCGACGAAGGATGGTATGGAAATGCGGCGATTCGGGCTCGCCTGACCGGAAGCTGGTACCTGCCGGGGGACTTCAACCCCGCGCCCGCAGTGCCGGTGTGGCCCTTTCTGGAGTGGGTGCTGTTCTTCTTTACCGGGGTTACGATCCAGGCCGCGCGCGGGCTGGCGGTGGCGTTCTTCTTTGCCAATCTGCTGTTGAGCTACCTGCTGCTCCGGTCCAGGGGCGCGCGCTGGACTGCGCTGCTTGCGCTCACGCTGCTGGTAACCAGCCCCTTCCTATACTGCTTCAGCCGTCTGGCCATTCTGGAGCCGATGCTGATTGCTCTTACGCTGGGAGCCCTGAATCTGGCTGTGAGGCTGCCCCGGCTTCGCCGGCCGGTTTGGGCGTCGTTGTGGATTGGCCTGCTCTTTGCCATGATGGTGCTCACCAAGACGACCGCCGTCTTTCTGCTCCCGGCGCTGGCTTGGGCGATGCTGCTGCCGCTTTGGCAAAGCGGCAAACCGGGGTTCCCGCGTCCGCCGCGGCGGATTCGTCCGCAGGGCGCAAAACCGATCATGCACTGCCTTCTGGCCGCGGCGGGCGCCTTTACCGTTGCTTTCGGCCTGTGGATGACGCTCGTGGTCCGCCTTGGTCTGCTTCCCGACTTCAAATACATCTTCATCGTCAACAAATACGCCAAGCCGCCGGAGCTTTACTGGCCGCTCGTTGGCTTTTGGTGGTCCTTTCACGGCGGGCTTTGGGTGGACCACCTTCTCATCCCACTCGCGGGAGTGCTGATTCTGGGCGCGGCGGCAACTTGGCGCAAAACCTGGGCTCGCAACCTGCTGCTGGATCCAGTCTTCGGCGCCTCCATCCTGGCCGTCGGCGGCTACATCCTCTTCATGACCTTCCAGAACCATCCGCAGCCGCGCTACTTTGCCGTGGTTGCTTTCTTCAGCTTCTTTTTGGTTGCGCAGGGGGCTGAGGCGCTGCTCGGCCAAGAGGCGCCGGTGTCAGACGTATCCGCGCGCAAGCCCCTGGCTCGCCTTCTGGGTTGGGCCGTCGTCGGAGTGGCTGCGCTGGCAGTGGGCATCAATGGCGTCTGGACCCTCACCTACGCGCTGCATCCGGAATATACTTTTGTCGATGCCGCCCGCCGGCTGACCGATTACATCGATACGCACCCCAATGGCAACCGCCTGCTGGTCTCAATCAGCGGCGACCAGATCGCGCTAGTCAGCCACCTGCCGGCTCTGTGCGACGATTTCGGTTCTCCTCCGGGCAGCTCCATGCCCGACCTGGTCTCAAAACTCGCTTTCTATCAGCCCGGCTGGTATGCCACCTGGAACGACCTTGACCCAGGAACCCTGGAGGATATTCACAGCCGCTTCTCTCTCGAACAGGTAGCCAGCTTTCGCGCCTTCGACGATCCAGAGAGGAAGTTGCTGGTCCTTTTCAAGTTGCATCCGCTGCCCGGCGGCGCGGTGCGCAACCATGCCGACCAGAACCTGCAGATCCCGCTTCCCGAAGACAAGATCGAGATTCCAATCGAGTAAAGACGCAGCTCTGTTTTCTCAGATCATCGGGAACGATGGTCCATCGGCGCGGCAAAAGAGACAGGCTACCGGTACTTGCGGAGTACGCCCAGCACGCGGCCCTGAATGGCAACCTGCGCTGCGGGAACGTAGATAGGGTCCATCTCCATATTGGCCGGCTGAAGGCGCACCACGGTGCCCTCGGCATAAAAGCGCTTCAGCGTGGTCTCGGCACCATGCACCAGAGCCACCACGATTTCACCTTGGCGAGCCGTCCGCGTGCGCTCCACCAACACGTAGTCGCCGCTGATGATGTGCTCGTCGCGCATCGAGTCTCCGCGCACCTCCAACGCAAAGACGTCGCGGTTGCCTACCACGTCGTGCAGCGAAATGCTCTCAGAGGTTTCGCAGGCTTCGACGGGAAGTCCGGCTGCGATCCGTCCGGCCAGGGGCACCCTGTCGCTGGAGCGGGTGCGCGCGCCCGGCGGCAGCACGTCGATCGAGCGGCTGCGGTTATGAACGCGATCCAGCAGGCCTTTCTTTTCGAGATTCGTAACGTGCTTGTGCACGGTAGCCAGGCTCTTCAGCCCCATGCCGCGCGCTATCTCCTCAAACGACGGGGAATAGCCGTTACGGGCCACAAACGACTCCAGGAAGTCGACAACCTCTTTTTGCCTACGTGTGACAGCCATGCACGCATTATAGCGAATAAAAAGCGAATCGCAACAACTCTTTTTTGCCCTGTTCTCGATTCTCCTTCGCGTTCAGAAAAAGGCGGAAAGGGAACAGGCGAGCATGGGAACTGCGCTCTGCCCTCCAATACGGCCGGAATGCTCCGTCGTCCGTCGCGTGAAATGAACGGGTTGCCATCCTGACCGGCCGGATTCAGGCGCGACCCCAGAGAGAAGACTGAAGACGATGCCGGGTTCTGCCGATAAACCGGGATGATCTCTCCGCACGGCCCTTCTCGCGGACATTGTCAATCCGAGGACAAATGATCTCGCTCAAGAAATACCTCGATACCGACCAGGCAGCCTTGGAAGCGCAGGGCGAACCCGGCGATGAGACTGGCCAGGACGAAGAAAGGGCTCCATCGGAAGAGGCGCTTCTCACGGCGACCATCGCAGCATATCGCTCCGCCCTGATCGAGATGGGCCAATCCAGTCTGGACGCAACTCCGGCTCATGGGCTGGAGTTGAAGCAGGGTCTTTGCAGACTTGACCAAGCCCTCTTGTCCGGGGCAACTTGCGAGGTTGTTGCAGCCACGCAAGATGGGGTTCGGCAACAGTTGCAGGGCTGGGGCCGGCGCACCGCCGCGCACTTGCGGCAGCAGGTTGGCGAGGTGAAAGACCTCCTACTGGCGATGGCGCGCACCGCCGAATCGGTGGGCCAAAGAGACCAGCGCTGCGCACATCAGATCAACGAGGTGACCACCCGGCTGAAGAGAATTGCCAATCTTGAGGATCTGACCGAGATCCGGGCATCGATCGAGAAAAGCGCATCGGAGTTGAAGAGCTCGATCGACAGGATGACGGCCGAAGGCAAGGCTGTCCTCGATCGGCTTCGCCTGGAAGTAGCGGGCTATCAGGCGAAGCTGGAGGCAGCCGAAGAGATCGCTTCCTGCGATTCTCTGACCGGATTGCGCAGCCGGCTTTGCGTTGAAGGCCATATCCAGCACCGGGTCAAGAGCGGGCTGCCGTTCTGCGTTGCCATTGTCGACATCGACGGATTCAAGCAAGTGAACGACGATCATGGACACCTGGCCGGCGACGAACTGCTGCGGCAGTTTGCCGGCAAGCTGAGGTCGGCATGCCGTTCCACGGACCTGATCGGACGCTGGGGCGGCGATGAATTCGTCATCGTCCTGTATTGCGGGATTGCCGACGCAAGAGCACAGAGCGACCGATTCCGGGAGTGGGTTTGCGGCAGCTACACCGTCCAGGGCAGTTCCGGGCCTGGAAAGCTGCGCGTGGACGCCTCGATCGGCTTGGCGGAACACCTGCCAAAAGAGACCATGAAGGAACTTCTGGCTCGGGCCGACGCCGCGATGTACCGGAACAAGGCGGCCTCCCGCGGGGATGAAACCAGATGCAGACGATAAGGCCAGCCGAAGGACGCGAACACCGCTTCGCCGTCCAGGCACTGGCGGTGGCCGGAAACCGGAGCGGGAGAGCCGGCGTCCGACCCCTCTCGTTTCGGGACATCCCTCCCGATTGTGCCGATCCCGGAATCGCCTGCCTCCTTTCCTACTTCCAATCTTGAGTTTCTTTTCATCCTGGCGGAAGGTTGAGCAATAGCCCCGGTTGATTGACGCATGGCTGGCAAGGCAAACCGAGAGCGGGCAAGCGCCGCACGTTGAGGACGCTGGCAAACGGAGAGGCTTCCATGAGGTTATTGATCGCCGAAGACGACAAGGCGCTGGGGTTGTTTCTGCGCCGCGGCCTGGAGGCCGATGGGCATCGCGTTCGCCTGGCCTGCGACGGAGGAGCCGCGGTGGAGGCATTTCGCCAGGAGATGCCCGATCTGACCATTCTCGATCTGAACATGCCGGTCAAGGACGGAGAGCAGGTACTCGAGGAGGTGCGCGCGCTCGATGCCGACCTGCCGGTGCTGGTGCTCACCGCCCGCCAGGAGGTGGACACGCGCGTCCGCTGTCTCGACCGCGGGGCCGACGATCTGATGATCAAGCCATTCAGCCTGCATGAATTGCGGGCGCGCTGCAGGGCGCTATTGCGGCGTAAGCGGGAGGCGCGGCTGCAATTGCGGGTTGGGGATCTGGAGCTGGACCGCCTGGACCACACGGCCCGCCGCGGAGCCCGGCCGATTCTGCTCACCAACAAGGAATTTGCCTTGCTCGAACACCTGATGCTCAACCGCGGCCAGTGCGTCTCGCGGGTGGAACTGCTGGAGTCGGTGTGGAACCTGGAGCCGGCGCAGACCACCAACATTGTGGATGTCTATATCAACTATCTGCGCCGCAAGCTCAAGGATCCGCCTCCCGGCCAGCTGATCCGGACGGTGCGCGGACAGGGCTACGTGGTGCCTTCGGAGGCGGAACTGCTCCTCGGCGCCCCCGCGGCCGTCCCCGCGCCTGCAGTCCGGCTGGCGGCGATCGGTCCCATCCTCGAAGCGCAGTAGTTTCATCCTTTCACCAACGATCAGGAGAATCATTGTGCAATCGCTTCCGGCTACCGTTCTTCCTTCAAGCATTCGCATCCGGCCGCGCACCGCGCTGGTGGCCAGCGCCGACAGCAGCTTCCGCCAGCGGCTCGCGGAGATTCTTACCGGCCTGCGCTGGCAGGTGCGCGAGGCCGAGGGCGGCGCGCAGGCATGGGCGGAGGCAGAGGCCACTCCTCCCGAGGCCATCATCGTGGACTCCTGGCTGCCCGATCTGGACCTGGCCGAGTTTCTCAAGGACTTCCGCAAAAGCTTTCCCCAGGTGGACCTGGTGACCGCGGGCAGTTCCTTCGCCCAGGAGAGCCCGCGCGGCCCCTATCGCCAGGAACTGCTTTATGCTCTGCGCCGCAGCCAGGATACCGATACGGCGGCATGGAACACGGCGCCCGCTCTTAGCAGGCCAAATCCGGCGCCCATCCGCATGCGCGCGGAGCCTTGTTCGGTTGCGCTTCATTCCGAGGCGGCTCCGGTTGCCTCCTCGCCGCAGAACGCCGCCCCCGTCCTCACCTGCGGACAGCCTGGTTCCTCTCCGCCTATTCCGGCCCTGGTGGCGCTGCCCGCTCGCTGGGCGGAGCCGGCTTCGAGCGACCGGCTGCCGGAGCTGATCGGCAACGCTCCCTGCATGCTCGAGGTCGGACGCCGCGTGCGGCGGGTAGCCCCGCGGATGACTCCGGTACTGATCGAGGGACCGACCGGCTCGGGCAAGGAACTGGTCGCCGAAGCCCTGCACCGCATGTCGCTGAGAAGCCGCAAACCATTTGTCGCCATCAATTGCGCCGCTATCCCCGAGGCTCTGCTGGAAGCCGAGCTCTTCGGCCACACCCGCGGCGCCTTCACCGGAGCCGTGCAGGGGCGTGTGGGGCGCATCGAGGCCGCCGACGGGGGCACTTTGTTCCTGGATGAGATCGGCGAGATGCCGCTGGCCCTGCAATCGAAGCTGCTGCGGTTTGTGGAAAGCGGCGAGTTGCAGCGGGTGGGCGACAACGAAACCCTGAAGGTGGACGTACGCATCGTGGCCGCCACCCACCGGCCTCTGGCACAGGATACGCAGGCGGGCAACTTTCGTCCCGACCTCTACTACCGGCTGGCCGTCTTCCTCATTCGCACTCCGTCGCTGGCCGAGCACGCCCAAGATCTGACGCTGCTGGTGGACCATTTCATGCGGCGAATGGGCCGCGAAGCGCCGGTCAAGCGCGTGGATCCGGGAGCAATGGCCAAACTCGCCGCCCACCAGTGGCCGGGCAATGTGCGCGAACTGGAGCACGTTCTGGAGCGGGGCGCAATCCTGGCCGGCGAGGAAGCTGTCCTTACCGCGCGGGATATCGACTTCGGCTTCACGGTGAACTGAGCGCTCCGCCTGGAGGGGAATTCCGATGGGCATGGAGATCGAAACCCGGCTGAGCGACCAGTTGGCCCGTTACCTGGATCTGGCCACCAGCGAGGTCAAGCTGACGGCGGCCAACATGGCCAATATCGATACCCCCGGCTACCGGGCGGTGGGCATGGACTTCGAGGCCGAGATGCGGGAGGCCATGGAGGGGGTTGACCGGGGACGCCCATCCCGGCCAGTGCGCGTCAAGGCTGTGGACGGGCTGATTGCGCGGCCCGACGGCAATAACGTCTCCATGGACCGCGAAGGCCTGAATCTGGCCGAGGCGCAGCTGAAGTTCAAGACCGGAGTGGCCTTGCTTCGCCAGGAGTATCAACGGGTTCTGGACGCGATTCACTCCGACAGCAAGTAGCCTTGAGCGACGAAAGGAGCAGGCGGCATGAATCTCTTTGCGATGATGGAGACCTCGGGCGAGGCGATGCAGGCCGAGCGGATGCGCGCCGAGGTGGTGGCGGCCAACATGGCCAACGCCGAAACCACGCGCACCGCTATGGGCGGACCCTACCGCCGTCAGCATGTGGTCTTTGCCGCCAATCGGGGCGATCCGGGGTTTCTTGACTCCCTGACCGCGGCTTCGGGCGGGATAGCCTCCGGTTCTCTGGCTTCGGCGGCACTGCCCACGCTCAATGCGGGTGGGGTTTCCGTGACTCCCGGCGTGCATATCGCGCAGGTGATTGAGGATCCCTCGCCTCCGCTCAAGCGCTACGATCCCGGCCACCCCGATGCCGGTCCCGACGGATATGTCGCATATCCGGACATTAATCCACTCACAGAGATGGTGGACCTGATGGGGGCGACACGTGCATATGGTCTTAACAGTTCCGCCGTGCAGGCCGAAAAGGTCATGATCTCGGCGGCGCTGGAGATCGCCAAGTCCTGAGCGGAGCGCCATGGGCCCATTCATCGCTTCCCTGAGCCGGACGATCGAGGAGGAGCGATGCAACCGGGAATCCACCTCATAGGCGCTTTAGCTTCGTTGCCGTCGAATCTGACCGGCGCCGGCATCCTGCCGGGCTTGCCCTCGAAAGCCGCCTCGGGCGCCGCGGCTGCCCCGTTTTCCGATCTGTTGACCGATGCGGCCGGCCAGGTGAACCAGCTTGAAGGCCAGGCCCATGCGGCCGTGGCCGGTCTGATGACCGGCTCTGGCATGGACGTGCATCAGGCGATGATCGCCACCCAGAAAGCAAGCATGGCCTTCGAACTGGCGCTGGCGGTGCGCAACAAGGCCGTGCAGGCCTACCAGCAGGTCATTGGAATGCAGTTCTAGAAGCGTTGCCGAGGCGAGCGCGCCCGGCAACAGACAGGGTTCCAGAAGCAGCGGTCCCTGACCTACGCGGAAGCAACGGGGAAGACCCGGCGGGACATGGGAGCCATGGCCACTGGAACACAACTGGAAAAAAGCTCGCCATCCCCCCCCGGACAACCTCAATGGACGGACCGGGTGGCTGGCCTCTGGGCGCGAGGGCGGGTGAGCTGGGCGCGAATGCAGCCTGGGGAACGCGGCTGGGCGGCGATTGCGGCGCTTCTGCTTGCGGCCCTCGTCGGCGGCTTGCTCTGGTATATGCTGCGCCCCGACTGGCGCATCCTCTATACGGATCTGGACCCGGCGGATCTGCGCCAGACCGGCCAGATTCTCGCCCAATCGCAGATTTCCTACGAAGTTACCGACAATGGAACCGGCATCCGGGTGGCCGCGGCGCAGTTGGACAAGGCCCGGCTGGCGACCGCCGCCAAGGGCGGAGCCAAGAGCGGAAGACTAGGATTCGAGATCTTCGACAAGCCCAACTGGGTAGGCTCGGAGTTCGACGAGCAGGTCAACTACCAGCGGGCTCTGGAAGGCGAACTTGAGCATACCGTGGGCTCGCTCGCCGATGTCGAGTCGGCGCGGGTGCACCTGGTCATGGCCCACGACTCGCTCTTCCGCGAGGCGGAGCGGCCGGCCAAGGCCTCGGTGGTGCTGAAGCTGCGCCATCGCACCCTGGCCGAAGGCGAGCCGGAGGCGATCCGCAATCTGGTGGCCTCGGCCGTCGATGGGCTGACGCCGGAGCGGGTGGTGCTGGTGGACGCGGCAGGGCATCTGCCACTGGGTCCAAAGACCGCCGACGCGCTGCGCCTGAGCGCCGAGCAGGTCCTCGAAGAGAAGCTGGTTTCCACCCTGGAGCCGGTCACCGGGCCGGGCAACGTGCGCGCCTCGGTGACTCTGGACTACAATCCGGCGGAGACCGAGGAGACCGAAGAGAGCTACAACCCCGATAAAACGGTGACGCTCTCCATGCAGCGCACCGAGCAGACGGCCGGGGCTCAGCCGGTAGCCGCCGGGGTTCCCGGCACCGCCTCGAATGCCCCCAACTCGCAGGCTCTGCCGGTCTATCCGCAGCAGACCGCGCCTCCTCAAACCGCCAAGAGCGAGTCTGGCACCTACGCCTCGTCGAAGACCGTGCGCCACGTACTCGAGAATCCGGGGAGGGTGCGGCGGCTGACCGCGGCCATCGTGGTGAACGACCGGCTCGCCCAGGTTGCCGAGAAGGGCAAGGCGGCGGTCTGGCAGCTCCGCTCGGCCGATGAGCTGCGCAACCTGACCGCGCTGGCCCAGGCGGCGGTGGGTTTTGACTCAACGCGCGGAGACATGCTGACGGTCGAGGATCTGGCCTTCGATGAGAACCGCGCCCAGCCGCCGGTTCCACTGCCTGAGCAGGTGCTGGCCAGGGTGGAGAACTCGCCGGTGGTGGTCAAGGACGCCGCCCTGCTGATTGCTCTGCTGGCGGTGCTGGTCTTCGGCGTGCGCCCCGCGCTGCGCCGCGTCCGGTTTGCGCCCGGAGAAGCTGGCAAGGGAACACCCAGGGGTTTGCCGGCCGGGGCAGCGCAACCTGTACTGAAACCTCCCGAGCCGGCTGAGCTGGACCCGGAGCGGATCAGGACTCAGGAGATCTTCGAGCAGGTCACGGGCCACCTCAAGCGCGAACCGACGCAAAGTTCGCGCCTGTTGCAGAGTTGGATTCACTCCGACTAGGCGCAGGGAGCAGGGAAGACCTGCCGGACGTCCGGCAGGACGCAGCCGGGGATGGTAAATGGAAGAGCGTTGGAAACGGTCCAAGGCGGGGATGTGAGCCGGGGAAATTGGCGGCGTCCTTGGCTGCGGTGACAAGCAGGACCGGGATCGCCAAAGGGACAGGCGCAGGAAGCGAAGGGACGGGATCTTGGCCGATCAGGAAAACGAGAACGGAGCGGGACGACGCCGCCAGTCGGCGAATCTATCCGGAATTCGCAAGGCGGCCATTCTGCTGGTGGCCGTCGGCGAGGAGCTGGCCAAGCAGATTCTGCGTGTACTGCCCGAGGCGGATGTGCAGCGGCTCACCGAGGAACTGGCCGACCTGCGCGGCGTCACGCCCGAGCTCTCCGCCGAAATCATGGAAGAGTTCTGGGAGCTTCTGGAGACCCAGAACTTCATGATCCACGGGGGACTGGACTATGCCAGCCGGCTGCTGATGGAGACCTTCGGCAAGGAGCGCGCCGACGATCTGCTGATGCTGGTGCGCCGCTCGCAGGAGGCCGCTCAGGGCAATCTGGCCAAGCTGCAGCGCACCGATCCCCAGCAGTTGGGCAAGCTGCTCGACAGCGAGCATCCGCAGACCATCGCGCTGGTGCTGGCTCACCTGGACCCGCGGCGGGCTTCGCAGGTTCTGGACAATTTGAGCGAAGACCACAAGGTGGTTTCTATCCAGCGGCTGGCCGAGATGCGCCAGTTTTCGCCCGAGATGGCGCAGAAGGTGGCCCACATTCTGCATCGCCGCCTGGAAAACGTAGGCGACACGGCGCGCAAGAGCTACTCCGGTTTCAAGGCAGTGGCCGACCTGCTGAACCGTCTCAACGCCGAGGAGTCGAAGAAGATCCTGGAGACCATCGAGGACGCCCAGCCGGAGCTGGCCCTGAGCATTCGCAACCTGATGTTTACCTTTGAAGATCTGGTCACGGTGCCGCCGGCCACCATCCGCGAGATCGTCTCCGGGGTGGATAAGCGGCAGTTGGCTCTGGCTCTGCGCGGCGCCAACGATGAACTTCGCGCCCAGATCTTCAAGTCCATGAGCTCCCGGGCCGTGGAGATGCTGAAGGAGGATATGGAGGTGCTGGGTCCGGTTCGCTCGCGCGAGGTGGCGCAGGCCCAGCAGGAGATTCTCAACCTGGCCCGACGGCTGGAGACCGAAGGCAAGGTGGTTCTCAAGCTGGAGACGGGCGACGAGATGCTTGCTTGATTAGGGGTTAGGGATCAGGGGTTAGGGGCCAGGGGCCGAACGAGCAGTTGATCTCCTGACCTGAGGAGAGGGAATTCTTGCCCGAGACAAGCTCATCAAATCGAATCGGTACACCCGGACGCGTCGAGGTCTTCGAGTATCCGGACGGCCCCAACGCGCCCGCGCTGCCTGCCTGGCAGGGCTGGGAGGTAGAGGGCGCAGCCGGCAAGCCCCAGGAGCCGGCGCGTGATCGCGCCCACAAAGCGATCGAGGCCGGGGTGCGCGCCGAGTTCGATCAGCGTCTGGCGGCGGAGACCCGCCGCTCCTTTGAAACTGGCCGCGATCAGGGCCGCCAAGCCGAGCGCGAGGCGCAGGCCGCGACCCACGCAGCTGCCGGCGAGCGGCGAGCGCGCCAGATCGCCGAGTTGACGGAGAACTTTGCCCAGGAGCGGGACCGGTATCTGCTCAAGGTGGAGCACGAGGTGGTGGAACTGGCATTGGCAGTTGCCGCCCGCATCCTGCGCCGCGAGGCGCAAATGGATCCTCTGCTGCTGACCGGAGCGGTGCGGGTTGCCTTGGGTCAGCTTTGCGCGTCGACCCAGATGCGGCTCCGGGTGCCCCCGGCGGAGCTGGGCCTATGGACCGAAACCATCGCGCTGCTGCCCAAGCTGCGGGTGAGGCCCATTGTGCTTGCCGGGGAGGGAATGCTCTTGGGCGATTGCGCGATCGAGACGGAACTGGGGAGCGTGGATCTGGGGATTCGCGCCCAGCTGGGCGAGATTGAGCGCGGTTTCTTCGACCGCGCCGGCGGGGGTGGGGCCGGCGCTGGCGCGGGGATGGGCGATGCGGCAGGAAAAGGGACGGAGAGCCGTTCATGACGGGCGCGGCGACACCGCTTTTGGCCCGCTACTTCGAGCGGCTGGGCCGCGGTCAGCCCTGGCGCTGGCGCGGGCAGGTGGTCGAGTCGGTCGGGCAGACCATCGAATCGGCGGGGCCGCTGGCCTCGGTGGGTGAGTGCTGCGAGATTCAGGACCAGTTTGGCCGCCCGCATCTGGCCGAGGTCATTGGGTTTCGCGGCGCCAATGTACTCTCCATGCCGGTGGAGACGACGGAGGGGATTCGCCTCGGCGATTCGGTGGCGGCACTGGGCGTGACCCCCGAGATCGAGGTAGGTCCGGCGCTGATGGGCAGGGTGCTGAATGCGCTGGGCGCGCCCATCGACGCGGGCCGGCCTCCGGCGGTCTCCGTGCTCCTGCCTCTGGACGGGGTGGTGCGTTCCCCGCTCGACCGCGCGCCCATTCGCACTCCGCTCGGCACCGGGATCCGCGTGCTGGACGCCATGCTGACCGTGGGCCGAGGACAGCGGGTGGGCATCTTCGGCGGATCGGGAGTGGGCAAGAGCACGCTCATCGGCATGATGACGCGCAATACCGAAGCCGATGTGACGGTGGTGGGGCTGGTTGGGGAGCGAGGCCGCGAAGTGGGAGAGTTTCTGGAGGAGTCGCTGGGCGCGGAGGGGCGGGCGCGCTCCGTGGTGGTGGTCTCCACCTCTGACCAGTCGCCGCTGATGCGCGTAAGGGCGGCGCTGGCCGCTGCCACGGTGGCCGAGTTCTTTGCCGCGCAGGGCAAGCATGTCCTGCTGGTGCTCGATTCGCTCACGCGCTTCGCCATGGCCGCTCGCGAGATCGGCTTGGCCGCCGGGGAGCCGCCCACGGCCAAGGGGTATACTCCTTCGGTTTTTGCGCGCTTGGCCCGGCTGGTGGAACGGGCGGGGCAGTTCCGGGTAGGCTCGATCACAGCCTTTTATACCGTGCTGATGGAAGGCGACGACCAGCAAGACCCGCTGGTGGATGCGGTGCGGTCGTTGCTGGACGGGCACGTGGTGCTTTCTCGCGCGCTGGCTGCCGAGGGCTGGTATCCGCCCGTGGAGGTGCTGGACTCGATTAGCCGCCTGATGCCGTCGGTGACTCAACCCCATCATCGAGAGCAGACTGCGCTCCTGCGCCGGCTGATGGCTGTATATGCCCGCTCGGAAGATCTGGTGCGCATTGGCGCCTACAAGCCGGGCGCGGACCCGGATCTCGATCGCGCCCTTCGCGCACATGGGGCGATGCGAGCCTTCCTGACCCAGGAGGTGCGAGAGCAAATCCGCTTCTCCGACTGCGTGCGTCAGCTCTCCGCCCTGGCCGCGGAGGTATAAGCCATGCCCGTCTCCCGCCCCCTGCGCCGTCTGCTTCACATCCGGGTTATTGAGGAAGAACAGAGCCGGCTGGCGCTCGAGTCCGCGCTGGGCGAGCTTGGCAGGCTAAAGCGAGCTCTGGCGGCAACCGCGGAACGGGATCGGCTGGGGCGGCGCCTGGTGGTAACCAGCGCCCGCAGCGGAGAGTTGCCAGACCGGTTGGCCGGCCTGGAAGAAAGTTGCGCCGCCGTCCGCTGCCGAGCTGCGCTGGCTCCGAGAATCGCGGATGCGGAGCTGGATGCGGCCGCGATGCGCCAAGAGTTCCTCGCACACAGGATCGAGCGCCGTCAAGCCGAGACGTTGATCCAAGAGGCCGAGGTGCAAGAGGCTGTCGAGGCCGGCCGGCACGGCCAACAGGCGCTCGACGACTGGTTCGGCAACCGGTTGCATCGGGAAGAGAGCGCAGCGGAACCGGGAAGACCTGCACCCTCTCGATTGGCGACCCCTGAACCAAGCCGGTGGGGAGTGGATTCCGGGGAAGAGGGAAACTTGAGCAAGAATCCGCGCTGAAGGCTCGGAGATTCCTGAATCGGGATGGGGTTCCCTTCGTGACAATGCTCTAACTTGCGTTCTCTACATTTGGCACGGCATCTGCTTTAACCCAGATCATGAGCGTTGCCGCGGGAATCGAGATGGTCACGGGCGGGCATTCGGAGGCGGGCCCAAGTCAGGCTGCGCCAAACGCGGCGGACAGGGCCCAGGGCGCAGGGTGGGATGGCGCGCGGGCCGTAGATTCTCCTTCGGCTTCTTCTTCAGGCGCGCAGAGCTTTCGCTCCAGTTGGCAGTCGATGCTGGCTTCACTAGGCGCGAGCGGGAACGGCCCAGGCGAGGAAGAGGGGGAAGCGGAGATAACTCCCGTCTCCGCCGCAGCTGCGTTGGATGCGGGTCAAGTCGCAACCCCCGGTACTGCGCCCCTCTTTGGTGGCGCGGCGCTGTGTATGCAACCAGGCAGGGCCCCGCACGGCCCTCCGGCAGCCAGTGCAACGATCTCGACGCTAACGAGTTCCCCGGCGGCGAACTCCAATTGGCAAACAGCCTCGGGAACGTCCATGCAAGCCGCGCAAAATCCGGCCGCAAAAGGTCAGGAAAGCGCTCGATCGGAAGACTCTGCGCTCAGTGCGCATTCGGCCAATCACGGCAAGAGCGCCAAGCGCGAAACAGCTTCAGGCGCAACGGCGGCGCTGGACTCGGCGGCGGCCGCAGGGCTTCAACCGGCAATTTTGCAGCCGGCCACGGCAAACCCGGTTGCGAAGATAGCCGTAGCGGCTTCAAGAACCCAGCGAAGCGACCTCGCTGGCGAATCGCCTGCCGGTTTCGCTCGGGACTCCGCCAATCGGCACTCGGTGCCTACAGGCGGTTCCGGCGCGACTGCGGGGAGGACGAGTTCAGCAGGGAATCACGCCGCGGCAGCGGACCAGTCGGCGCCGCTGGAGGTGGTTCGCAGCTCGTCGCCGGGGGAAGAACCCGGCGGGATTGAAACATCCGCTGCCGGCCGTGTGGAATCGTTGGCTGGCGGCGAGAAAACTTTGTTGCCTGAGGTTTCGCCTCCGGTTGTCGAGCCGCTTCAGCCGCACGCACTGGGCCAGAACCAGGCCCAGCCCGGAAGCCAGGGGTTGGGAGCCACGGTGCCGCGCACCATGGGAGAAGGAGCGAGTTGGGAATCAACGGACTCCCAGGCCCGTGCATCCCAACCCGGCAAGCCTGCGGCTGTAACTCCCATCGCGGGAGATTCAGGTCTGCCCGGCAGCGGGCGAAGCTCCACGCAAGCCGCGCTCAGGCGGGTGCACGGAGCAGTTGAGGGAGCTGCGGTCGAGCGTGGGTATCGGCCCCTGACGGGTCAGCCGGCCGGAATGCTCGCGGATGGTTCCAATCTGGCGCGAGAACCCGCAGGCGCGCGAGCGGCAGCGGGGGCCGCGAACGCTACCGCGGGAGGTTCAGCAGGCGCCACTGCTGGGCGGGCGGCCCCAGAAATCTTTGCCGCGCTGGACGCCGAAACCGCTCCGGGGACGCCTTCTTGGACTCTTGCCGGAGCCCACCGGGCGGAGGCAGGGTTTGAAGATCCTGCCCTTGGCTGGGTGGGCGTTCGGGCAGATTCAGGCGGGGGCGGCATCCATGCCTCTCTGGTGCCTGGCTCGGCAGACGCAGTTCAGGCGCTTGGCAGCCATCTGGCGGGATTGAACTCCTACCTGGTCGAGCAGCACACGCCGGTGGAGACCCTGACTTTGGCCGCTCCCGAGGGCAGGTGGACCGGCCCGGATGGCAATCAGGGCACGAGCCAGGGAATGGACCAGAACGATGGCCGAAGCGCGGGCCAGGGCGCCTTTGCCGAACCGCAATCGAACCCTCCGCCAACTTTGCCAGTTCTGGCCGCAACAGCTTCTTCGCAGCTTTCAGCTCCGGCAGGAGGGCAGGGTACAGACCATCCGCTTCCCGGACCGGGAGGCATTCACATTTCGCTCATGGCCTGAGTTCCCAGCTGCGGACCAACCCAGGAAGGCAGGGAGGAAGTCGGGATGGCAAGGGCTGGCAACCGGGAGTTCGAGTCGCAGGCACGCCGGACGGCAGAAAAGCCGGCAGAAGGAAGGCAGGAAAGAATGGCGGCAATGGCAGGAATCTTGAATCACCAACTGACGGCGGGACAAGCGTTGACAGGCGCGGGCGCAACCCCCATGGCCAGCACAACCACGGGCTCGAGCAGCACAGACGACTCAAGCAGCTCTTCGGCCACCATCTCGGCCAACGACTTTCTCACGCTGCTGGTAACCGAGATGCAGAACCAGGATCCAACTGCCGACACCGATCCCAACGAGTACATTAACCAGCTGGTTTCAGTGAACAGCCTGGAGCAGCTGATCGACATCAACCAGACCCTGTCTTCGAGCCTCGGAACCTCGGCCACCAGTTCAGGCAGCGGTTCGCCCTCCGGGCAGGTCGCCTCGTCTCCGTCCAGCCTGATCGGGCGAAGCGCAAGCGCCCAGGTTCATGCGGCAGCGCAAGACGTGAGTGCGCCGGCGGCAGCGCGGTCCGCCGCATCCGCCGTCACGACAGGCAACTTAGACGCTCAAGGGATCGGAGCGCGGCACGCGCCCGGCAATCTCAGCATTCCCGCGGCCATTCCCGCGGCCACCCGCGTGGCTCATGTCCTGGATGGACGTTCCCACGCACAGCCGGTTGCCGGCGGGCTTTCCACGGCCCAATGAAGTTCGTTTACCAAGCGGGCCTCCAAGGTCTGCCAAAAGTTCAGTTCACACCCAGAGGAGAAGCACCATGGCAAGTTTCTACATTCCGCTCACCGGTCTCAACGCCGATTCCACGGCGCTGAACACCATTGCGAACGACCTGTCCAACATGAACACCACGGCCTTCAAAGCCCAGGCGACCAATTTTTCCGACCTTTTCTATCAGCAGGTTGGAACAACCGGCTCGGGCAATGAGCTTCAGGTGGGCGAGGGCGTGCAGGTTGCCGCCAATGCGACGGACTTCACGCAGGGTTCCATCGATTCCACCAGCGTTGCCACGGATGCGGCCCTGAACGGCAATGGATTCTTCATTCTGAACGGCGACAGCGGCAGTAATGTTTACACGCGCGCGGGCGACTTCTCTCTGGCCTCGAACGGAGACCTCATCACCTCGGACGGCTTGAACGTGATGGGCTATCTGGCCGTCAACGGAGTGGTGAACCCGAATGCCGCGCTCACGGCCATCAACATCCCGGAGAACCAGGTCGAGCCGCCGCAGGCGACCACGACCTTTGGCATGACCGCGACCCTCGACTCCGCTGCCGCGGTGGGCGCCAGCATGCCCGGCCAGGTGCAGGTCTACGATTCGCTGGGCAATAGCTATGAGGCCACGGTGACCTACACGAAGACAGGAACCAACGCCTGGTCTTACAGCGTCACGATGCCGGATACGCTGACCGCCAACTCGAGCACGGCGCTCGGCGTAACCACCAACCTTTACAACTTCGGCGCAAGCGGGGCCACGCAGGCCACTGTGAACTCCGGGACGAATCTGACCATTACCGGCCCGACGGCCACAGCGACGGCCACTATCACGGCCCCAACGGTGGTTGCCGGCGAATCGGTGGCCACTTATGCCGCCGCCCTCCAGGCTGCCGTAACCACGGCCAACATTACCGGCGTCACAGTCACGTCCACCGCCAGCGGCCAGTTGAGTATTGTGGGTACGGGAATCACGACCACCGGAAGCGTGATTCAGGATCCGGTGGCATCGGCCAACGCGACCGGGAATCTGGCCTTCGACGCGAGCGGCAACCTGGTCAGCCCGGCGGCCAATGTAGCTGGGGTCACTTTCTCCGGCCTTTCCGATGGCGCGGCAGCCTTGAACATGGCCTGGGATATCCTTGGCTCTGGCGGCTCGCCGACCATCAGCCAGGTCGATGCGACCTCCTCGGTGTCGGCGACTACCCAAAACGGCTACGGCAGCGGCGAGTACCAGAGCTTCTCCATCGGCTCGGACGGCACCGTCACGGCGACCTACTCGAACGGCCAGAATCAGTCTGTCGGCAAATTGGCGCTCGCCAATGTCTCCAATCTCCAGGGTTTGCAGGATCTGGGCAACAGCGATTACGCAACCACTCTGGCCAGCGGAACTGCTTCCATCGGCGCTTCGGGGACGAATGGTCTGGGCACGCTGCAAGGGGGGGCAATCGAGGAGTCCAACGTCAACATCTCCGCCGAGTTCTCTGACCTGATCATCGCCCAGCGCGCCTTCGAGGCCAACTCCAAGGCGATCACCACCTTCGACACCATCACCCAGGAAACCATCAACATGATCCACTAAGGCATTTTCAGGGTTAGCGTAAGGCCATGGGTGCCCCATCCTTTCCACGTTCTCTGCGGAAAGGGTGGGCGTCAGCCTCGTTATCTCGGACTCGACGTCGGCAACCGGCGCATTGGGGTGGCTGTCTCAGACGAGTTGGGGCTGACGGCGCAGCCGGTGCTCACGCTGGAGCGGCGTCACAGCCGGCGCGAAGACCTGCGCTCCCTGGCGCGGCTGGCGCGGCGGTTCGGTGTGGCGGGCATCGTGGTGGGCAATCCCGTGCATCTTTCGGGCGGAGTGAGCCCGCAGGCCGCCAGAACCCAGGCCTTCGCCGCCGAACTGGGCGAGCTGACGGGGCTGCCCATTCATCTTTGGGATGAGCGGCTGACCACGCACGAGGCGCACCAGATTCTTTACGAAGCAGGCCACGCCCGCCAGCGGCACCGCCGGGTGGTGGATCAGGTGGCTGCCACGCTCATCCTTCAGTCGTTCATGGATGAGCGAAAGGCTGGACCCGACCGGTACGGAGGAGTTGCCGCAAGTGTGCCTGACACACCGCCATTGTCAAGGCAGGGCCGCGATCGGCCGGGCAGCGCGGATGCAGAGGGCGGCCATCGACAGCCCTCCTTGCCGGTCACTCCCCCAGAAGCCTTACCACGTGGTTCACAATGATCAGGTCTTCCGCCGGCGGAATCACGCGCACGGTCACCGGCGAGTCTTCCGCGGAGATCACCGCCTCGCCGCGGACGTTGTTGCGGACCGGGTCGAGGACGATGCCCAACGCGCCGAGGCCCGCGCATATCTCTGCCCTTGAGGCGATGTCGTTTTCGCCGATGCCCCCGGTGAAGACCATCATGTCCAGCCCGTTCAGCTCAGCCACGAAGCTACCGATCCAGCGGGCGATGGTCCAGTTGAACTTGTCCACGGCCAGTCGCGCCTTGGCGTTGCCCTCGTTGATCGCTTCGCGTAGGTCGCGCATGTCGTTGGACAGATTGCTCACGCCCAGCAGCCCCGCCTTCTTGCTGGCCACCGCTTCCAACTGGTCGGCGGCTTCCGATGCGCTCTTGGCCGTCTCGGCAATCTTGCGCAGAATAAACAAGAGAACGCCGGGATCGATGTCGCCGGTGCGCGTGCCGCTGATGATGCCGCCGGTGGGGGTGAGTCCCATCGATGTGGAAAGGCATTTGCCCTTGCGGATCGCGGTGATGGAAGCGCCGTTGCCCAGGTGGGCGACGACGAGCTTCTCCGGCACGTTGGGCTGCAACTGGTAGACGATCGACTCGTACGAGATTCCATGCGCCCCGTAGCGGCGCACGCCCATCGCCGAATACTCCTCCGGAATGGGCATGTGGGTCACCACTTCGGGCATGGTGCGATGGAAGTAGGAGTCCAGGCAGACGAAGTTGGGAACGCCGGGAAACAGGCGCAGCGACTCGCGCATGATGTAAACGGCGATAGGCGTGTGCAGAGGCGCAAAGGCCGTGTAGCGCTCCATCTCATCCACCAATTCAGGCGTAATGAGCTGGTTCTCCTGCACCGTGGGGCCGCCGCAAACCATGCGATGGCCGATGGCCGCCGGCGCGGGAAAGTCGCCGGAGTGAAGCGCGTCGGCCACCAGCTTGAAGGCCACGGCGCGCGTGGGCAGTTCGGGGGTTTGATCCACCAGCTTGTTGCCGCCGGCATCCTTGATCCAGAACTTGCCGAGATCGGTGCCGATCCCGTCGACCGCGCCCTCGTGGAGCTTGCGCCGTTCGCCGTTGCTGGCTTCATAAACTGAAAACTTGATGGAAGAAGAACCGCTGTTCAAAACCAGTACGGGCAAAGAAGACATGCATTCAATCCTTTTTTGTTGTGGCTGAACAAGTCAGCGAGTTAGTGAGACAACAAGTCGGTAACTTCAGGAAGAAGATCCGATACAGTTTGTTAAGTCGAGATCGCCTTTGATTAAATTGCATCTTGAACAGAGCAACTGAAGATTTGAGAGAATAGTCGGTCCAGCTTTGATCCATGGAATTATATGATCGATATGGTAATTGAGATTATCCGCAGTGGCGGCTCTTTTACAATATTGGCATATTCCTTGGTCACGAATCAAAACTTGCATTATTAGCATGCGTCCGGGATACCTTGGACCTCGTTTACTAACTATCGGTTTATCCTTCGATCTTTCGGTTTTCCCTATAACCAAGTTTTCTGTAGTTTTATCAATCACGTTTTCTGTCGTATTGTTAATCGGAATTCCAGTAGCTTCTTCAATAGTGTTTTCAACAGATTCTGCGTCAGCTCTATTGGCATAATCTACGAATGCTTTCAGTGTGTTCATCCATGATCCGAAACGGAGATTATATGGACTCTGTGAAATATGTGATGGAGCAAAGGCAAGTTCATCTCGACGGGGTTGACGACCATAGTGCTGCCATAGCGTAAGGATGTTCTCAAATAGATCAATATCAGGAATATCATTCCTATGTGAAATCTTAAGACCTGCCCGAAGCAGTGCCTTGTTCCATGTACCAAAACGATTACTTTGAACACCTCCGCTATATTTCCCGTGCAATTCGTATTGCTCTCTTGTGATTCTTTCAGTTCCAAGTAATCCAGCTACACGACGTAAGTCTGCTATCAACTTCTCATCTGGAATATCTGTTTCATTCGAGACTTCAATTCCTGATTTCAAAAGTGCATTGTTCCAATTACCAAATCTATTTCGATAAGTAGTTATGCTGAAATGCCCCTGCAACTTGTATTGATCTTGTGACATTGTTTCTGTCTCAAGCAATTCGGCAACACGGCGCAAGTCTGCTATCAACTCCTCATCTGAAACAGGAGCACTGCGAAGACGCGACAGCTTGAAAACAGGTTCACTCATCGTATGATTCCATTGAACAGGTGATTTTTGGTTACGCGTCTCAGCGTGGAATCCCAGGTCTGAAAATCCAGACCTGGGGCACCCAGTTAGTTTGCGATTTAGCTCCTCGGCCAGCGCCAGTTCTTGATCTCGGGCAGGTCGTCGCCATTCTCGGCCACATAGAGCTTGTGGCGCTGAATGGCCTCGGAGTACCACTGCTCGGCGGTCGCGGCCAGCGGCTTGAGCCGCGGCACACGCTTGATTGCGTCCAGCGCAAGCTGGAAGCGGTCGATGTTGTTGAGCACGCACATATCGAAGGGCGTAGTTGTAGTGCCCTCCTCCTTGTAGCCGCGCACATGGATGTTGTCGTGGTTGTGCCGGCGGTAGGTGAGCCGGTGTATGAGCCAGGGATAGCCGTGGAAGGCGAAGACCACCGGCACGCCGACCGGGAAGAGCTGGTCGAACTCCTCGTCCGAAAGCCCATGCGGGTGCTCGGAGGTAGGCTGCAACGCCATCAGATCCACCACATTGACCACGCGGATGCGCAGATCGGGAACGCGCTGGCGCAGTATGCAGACGGCGGCCAGGGTCTCCAGCGTGGGCACGTCTCC
>JBEKDH010000048.1:0-23699 GCA_050014455.1 Occallatibacter sp.
CAAGATCATGTCCGACGTGGTCCAAAAGGTGGTCGCGCAGTCGCCGGAGTCGATTCTCATCGTCGTCTCCAACCCGCTGGACGCCATGGCCCAGGCCGCCTATCGCCAAGCGGGTTTCAACCGCGAACGGGTCATTGGCATGGCCGGCATCCTCGACTCGGCGCGCTTCCGCGCCTTCATCGCCGCCGAGCTCGACGTGAGCGTCGAGAACGTCACCGGCTTCGTGCTGGGCGGCCACGGCGACACCATGGTCCCGCTCCCTCGCTATTCGACGGTCGCCGGCATTCCCATCACCGAACTCATCGCTCCCGACCGGCTCGCGGCCCTCGTCCAGCGCACCCGCGACGGCGGAGCGGAGATCGTCAAGCATCTCAAGACCGGCAGCGCCTACTACGCGCCCTCGGCGGCGGCCGTCGAGATGGTCGAGGCCATCCTCAAGGACAAGAGGAAGATTCTTCCCTGCGCCGCCTATCTCGAAGGCGAGTACGGCATCCAGGGCTACTTCATCGGCGTCCCCTGCAAGCTGGGCGCGGCGGGCCTGGAGAAGATCGTCGAGATCAAGCTCACTGAGGAAGAAGACGCCGCCCTGAAGAAGAGCGCCGCCGCCGTCAAGGAGCTCTGCGCGGTTATCGGCGTGTAAGGGCAGCCTTTAGCTTCTAGCTATTAGCTTTTAGCTCATAGCTATTTGCGGGCATCCCAGGTTCCATCCGCCGCGGCAAAGAACGCCGAGGGTTGCGTGGACTTGCCAGCAGTGTGGGCGCCATGCAGCCGTGGCTCGCCGGTATCATGGAAGCATATGGCGTCTTTGAGGGAACTGCTGAAACCGCTGGCCGAGGATGGCGCGGCGCTGACCCGCGAGCAGGCGGCCGGCGTGCTGGAAGAGATACTGGCCGGCGGCGTGCCTGAGGTGGAGACCGCGGCGCTGCTCACCGTGCTGGCTACGCGGGGCGAACTGGCGCCGGAGCTGGCGGGCTTTGTCCAGGTGATGCGGGAACGCGCCACGCCGCTGCCTTTCACCGCCGCTGAGCGGGACGAACTGGTGGACGTTGTGGGCACCGGCGGCGGAGGACCGCTTACCTTCAATATCTCGTCGGGAGCGGCGCTGGTGGCCGCGGCTGCCGGAGCCAAGGTGGCCAAGCACGGCAACCGGGCCGTTACATCGCTGTGCGGCGCGGCAGACGTGCTGGAGGCGCTGGGCGTGCCCATCGCGCTGGGGCCGGAGCTGGCCGTCGAGTGCCTGCGCGAGACCGGATTCATGTTCCTGTTTGCGCCGCTCTATCACCCGGCGATGAAGGCGCTAGGGCCGCTGCGCAGGGCGCTGGGCTTCAGGACCATCTTCAACCTGTGCGGGCCGCTGACTAACCCGGCCGGGGCGCGCGTGCAGGTGATCGGCGTGCTGGCGCCCAGCCGCGTGCTGCTGGTGGGGCGGGCGCTGGCGGCGCTGGGCGCAAAACGGGCCTTTGTGGTCCATGGGGCGGATGGCATTGACGAGCTGACCACGACCGGCGAGTCGGTGGTAGCGCGGATCGAAGAGGGGGAGGCCGGCGGCGAGCCCACCTTGAAGGCCGCGCGCATCACTCCCGAGATGGCCGGCCTGCCCCGAGCCCGGCTTGAGCAGTTTGTGGGCGGCGACGTGGCGACCAACGCCCGCCTGCTTTACGACGTGCTGACCGGAATGCCAGGCGCGCGGCGCGACATTGTGCTGCTGAACGCGGCGGCGGCGCTGGTGGCCGCGAGCTTGGCCGGCGACTTGAAAGAAGGCGTTCGGCTGGGCGCCGAGGCCATCGACTCCGGACAGGCGGCGGCGACGCTGGAAAAGCTGCGGCGGTTCGGGGCGAAGCACGCGGGCATGCAGTAGAGAGCCGGATTGGGGCGCTCGAATGCGCCCCAGCGTTGGACTCACGCGGCTGGCAGAATGCCGGGCGGGCGTTTATAGCACCGTCCCTACGGGACTCCGGATAAATGGTTGGTTTCGCCACCCCACGCTGAAGCGCGGGGCTAACAACCATTGCGCCTACGGCGCGGGCGACGGGCTGCTGCCGGGATGGAACGCTTCCATACAGGCCCCTTTGAGGGGCCACCAACCAAAAGGCCTCCGGCTATGCCCGAAGATACTTACTGTGCCGGAGGAGCCGTGCCTGGCTCTTGTCCAAGCTCCACATCCGCGGTTCCAATTCGCCCGGTCGCCGATACGCGGACGGAGAATCGGACGCGAACCGCCTTGGGGTTGCGATCGATCTTGCACGGAATGTTCAGGTCATGCAAATACCTGCCATTGGGGGGCGCAGAAGCCGGAGCGGCGATTTTGATGACTTTCGCATCCCGTTTCAACTCTTTGCCCTTTTTATCGAAGGTGGATGCTATCAGGATCACCTCGGTATGGCGAGGTTCAGTATCGGTGGCGTAAGTCCACACCAATGCGTGGCCGTCTACATGCACCGTGAACGAATCCGGATCGGTGGCCGACTGCTTTGGCGCGATGGAAACGCCGTCATAGACCATGTTGCTGGAATCGGCGGAAACCAGGTCCGAGATGAGACGCTGCGATGGTTTCTCGGGATTCACTCGCCCCGGTCCATACTGCAGGTAATAACCCTCCCGCGTGACCACGCTGAGTCCCGGCCGGTCGACTGTGACCTTGATTCTGCGAAACTTCTGGGGATCGAGGGAGGTGTTTCCTGGGCGGTAAGTGAGCGTGTAGAAGTTGGCTCCATCTTGGATGGCGGTCTGGATCTCCATGTCCACATCGTTGCGTCCGTGAAGGGTCCGGCCACCAGTCGCCTTGGCCAACTTGTTGAACTCATAGTTCCCGCCAAATGGATCAGTCATGGAGTCGCCGCCGTAGACCCCTGGGTCGACAAGGACGCCCGCTGGATCGATGGTATAGAGCGTTACCCGCGCGTCTCGCAGGATGTTCACACAATCCTGCACGGCGTTGTAAATACGATTCTCCGTGTCGATGGGCCAGCCGCCAAGACGGGACGAAGGAAAGCCGCGACCGATCCAGATCATGTTCTTGTGGCCTGGATGGCCGATCACTGCCTCAGCCACGCGCCTCAGCGTGATGAAGGCGGTGGCGTATCGCTCGCCGACCCAGGCGCCCTGGTGAACCTGCCACGGATTCACCGCGAAATGATGATCGAGAGCGGAAATGATCTCGTCCTTGTTCTGCGTGTAGTCGCGCAGCACGGTAAAGTGCTGCAGATCGACCGCGATCAGCATCGTCGGCGTGATGAGTTTTGCAGGCTGCTTTTCAAGGTATTTCTTCAACGAATAGCGAGCGAAGGCCATATCTTCAAATCGGGTGTTGAACTCGTCGAGCAGGATGATATCGACGGGAGCACGCGGCGCGAGGCGATCCAGATCGGCAGTGGAGTCGATGGCCATCTCCGGGCCGGGGGTATGCGTGCCCGTCTCTTCAAAGTTGAGAATGGTCTGCGGCTGGCCGGCTTCTTCAACCTGAAAGTCGTCGCGCTTCAGATCTTTGACGACTGCGCCCTTGGCGTCAAGGACAACCATATCAAGCACAACCAGGCGCGTATTCATGCGCATGGTGTAGGTGCCATCGGGGTTCCTGACAGGCTGCGCCGGGTTTGGAGCTTGTGCCGGCGAAGATGGCGAGACTGGTTGCGGGGGCTGTGCCGGCGAGGCTGGCCGCGGGGGCGCCGGCTGGGCGGCATCAGGCTGTTGCGCGGGCTGAGGCGGCTGCGGCTGTTGAGCCGTCAAGCATGGCAGGGCAATACCGGAGAGCGCGATCATAAGCGCCATACGAAGATTGGAGACGTTCATAGGGGCTCCTCGAACCTCGCAGATATAGTACTCCAGGCGGTCGCGGGATCGTTCAAAATTGGGAGCTTAGGAGGTTTTGTCAGACTGAGGGGCGCTTTGTGTCGGTGAGGAATGGAAACTCGCGCGGCAAACCCATGAGCCCATCTTGTATGCTTTCCGTCCAAGGGTTGAAAGGAACCCAAATATGGACGGAAGGCAAGCAATCGTTGCATTTGTACTCTTCTCGGGCTGCTCGGCAGCCATCGCACAGCAGACCGCCCAGGTTCAACTGAAGATCGAACCCAGCAACCGCACGCTCACCGTCAGCGCCGAGGAGCGGGTAACTGCCGACCCGGAGATCGCCATTCTGCACATTGGCTTTGAGACACAGCCCTCCGACGCCAAGACTGCTTATGCCGCGGGTGCGAAGACCTCGAACGATATTGTGTCCGCGCTCAAGCAGGCCGGGATTCCGGAGACTTCGATCCGCAGTGAGTCGCAGCATTTGGACAGCATTGGGTACAAGTCGCACAAGTTCAAGCTGGTGCAAGAATGGACTGTCAAGACTCCACCGGAACGTGCTGCCGAGATACTGGACGTGGCAATCACCGCAGGCGCCACCGATAGCGGTCGGATTGATTGGACAGTGAAGGACGAGAAGGCGCTCGAAGACCAGGCGCTTGACAAAGCGGCCGCGCGCGCCAAAGCTGACGCGGAGGTGCTGGCCAAGGGTATGGGGGTTCATCTTGGCGCGCTGGTCTATGTGACGAACCAAATAGCCAGCCCGGAACGCTACTCGGGGGCTTTGGCCAACAATAGCGGTGGGGGCGGGGCAGGTTACATAACCGTGCCGGAGGCGTTGGCCATCGAGCCGCGCAAGGTGAGCCGGGAAGCCGCCGTCTACGCCGTCTTCGCAATCGAGTAGCGGCTCGGGGCCAGCCGCTACAGCAGGCCGGAGCGTCCGGCGAGGCGGCGGGCCAGCAGCCAGGAGAGCAGCGAGGTTCCCAGCGCCAGGGCTACCCAGCCGGCCGGTTCGAACGGCTGCACAGCGGCGGCGGAAAAATGCGGCAAGGCAAGCGATGCGGAGCCCGCGGCGGCCAGGCTGCCGGCTGCGGGCAGGCCGAGACGCACAAACTCGATTCCGGCCCAGCCGAAGATGCCGGCGGTGAGCAGAATCGCGGGTATGGCGCGCTTCCAGGGGAATGGGATGGGCGGAGGAGCGGCCGCCTCCTCACGCACGCTCTCCATGACCGATTCCAGAAAGCCCGAAGAGGGGATCAGCGGCTCCTCCGACGCCAGAATGTGGTCGATCCTGGTCAGTTCCAACTCGTCGCTACTGTTCCTGGTCCGGTTCATCTTCAAGCCTCCTTTCCGGTGGTGAGAGTTTCAAACTCCATTTCAGAATGCTCGGCTTCGAGGTGCGGAAATCGCCGTCGCAGCAGCGCCCGCGCCCTGCTGAGCCGCGCCTTCATGGTTCCCTCGGGCAGGCCCATGGTGCGCGCCGCGGCGGCCAGGTCCATTTCATGAAAATAGAACAGAACCACCGGCTCGCGATAGCGCTGAGGCAGGGCCAGCACGGCTCGCCGGACCGCTCCGTGGCTTAACCCTTTGGACAAAGTGTTGTGCTGCGTGGCTGGGCCGGAGGGCTCGGGCGCGGTTTCAAGAGGCACGGTGACGGTGGGAAAGCGCCTCAGTTCGGAGCGGAAGACGTTGGCGGCCAGCGCAAAAAGCCAGGTGGAGAAGCTGGACTCGCGCCGCCACTGGCCCAGCCCGCGCCAGGCACGGAGGAAGGCTTCCTGAGCCAGCTCCTCGGCGCGTCCGCGGTCGCGGCAGTAGCGCCAGGCCATGTTGACGAGCGGCCCCTGCCAGCGGCGGACGATGCCCTCGAAGGCCTGCGCGTCGCCGGCCAGCACGCGGCTCACGTCGGCCAGGTCTTCTTCGGCGCTGATCGCGGCGTTCACCCTGAAAAGCTCTCCTCAGAAAGGGTACGACCATTTCTCTGCCGCTCTGGTTGCATTTTCTCGCAACTGGGCCGGTTTCTGAAATTATGCAACCTGTTTCGCGGCATGGCTGTCGTACCAAGCGCATGGGGAGATACCCCGGCAAGGAGGAAGAGATGGATTCACATGGGCTCGTAGAAGCGCTTGGCGTCATGGTTCCGATAGTCGCCATCGTGTCGATGTTTACGTTCATCAGCATAGCCATTTGGATGGGCAACCGGCGCAGGGAGCGCGACGCGTTTTACAAGTCGGAGACGCTGCGGCGGATTACCGAGGCCGGAGGCGATGGCGCCAAGGCTGCTATCGAGGCGCTTCGGGAAGATGAGCGTCTCAAGAGGCTCCAGCGCCGCGAAGGCCTGAAGATCGGCGGCGTGATCAATGTAGCCCTTGGCATTGGGGCGATGATCTTTCTGCATGCGCTGCTAGGGGGCTCGGTCTATCTCAGCGGCCTGATTCCGGGACTCATCGGCGTGGCGATGCTGGTATACGTCTACGCTCTGGCGGCGCCGGCGGAGCAGGGACCAAAAGCCTGAATCGCCGACGGGAGGGGCCCTTCGCTAATCAGCAGATATTTCCCTGCGGGAGGGATTCCGAAGGAATCCCTCCCGGGCCGGACGGCAAAGAAACGATTCGAGCCTTGGAACGCCGCTTCTGTGAGTATGAGGCAGGCGGCGATCTCCAAGGCGCTGGGAGCGGGAATCCCTATGGTATGGCTTACGCGCGAGATCTGTGCCCGGTTTCATGAACGCAGTTTCTTGCTTCCATGGACTCTCAGGGGTATCTCCAACAGTGGCGATCCTGTGCGTTGACGGTGAGGCGCCGGAACGCCGGAGTTTCATTGTGACAGGCGCATTTCAAGGGACTTCAACATGAGGCGGAGCAATGAGTGCAGAATTCAAAGCGGCAAGAATTGGTAACCAGTTCGCCGGTGAAGGTCAACCCTGTTCCGTGGTTGCGAGGATTTGCATGGGAATGCTCCAACGCATATTAGTGCTTTTCATGGCCGGATGCTCCTGCGCGAGCGCCGGGTGGGCCAGTTCAGATGGGTTGGATTCCTACATCCAGCAAGAGATGGAAGCAAAGAAGATCCCAGGTGTGGTATTCGCCGTCATCGATCATGGAAAGATTGTTGAAGAACGAGCTTATGGATCGGAGAATCTCGAAACGAATACGCCCCTGCGCACCGATGGCGTGTTTGAGATTGCTTCGGTCACCAAACCATTTACGGCGACTGCGATCATGCTGCTCGTGCAAGACGGCAAACTCCAGCTCGACGATCCAATCAGCAAGTTCATCAACCATACCCCGCTTGCCTGGAAAGACATTACAGTGCGTCAATTGCTTTCCCATACCTCAGGCATAGCCGGCCTAGGCTGGGTGGAATGTGACGGTTCGCCCTTGCTGAACATCAGCACCCAAAGGCACTTCGACGATATCGCGAAAAGGCCTCTACAATTCGCCCCTGGCGAGAGCGCTGCCTACAGCGACTCTGGATATTTTCTTTTGGGCATGATCATCGAGAAAGTATCCGGCTTGAGATACGCCGAGTTTATGCAGCAGCGTATTCTTGCTCCATTCGGGATGACCCAAACCAGCATCCTCGACCGGCGAGCGATCGTAAAGAATCACGTCTCGAAATACACGATGCAAAATGGCCGCCTCGAACAGGAACGGCGCATCTGGCAGCATGAGCTTCCCTCCTATTTCGGCATGTTGAGCACTGCGGACGATCTTGCAAAGTGGATGATCGCTCTGACGCAAGGCCGCGTGGTAAAGCCAGAAGCGCTGAACCAAATGTGGACGGCAACGGCGCTCAAGAATGGGAATCTCGCACTCATGGATGGGATGCCCTACGGACTGGGTTGGTTCACTGGAAGCATCAACGGGCATCAAATCGTTGGTCATCCAGGATTCCTCGGCTCTGCGATCTTCCACTTTGTGAACGACCAATTCACCGTGATCGAACTTACAAATCTCGATGTAACATCCGGTTCCCATCAGGTCGCCCTGGCGCAAGGGATTGCGTCGCGCCTCAGGCCAGATCTTCCCCGGTTCTTACCTTGAGGCGGAGCTGTTCAGCAGTCTGTTTAGCCCGCGTTGGTTCTACTGGCATTATGCGGGGGCTGAACCCCCGCCTCCTTCCAGATCGAGTTTTTCTGCGGCGTGTTTTGCCCTGGCCGGCCGAATTGCCTGCAGGCGAGCCTTGTTAGACCTGGGCCCAGACACCTGCGTTGCGCACCGATCATGGGCATTTCACCGCAGAGCCAGCGGGCATCCAGCCCTGGAAGGGAAGACCGGCCCCGGCCAAGCCCCCAGGCGAAGTTCTTTCGAAAGCAGGCGTAATTACCGGCTCCGTAGCCGGCAGCTTGCCGTAAGAAGAGCCCTGTCGGACCGTCCCCACTCCGCGAAGATTTAGAATGGAGACTGCTCCAATTTTGTCTTGCGTTCGACTCGGAACCGGGGTCCCTGCGATGCCCAAAGGGCATGCGCTTTGTTGCCGGGGCGGCAGGCGAACGGGAAGGTACGCACTCATCTCCATGCATCGCTGGTCAAAGCTGTTTGTTCCCACTCTCCGCGAGGCCCCGGCAGACGCCGAAGTGGCCAGCCACAAGTTCCTGCTCCGCGCCGGCTACATCCGCCAGCTCGGCGCGGGCATCTACAGCTACCTCTTCCTCGGCCAGCGCTCGATCAATAAGATCGTCGGCATTGTCCGCGAAGAGATGGACAAGATCGGACAGGAGTTTTACCTGCCGGCGCTGTTGCCGAAAGAACCCTGGGAGCAGAGCGGCCGGTGGACAGGCATGGGCGACAACATGTTCCGGCTGAAGGACCGCAAGGGGGCGGAGCTGTGCCTGGGCATGACCCACGAAGAGATCATGACCACGATCGCGCGCAGCGAGCTGCGCAGCTACAAGCAGTTGCCGCAGATCTGGTACCAGATTCAGACCAAGTTCCGCGACGAGCCGCGGCCCAAGTCGGGGCTGCTGCGCGTGCGCCAATTCACCATGAAAGACAGCTACTCCTTCGACATGGACCGGGCCGGCCTGGATCGGAGCTTCGAGCTGCACGATGCCGTCTATCGCAGGATCTTCACCCGCTGTGGGCTGAAGTTTGTGGCCGTCGAAGCCGATTCCGGCTCCATGGGCGGCTCGCAATCGCAGGAGTTCATGGTCTACACCGACGCCGGTGAAGACCTGATCGCAAGCTGCCCCGTCTGCGGCTACGCGGCAAATCTTGAGAAGGCCACTTCTTCGCTTGATCCCGTGGTTGAGATGGAGACAACCGGGGACGGTGTGCCCGAACTGGTGCACACGCCTGGATGCGCCGCCATCGCCGATGTGGCCGCTTTCTTTAAGATTTCGCCGGTGAGCGACATCAAGTGCGTGGCATACATGGCGTTCATTTTCGGCAAATGGAAGCACACTGTCGTGTTTTTACGAGGTGACCACCAAGTCAATGAGACGAAACTGATGGCATCTGTTTTCGCCTCTGAACTCAGGCCGATGCTGGCTGATGAAATCGAGGAGGTTTTCCATGCACCCGCGGGTTTCCTCGGACCGAAAGGCCTCACACCAGCCGATGGAAAAGGGTATGAAGGCGCGTCTTTCCTAGACGCCCTCGAACGCGATGGCGAATATGACACGAAGGGATGTCGCGTAAAATTTCTTCTTTCCGAGGTTAGTAGTTCGACGCCCTTGGTCCTCATCGACAAGTCTCTTGAAGGCAGGAAGAACATGGTCTGCGGCGCTAACAAGCTCGACTACCATTTGCGCAACGTCATGCCGGGCCGCGATTTCACCTGGACCCTGAGCGCCGACATTCGCAGCGTGAACGAGGGCGAAGCCTGCCCGAAAGAAGGTTGCGCAGGCCGGCTGGTCGTCGGAAAAGCGGTCGAGATCGGCCACATCTTCAAGCTCGGCTACAAATACTCCGAGAGCATGGGCGCGCGCGTGCTGGATGTGAACGGCAAGGAAGTCACGCCCATCATGGGCAGCTACGGCATCGGCATCGAGCGAATCTTGACCGCCTCCGTCGAGCAGTCCAACGACAAGAGCGGCTTCTGGCTACCGGCCGCGATCGCCCCCTTCACCGTGGTGGTGACGGTGACCAATTCCTCCGATGCTTCGCTCGCCGAGGCCGGCGAAAAGCTGGCCGCGGAGCTGGAAGCAGCGGGCCTGGACGTGCTGCTGGATGACCGCGACGAGCGCGCCGGCGTCAAATTCAAGGATGCGGACCTGGTTGGGATTCCCTACCGCATCAACGTGGGCAGGAAGGCCGCCGGCGGATTCGTCGAATTGGTGACGCGCTCGACGGCGGCCAGCGTGGATGTGGCGATCAATAACGTAGTCGCGTCGGTCAGGGCCCGCGCTGAGGAAGATGCACTGTAGACGGCGATTGAAGCGTAAGGGCAGCTAATAGCTCTCAGCTGTTAGCCATTAGCCGATCTTGCGTAAACGCGCGGTATTGAGTCTGCAAGAGCTAGCTTCAGCACGGAAAGGCTAAAAGCTAACAGCTAGAAGCTCGGCACAGGAACTGAAATGGCGGCGATTGCGGTGAGAATCCGATGGAGAAGGCCCAGGGGAAAACGGCACTGGGCAGATATCCTGCTGCGCATGGGGATGATGACCGCGGCAGTTGGCGTGCTGGGGGTCATTGGCGTCTTCGGCTATTTCTATGCCGCGTACCATCATGTTGTGGACGAGCGGCTCAAGCAGCCCATCTTTGCCAATACCGCCAAAATCTATGCCGCGCCGCGCGAAGTCCGCCCCGGACAGAAGCTCAGCGTCCGCCTCATCGCCGATGAACTGCGTGAGGCGGGCTACTCCACGGATGGCGCGCCGCAGACCTCGCGGCTGGGCACCTATTCGATGAGTGGACGCGCCATCGCGGTGCATCCCGGCCCGGAGTCCTATCACTCGCAGGATGGCGCGACCATCCACATAGATTCGGGCTTTGTAGTTTCCATCAGCGACGATCATGGCCAACAGCTGTCGAGTTACGAGCTGGAGCCGCTACTCATCACCGGCCTCAGCAACGATACCAACCGCACCAAGCGGAGGCTGATCTCCTACGACGAAATCCCCGCCAACCTGGTGCAGGCCGTGCTTGCCATCGAGGATCGGCGCTTCTTTGAGCACGGCGGCGTCAACTACTGGCGGCTCTTTGAAGCGGTTCTCCGCGACCTGGCCACGGGCCAGAAGCAGCAAGGCGGATCCACGCTGACCATGCAGTTGGCGCGCGGCTTCTTTCTCACGCCTGAAAAGCGCATCAAACGCAAGATCATTGAGATCGTCATCACCTTTCAGCTCGAAGAACGCTTTTCGAAGAGGCAGATCTTTGAGATGTATGCCAACCAGATCAACCTTGGCCAGCGCGGCAGCTTCTCCATCGACGGTTTCGGCGAGGCCTCGCAGACCTACTTTGGCAAGGATATGGGCCAGCTCGATCTGGCCGAGTGCGCAATGCTTGCGGGTATCATCCAGCGGCCAAACTACTTCAATCCCTTCCGTCATCCGGAGCGCACCATCGAGCGCCGCAACCTGGTGCTGGACTCGATGGTCGAAACGGGCGCTATCACCAAGGACCAAGCCGAGCGCGCCAAGGCGGATCCGCTCCATTTGACGCCGGCCAGCGTAGACGCCAGCGAGGCGCCCTATTTCGTCGACTTGGTGCACGATCAGTTGCTGCAGAAGCTCGGCGAGCGCGACTTCAACCGCGAAGGCCTGCGCATCTACACGTCGCTCGACCCCGACCTGCAGCGCGAAGCTACCGCCGCCGTCGAAGAGACCATCCATGTTGTCGATGCGCGGGTGGACAAGCTCCACGCCCGCGACAGGAAGGCCGGCAAGTCCTACCTCTATCCCCAGGTCGCGCTGGTCGCGCTCAATCCCCACACCGGCCAGGTTCTTGCTCTGGTTGGCGGCCGCAGCTACGGCAACAGCCAGGTCAACCACGCCGTCGCACACCGTCCCACGGGTTCCATCTTCAAGCCTTTTGTTTACGCCAGCGCCTTCGCCACAGCCGTCGAGGGCACCGTGCTCCCTGGGCAGACCAAGCTCTTCTCGCAGCTCACGATGCTTTCCGACGAGCAGACCACGTATGGCGAAGGGACGCCTTACGAATACACGCCACGCAACGACGCGGACGAGTACTTCGGCCCCGTCACGGCGCGATTCGCTTTGCAGAAGTCATTGAACAACGCGACCATTAGCCTGGCCTCAATGGTCGGCTTCGATCGCGTGGCCGCCTTGGCACGCGAAGCCGGCATCAAGAGCGCGCGCGGAACACCCTCCATGGCAATCGGTTCCTACGACGCAACGCCGCTCGACATGGCCGGCGCCTATACCGTCTTCGCCAACGGAGGCCTGCATCTGGATCCGTGGATGCTGGCCAGCCTGCGCAACTCGACCGGCGACATCGTCACCGACTACACGCCGAATTCAAGGCAGGTGCTGGACCCGCGCGTAGCCTATCTCACCACAAACATGCTGGAGAATGTCATCAACCATGGTACCGGCGCCGGCACGCGCCTCCTCGGCTTCACCGCGCCCGCTGCCGGCAAAACCGGCACGGATCACGATGCCTGGTTCGCCGGTTACACTTCCAATCTGCTGTGCATTGTGTGGGTCGGCAACGATGACTACACCGACGTCAAGATTCACGGCGCCGATGCCGCCGCTCCCATCTGGGCCGAGTTCATGAAGAAGGCCGTCCTGCTTCCGCAATACTCCGACACAAACGGCTTCCCGCCGCCCAATGGCGTCGAGATCGTCGCCATCGACAAGGCCAGCAAACTGCTCAGCGACGAAGCCTGCCCCGACAGCGACGCAGTTGCCTTCCTCGACGGCACCGCGCCCACCGATTCCTGCGACCACGCGGCCGATCACCGCAGCCTGTTGCAAAGGATCTTTGGAACAGGCAAGAGCGCGAATTAGACCCCGGTCCCGGCCAACCGGCGCACCGGGGGCAGATACCAACGCCGCTTGCTCCACGGGTTATTTCCGCTGCTTGCGGGCGGATACTCTACTGAAAATACGCCGCGTTTTTCGCTGCGAAATGGGCCTTTTCAGGCGGCAGGTCGTCGCCGGGGAAGATTGCGTTCTGCGCGCAGATGTCAGCGCAGTTGCCACAGTCGATGCACTCGTCGGGGTTGATGTAGACCTGGGAGACGGTTTTGGCGGCCGCGTCGCCTGCCATCGGCGCAATGGCGGCGGTGGCGCATTCTGCAACGCACACAAAATCCAGCGTGCAGGCATCTGTAACTACGTAAGCCATAATGAAAGACTCCTCGATTGTTTCGGATATTGCTTCCGGGCGCTCGCTCCGCGATGCAACCCTCACTTCGAGGGTATCGGGCATCGCTGCCGCCTACCGTGACCCGAGTCACACCGGGGAAGGGCGCAGGGGAATCTACCTGATTACGGTATGCGGCCAATCTAAACTTCGCTGTAACCGGAACTTGATGCTGCATTCGCAGCGGCCGTCCACGATAAAGGCATGAACCCTGCCAGCCGTTCTCCCATCCTTCCGCAGGCCATCGCCTGCTGGAACTGGAAGTGCGCCCTGATGAGCGCTACCGCCCGCTGCTCAGTGTATCTAGCGGCCATGGCGCGCACCGGCCTGCGGGGCGGCCTCTCCATTGTTCTGGTGGAACTAATCTATGTCACTTTCACGGCCGGGCTCTACGCCGGCCTGCAGCAGAGGGCGCTTGGCTTTCGCTCCCGCCTGCTGGGCAATCTGACCGTTGTATTCGGCGTTCCCTTACCAGCCCAGTTTCTCGACTGGCTTGCCCATCGCGTTGCGGGGGCAAGCGCTCCTGGAAGGGTCACTCTGATGGTCTGCCTCTTCACTGTCGTCTCGGCGCTCTTCCATCTGCATGTGATGCGCCGCGGCGCCTTCCTCACCGGCCACACCGGACGTTCGCTCTTGAATGACTTTCGCCGCATGCCCCGCCTGATCGCCGGCTTCGTCCTCGCTCCCGCTCTCATCTTCTCCGCTGCGGGCGCACGCATGACGGGGCCGGAATCGGAGGCCGCTCTCTAGCCTTCGCGCATTCGCTTCCGCGGCGCGCGGCCGCATCGTTACGCCAGTTCGACCTTCAGCGTAATGCCGATATCGGAGAGTTTCTCGGCGGGCATCTCAACTCGCAGCGAAACGTCGTCCTGCTTCCACTTGAGATCACCCTTGTACCCAAGCAGCTCAACATTGCGAATTTTGCCCGGATTCTGCGGGCTGGCCAGGCCGAGCGCGTTGACAACCGCCGTCTTCTCGGGCCAGCCCATGACGAAGGCGTAGAGGGTGCTGTTCTTGACGGTGAAGCGAACATCCGCCGCGGTGAGGTCTTTCTGCTTGTCCTCGTTGAAGTTTCCGGTCTCGATCTTCGTCTGCGTGGACGGGCCTTCGCCGTAAATCTTCCACGGGCGCGAGCTGTAGATGCCCTCGCTGTTCACCGCCATCCATGCAGTGATGTCTTCGAGCACATTCATCTCTTCCAAGTCGAGCTGACCGGAGTTGGGCAGCGGGAAGTTCAGAAGCAGGTTGCCGTTCTTGCTGACGATGTCGGTGAGCAGGTCGACCACTTTCTTAGCCGTCTTGTACTTCTCGCCGCGGTTGTAATGCCACTGGCCGATGCAAGTGTCGGTTTGCCACGGGTTCGCCGCGATGCCTTCCGACACGCCGCGCTCGTGGTCGAGCAGGCAGGTGCCGATGGCGCAATCGGTGGCCTCCTTGCTGGTGTAAACCGCCTCGGTCTGACCGCCGTGCAACTCCGCACTCACGTTGTAGAGATGCGCCACCATCTTCAGCCCAATATCCTCGAAGGGAAGATGCCCGTCGGTGTAAAGAAGGTCCGGCTGATATTTATCGATCAGGTCGGTCATGCGGTCAAGGTAGTGGAGCTTCCAGGAATCGGGAATGTCGTTGTCGCTCCAATCGAGCTTGTCCATGAGGCGGGCACAGTCGGCGTCGTGATAGAGGTCCGCGTACTTGGGGTCGGCGCCGTCGTAGGGCACGCCGGCCAGCGGCCCGGTCTTATCGGCGCCGTGGGCCACGGCTAACCACTTGTAACTGATCCAAAGATGCTCGCTGACCCCAAAGCGCAAACCCTGCTTGCGCGCAGCCTTCGCCCAGGTTCCGACGATGTCGCGTTTCGGTCCCATGTTGGCGGCGTTCCAACGCGTGTATTTCGAGTCCCATAGGTCGAAGTTATCGTGATGGACGCCCATGCTGACGAAGTACTTTGCGCCCGCCTTCTTATAAAGGCCGATCAAATGATCCGGGTCCCACTTTGCGGCCTTCCAGTTATCGACCAGATCCTTATAGCCGATCTTGGAGGGATGGCCGTAGGTTTCCACATGGTACAGATACTGCTTCGACCCCTGCTGGTACATCGTCCGGGCATACCAATCGCCGAACTCAATCGCCGACTGTGGCCCCCAGTGGGACCATATGCCGAACTTCGCGTCGCGGAACCAATCGGGAATCCGGTAACCCTGCAAAGAGGACCGCGTGGGCAAGAAGCCGCCGCCTTGAGCAGCCAGCCCAGCCTGGCCCCTTGCAAACCTCGAGAGAGCGAGAGCGGAGCACGCGCCGCCCATCCATTGAAGTAACTCACGCCTGTTCAGTGCCATTGCGGTTTCAATCCTTTCAAGGCGCCGTTCGCGCTGGAAGGTGCCTGGTTCAGTCTTCCTTTTTTGCGGAGTCTTCCCGGCCTATTTCAAATCCGCAACGAGCAAGGCTTGGCGGAGGCGCTCCTCCGCCTCGGCGTTCCAGTAGCCGCAGTCGAGTTCGAAGAAGACAGAGGTGTAGGGGATGGTCATATCGGTTTTGACAATCAAAATGCGAAATACCTGGGCGGATTGGTCGAGCTTTTGAATGATCTGCTCATGCGGAATGCGGTTGACCCGCTTGCCGTACAGCGCAGTATTAAGTTGCTGTCTGAATTCCGAAATGCCGGGCGCATCGTTCTCGGCCACAAAGGCCAGTTCCTTGTCCACGAAGACGTTAGCCCGGATGTGGTCGCACGCCGTAATAGCTTCGAGGACTCTTTGAACCACATGAATATGAGCCTGCCCGGCGAAGATCGTTTCGATTCCCGGCTTCGACTGGGCGGGATAGGCGGAATCGGCAACCACAATCCAGTTGCGATGGCCAAAGAGAGGTAGCAGGGCGCGGAAGTGGCGCTCCCAATCGGGCATGGCGGAAACGGTCGAGCTGGTCATCGTTTCTCTCCTCCTCGCAACTTTACACCAACTCCTCATCCTGGCAGACGGCAACCTTGCCGCACTTGCCGCTGGCCATCAGCGCATAGGCTTCGCCGGCGCGCTCCAGCGGGAAGCGGTGCGTGACGATCTCGGCTGGATGAAGATCCCAGCGCACCAGCCGCTCCACCAGCTCTTCCATCAGCCACGTCGAAGTCACCCACGATCCAAGAATCGTCTTCTGATCGTGAATGATGTCGGGCGACGGGTTGAATTCGACCGTTCCGCCCTCGCCGAGGAAGACGATCTTTCCCCATTTGCGGGTGGCGCGGATGGCCGTGGCGCGCGCGGCGGCATTCGCCGAGCAGTCTACCGCGCGCTCCACTCCCATCCCGCCGGTGAGCGACCTCACTTCCGCGACATTGTCAGGCCCGGAAGCCAGAACCGCATCGCAAAGACCCAGATCGACAGCGATCTTCATGCGCTCGGGAACGACGTCGATGCCGATGATCTTTTGTGCGCCGAGTTTGCGGCAGAGCGCGCCGGTAGCCAACCCCACCGGCCCCAGGCCCGTGATCAGCACGGCATGGTTGCCGTCGATCCCGATCTTCTCCAGACCCTCGTAGACGGTTCCGAATCCGCAGGCAACCTGTGCGCCGTCGGCATAGGAGAGCTCGTCGGGAAGAGCGATCAAGTCCTTTTCTTCCGCAATCATGTACTGGGCCATGCCGCCGTCGCGCTGCCATCCGTAGGCGCGGCGATACTGGGCGCTGGTGCAGGAGATCATGTAGCCGCGCCGGCAGTCGTTGCAAAGTCCGCAGCCGGAGATGTGGTAGACAATCACGCGATCGTCCACCTTGAAGCGGCGGCAGCCGGGGCCGGCGGAGACGATCTGGCCGCAGGGCTCGTGGCCGGCGATCACGCCCTGGTAGCCTTCGGGGCCCTTGCCCAGGTGCTCGTGATAAATGCAGCGAATATCCGAACCGCAGATGGTCGAAGCCTTCATGCGCAGCAGAACTTCCCCATGCCCCGGAGCCGGCACGGGCACGGTGCGCATCTCGACAGTCGAGTCACCGGGCAGGAACGCGGCGGTCATCGTCTCTTTCATTTCGATCTTCTCCTTCGGTTCAACCGGCTGAACGGCCTCTGCGCGCCATCACTACGGCGGCGTAATCTCGCCGTCCACGTCCCAGAGAGCTTCCCAGCTCTGCCCATCCTTCCACAGGAAGACCTGGCCCTTGATCAACCGGCAGTTGCGGTCGAGCCCGGCGATCGCGCTCATCTCTTCATCCGTCAACGGATCGCCAACAACGCCGGCGAGATTGGCGCGGTAGTTGTGAATCGAAAACGGAATCGGCGTTTGCCCGCGCTGCACCGCCCACTTGATGCAAACCACGGCGGGATGAATCCTGTGCCGGCGGGCAATCTCCACAATGACCGGATCTTCGGTGGGCGCGGTGTCATCGGGCGTCCGGTCGCGCTCGGGGCGGCCGGGCGAGCCGATGGGGCAGTAACCGATGGGCTGTATGCCGTTCTCCACGACAAAGTTGAATAACTCGGGCTGCTGAAAATGCGGATGCAGCTCCATCTCGTTTACCGCCGGCTTGATGCGGGCGTCCCGAAGCACCAGCTTCAGCTTGGGGATGGTCATGTTCGACGTGCCGATGTGCCTCGCCAGGCCCAGATCCACCAGCTCCTCCATCTGCCGCCAGGTTCTCATGTAGTTCTCGTGGATGTAGGGCTTGGCGCCGGCGCTGCGCGAGGTTACATCGCAGCCCGGCGGATGGAAGTTGGGGAAGGGCCAATGCACCAGGTAGAGGTCAAGGTACTGGAGGCGCAGGTCGGCGAGCGACTTGCGGCAGGATGCGATCACGTCGTCGTGCTTGTCGTTCCAAACCTTCGAGGTAACCCACAGTTCCTCGCGCTTGATGCCGCCGCCTTGAATGGCCGCCAGCGAAGCCCCCACCTCCGCCTCATTTCCGTATACCGAAGCGCAGTCGAAGTGCCGGTATCCCACCGCGGCCGCCCCCTTGACCGCCTCGGCAACCTGGGCCGGGGTGACGTGATCGGAGCCGAAGGTGCCCAAGCCGACAGCCGGCATACCGGCCCCGGTAAACAGCTCTCTTTGCGGAACTGCCTTTGGATCGATGGAAGCCAATTCGTCCTCGCTTGGCTTGTTCATTCGGCCTCCTTGTGGGCGTACAGTTATCGATAACTTCAACCCGCGAAGGATACGCTGGCGCGAAGGTTGTGTCAACCTCGATTTCCACACCGCGCAGGAAAGGGCTGGCGCTTGAAGAGAGCCCAGGAGGATACTTGTTCAAGCGAACGCTGGACGGCATACTGTCTGGAAGGTTCACACTTCGTGTGCGGCGGCAATGAGCAATTCTGAAGTCGGCGGCGATGAGCAAGGGAAGCCAGGCAAAGGCGCAGCGGTGCGCATGAAGGACATTGCCCGGGATCTGGGCCTGTCCACGGTCACCATTTCGAAGGCGCTGCGCGGCCATCCCGACATCAGCGAAAAGACCAGGAAGCGAATTCTGAAGCGCACCGAGGAGCTGAACTACCAGCCCAACTTTGCGGCGCGGGCGCTGATTACGGGACGCACCTGGACCATCGGATTGGTGGTGCCCGACCTGCTGCATCCCTTCTTCGCCCAGATTGCCAAAGCCATCTCGGCGGGAATCCGCGGGCATGGATACGGCCTGATCATCACCTCTTCGGAAGAAGATCCTGAGCTGGAGCGGCAGGAGATCGAGCAACTGCTGGCGCGGCGGGTTGACGTAATCGCGATTGCTTCGGCGCAGAGTACCTTCGAAAGTTTTCGCCGCATCGAGGAAAGAAGAATCCCTTATATCCTTATCGACCGGAAGTTTGACGGCCTGGCGGCGAATTTCGTAGGCGTGGACGACGAAGCTGTCGGTTTGCTGGCAACCGACCACTTGATTGAGCGGGGCTGCCAGAAAATCGCGCATATTCGGGGTCCGGAAACCAGCACCGCGCTGGGCCGCCTGAAGGGCTTTGTGCTGGCCCTTGCCGAGCAAGGGCGGGCGCCCCTGGCGGAGCATGTTGTTTCCATTGGAAGCTCCGGCGACGATCGAGGAGAGCCCGGAGGCTGCGAGGCCGCAAGGAAGCTGCTGGGGACAAACCCGCGGCCAGACGGAATCTTCTGCTTCAACGACCCCATCGCCCTGGGCGCGATGCGGGCGATCCTCGATGCGGGCCTGCGCATCCCCGAGGACATTGCGGTGGTCGGGTGCGGCAATGTGCTCTATTCGGATTTTCTGCGCGTTCCGCTCACATCCATCGATCAAGACAGTTCGGCAATCGGCCGGCACACCGCGGAACTGGCTTTTGCGCTGGTCGGCGCGAAAGGTCCGGTGTGTCCGAGAACGGAACTGGTGACCCCGAAACTCGTCATCCGCGCATCGACCCAGCGCAAGTGAGCAAGCCAAGGCCCGACCCAAAACTCCCCCCACCCTACACTAAACTAGATATATGTCCAGCAGCGATCACCGCAATCCAGGGGCCGAGCCCACCGAGTGGAAGCCCGCGGCGAACCCATGGATCATTGCCGGCTCGGTGATGCTGGCCACCTTCATGGTGGTGCTCGATTCCTCGGTGGCCAACGTCGCGTTGCCGCACATTGCCGGCAACCTATCGGCCTCGACGGATGAATCGACCTGGGTTTTGACCAGCTATCTGGTCTCCAACGGCATCATGCTCCCGGCCTCGGGCTGGATCGCGCGGCGCATCGGGCGCAAGCGCCTGCTGCTGAGCTCGATCCTGCTGTTCACCGCCGCCTCGCTGCTCTGTGGCATGTCTATCAATATGCCCATGCTGATCGTCGCCAGGGTACTCCAAGGCATCGGCGGCGGCGGCATGCAGCCCCTGGCTCAGTCCATCCTGCTGGAGAGCTTTCCGCCCCGCCGCCACGGCACGGCCATGGCTGTATTTGGCGTCGGCGTCGTGGTGGCTCCGGTCATCGGCCCCACGCTGGGCGGATGGATCACCGATAGCTACTCTTGGCGCTGGATTTTTTACATCAATCTCCCCATAGGCATTCTGGCGCTGTTCATGGTCAATCTCTTCGTGGAGGATCCTCCTTATCTGCGCAATGCAATTCGAGGAGCGATCGATTATCTGGGCTTCGGCTTGATGGCTCTCTGGCTGGGCTCGTTGCAATTGATGCTGGACAAGGGACAGGAGATGGACTGGTTTGCGACCGGATGGATTCGATGGACGGCCGCAATCTCGTTTGCCGCGCTTGTGGGCTTCCTTTATCGCGAAATGGTGGTTCGCGAACCGATTGTTCAATTGCACGTGCTGCTCAACCGCAACTTCAGCATGGGAACGCTGATTACCGGCATTTATGGCTTTGTTCTCTATGGCGCCACCGCCATGCTGCCGCTGTTCCTGCAGACCATGATGGGTTATTCGGCGCTGCAAAGCGGGCTGACCGTGAGTCCGCGCGGCCTTGGCGCCATGGCCTCGATGATCGCGGTGGGAGTCTTGGTGAGATACTTCGACGGCCGTGTGCTGATGGCCTTCGGCTTCGCCCTGCTCGGCTACTCGACCTGGATGTTGAGCAACATCAGCCTGGAAATAGGGATGGCTTCGGTCATTGTGCCCAATGTGCTCAACGGCTGCGCCATGGGGTTTGTCTTTGTTCCGCTCACCACCATGAGCCTGAGCCGCCTGCGCAAGGAAGAAATTGGCAATGCCACCGGCATCTACAACCTGATGCGCAATATCGGGGGCAGCGTCGGCATCGCTACGGTCACCACCTTCCTGGTGCGCGGCGCTCAGGCCCACCAGAGTTACCTGGCCGCCAACCTCACCGCGGGGAACCCGGCAACGTTGCGGATGATTCAGGGCCTCGGAGCACGGTTCTTTCATGCCGGGGCCAGCGCGAGTGCTGCCCATCAAGAGGCCCTGGGGGCGCTATACCGGAGCGTCCTCCAGCAGTCGGCCGTGCTCGCCTATGCCGACAACTTCCGCTTGCTGGCATATCTCTCGCTGGCCTGCATTCCGCTGGTACTCCTCTTCCAGCGGGTGAAGAAGCATTGACCAGGTAGAGCCGCGCTTTCCCACCCTAGGCGCAAGAACAGAGGCGCGCTGCCCAGAGGGCGCCCAGGTGGGGCACCCAGCATTGACCGGCTACGCCGCGTGCACCAGCAGGCAGGTGACGTTATCGTTGCCGCCGGCCTTGTTTGCAGCGCTCACCAGGCGGGAGCAAAGTTCGTCCAGGGAAGAATCGGCGGCGAGCAGGGATTCGATGAGCGAGTCGGGGAGTTCACGGGTCAGTCCGTCTGAGCAGAGCAGGAAGAGGTCGCCCGGCTCGGCTTGGTGCTCGAAGATGTCCGGCGCGACCTCCTTCTGAGTGCCCAGTGCGCGGGTGATAACGTTCCTGAGTGGAGAGCGCAGGGCATCGGCGGGGGTCATGCGGCCCATCCGGACCAACTCGTCAACCAGGGAATGGTCCGCGGTAAGCTGCTCCAGAGTGCGGTTGCGTAGGCGGTAACAGCGGCTGTCGCCAATGTTTAGCACCAGCACTCTGCTTTCCTCCACCAGCAGCCCTACCAGCGTAGTGCCCATGCCGCGGAACTTGGGGTTGCGCTGGGAGCGGGAGAAGATGGCCTCGTTGGCGGCGCGGACGGCCTCCTCCGCGGCCAAATTGAGCGGAGCGGCTAAGGCGCGGCTGGTGAGCAGGCGCAGCATCTCGTCCACCGCCATGGAGCTGGCAACCTCCCCGGCCGCGGCGCCACCCATGCCGTCGCAAACCAGGTAGACGCCGTGCTCTACGGAGATGCCGAATGCATCCTCGTTCGAGGAACGCTTGCGGCCGCGATCGGTAACCGCGGCAGCTGTGTAGTGAACGAGAGCCGAGGCCAAAGGCGACCTCCCATCGCTCAGTTTACACGGGGCGGGTCAGCAAGCTGTGCGGCGATTGGGCAGGGAACTTGCCGCGGTGCGATCCGGCGCCACCGTGAAAGCCAAAGCCAACGACTTCACTGGACAAAAGCTCGCCGGCCAGCCAGCAAAGTCAGGCGGCTTCGGCTTCGCATCCTAAGAGGGCTGCGGCGCATCGAATTTACATCGGACATTTTGCCGCGGCGCGGGAGTTCCCGTACCCGCGGTGCATCCGGCGGTACAATCCCAAAAGACTTCATCAATCCCCAGGAGGAACAATGGCAAGCAAGGCAAGTGCGGTTTGGACGGGTTCACTGAAGGAAGGCAAGGGCACGATCTCGACGGCGACGGGCGTGCTGAGCAACGCGAACTACTCATTCGCAACCAGGTTTGCGGGCGACGACTCTGGCACCACCCCCGAGGAGCTGATTGCGGCGGCCCACGCCAGTTGCTTCTCCATGGCCCTTGGCGCGCAGTTGGGCGAGGCGGGCCTCACCCCGGAGAGCATTGAAACCCACGCGGCCGTTACCCTGGCCAAGACCGACACGGGCTTCGCCATCACCAGAATTGTGCTAACCACCACCGCCAGCGTTCCCGGCGCCACCCAGGAGGTCTTCGACAAGGCCGCCGCCGGAGCCAAGGGTGGCTGCCCCATCTCCAAGCTCTTCGCCAACAACACGGAGATTCTGCTCGACGCCAAACTGGTGTAAGCTGACCTCACGGAGCCTTGGCCGGGGCGCAAAGTCCCGGCCCATCGGCCTGCTTTTTGCCGGCGCACATATTGGCTCTTGACGATTGCCCGCGCCAATGGGCATACTCCCCACTTATGCCGGGGTTGGAGGAGTTTTCCTCCGGCCAGTGAAAGTTGGCATTTTATGGATCTCATTCTGCTTCGTATTCTTTTTGTGGCCCTACTTGCCGGGGTCTGTTATTTCCTTCATCCGTTCGGCTTGACAGGATGGGTGAGTGCGAGCGCGGGCGCGGTCGCGGCCAGCGCGGTCATCGTTTTCGAGTTGCGGGTGCGGGCGCTCAGCTTGCGGCGGCTGATTGGCGCGGTGGCCGGCAGCGTACTGGGGATCTTCGGCGCCGCGCTCTTTTGCCTGGTGCTGCGCTCGGCGCCGATAGCGGCCACCACCTCGGCCGTGCTACAAATCTTTGTGCTGCTGGTGATGACCTATGTGGGGCTGCTGGTGGGCGCCAGCAAGGGCGACCTGCTGAATCCCGCGGCCTTGGGCAGCGTCTTCAACACCGACCGGCCCACGCGCCGCAGCACCAAGATTCTCGATACCAGCGTCATCATCGACGGGCGCATCGCCGACATTGCCGAGGCGGGATTCATCGACGGCATGATGGTGGTGCCGGAGTTCGTTCTGCGCGAGCTGCAGACGGTGGCCGACTCCACCGATGGCTCCAAGCGCCAGCGGGGACGCCGCGGCCTGGATATGCTGCAACGGATGCAGTCGAATCCCGCCATCCAGGTGCAGATCGTGCCTGACGACTTTCCCTCCATCCACGAGGTGGACCTGAAGCTGCTGGAACTGGCCAAGAAGTGGGAGGCCAAAGTGGTCACCAACGACTTCAACCTGAACAAGGTGGCCCACCTGCACCATGTGGAAGTGCTGAACATCAACGACCTGGCGAACGCTCTCAAGCCGGTGGTGCTGCCTGGAGAAAAGATGAATGTACTCATCCTGAAGGAAGGCAAGGAGTACAACCAGGGGGTGGGCTACCTGGACGACGGCACCATGGTGGTGGTGGATCATGCGCGCAGGCTGATCGGCAAGGCGATCGAGATTTCAGTGACCAGCGTGCTGCAGAC
>JBEKDH010000049.1:0-23688 GCA_050014455.1 Occallatibacter sp.
AACAGCCACTCCGGGCGCTGCCCATCGGCCAGCAGCTTGAAGAGATGCCGGCTGCCCGGAAACACCTGCGCCAAAAACTGCTTGTGCCCCTCGACCAACCTATCCATGCGACTCTCCTTCTCTTTCTGGTTTGCGCAGATTGCCGTACGATTTGAGGGGTACGGTCTTCCCTCAAGCCGGTCAGGCCGCGGCTCCGTTTTTCCGCCTTTCCATCAGCCTACCGCACCGCAGGGCCGCCTGATACCCTGGGCCGGTATCACTTTCATGCGCGCGAAACATGCCGCCAGGAGAAAGCGTTCGATGAAACAGATGGAAAGGCTTGCCGGCTCCGCAATTCTGCTCACCATGTTATTCCTGCCGCTGGCTGCGACGCACGCGCAAGCGTCCGCGCAGACAGTCGAAGCCATCGATCCCGCGCTCCGCGCTCGCATCGACCGCATCGCCATGGAAGTTCTTGAAGAGACCGGCGTTCCCTCGGCCTCGGTCGCGGTGGTCAAAGGCGGCAAGCTCGTCTACACCCACGCCTATGGCAGCGCGCGGCTGGCCACCGGCAGCAGCCCCGCCGTCCCCGCCACGGCTGAGATGCGCTACTCCATCGGCTCCATCTCCAAGCAGTTCACCGCCGCCGCCATCCTGCTCCTCCAGGAGGACGGCAAACTCTCGCTCGACGATGCGGTCGGCAAATACGTTCCCAGCCTCACTCGCGGCAGCGAGGTCACCATCCGGCAGATCCTCTCCCACACCTCCGGCTACCAGGACTACTGGCCGGAGGACTACGTGATGACGCCCATGCTGGCGCCCGAGAGCGCCCAGCAAATCCTCGATACATGGGCCAAGAAGCCTCTCGACTTTGAGCCCGGAACCCAGTGGCAGTACTCGAACACTAACTATGTGATTGCCGGCCGCATTGCGGAAACCGTTGCCGGCGAGCCGCTGACGGAACTGTTGACCCGCCGCATCTTCCGCCCCCTCGGCATGACATCCGTGTGGAACTCCGACGAAGCCAAGCTGACCCAGGCCGACGCCACAGCCTATTATCGCCACGCACTGGGCCCGTTGCGCGTGGCTCCCAAGGAGGGCCGCGGCTGGATGTTTGCCGCCGGCGAGCTGGCCATGACAGCCCACGATTTGGCCCTGTGGGATGAAAGCCTGATCGCCCAATCCATCCTCAAGCCGGAGAGCTACAAGCAGATGTTCACCGAGGTCAAGCTCAAAGACGGCAAGGGCACGCATTACGGCTTGGGCGTGGAGGTCATGGACCGCAACGGCCATCGCTCCATTGAGCACAGCGGCGAGGTATCGGGCTTCGTCTCCGATAACGAAGTCCTGGTGGATGACGGCGTGGCCGTGGCCGTGCTCACCAATCAGGATGCCGTCGGCGCGGCCTCTGCTATCGCCCGCCTGTCCGCGCCCGTCGTTCTTGCTTCCGCCTCCGGCGGCCCGGAAAGGCAGGCGCTTGCCATCTTCCACGACCTGCAACACGGGCGGATTGACCGCTCGCTTCTGGCTCCCAACCTCAGCGACTACTTCACCGCGGAGGCGCTGGCCGACTTCCAGTCGAGCCTGGCGCCGCTGGGCGAGCCGCTTGCCTTCCTCCAGACCCGAGAGGAGCTGCGAGGAGGAATGACCTTCCGCGCCTTTGAGGTTGTCTACCCCGGCAAGCGCCTCACCCTCACCACCTACACCTACCCTGATGGGAAACTCGAGCAGTACCTGATCGCTCCCGCGGAGTAAAGCCGCTGCGGCAGAACGGAGGGGCTCTGGACAAGTGTCTTTCGCGCATCCGGCATTCCCTCAGGGTCCAGGGCTCCCCTGCTTAAGCCTGCCTTGTGTAAGGGCGCGACTTCAGAACTTATCCGTGAATAGTGTTTGGTTTGGTTCTCGCGTCGGACAATCTTGCGGGCGGAGATCGGATCTGCGCGAAGGTACGGTTCAAGATGGCACAGATCAGGTCTTGGACAGTGTCGGACGCGTTGTGGAACAAGATCGAACCGCTTGTCCCGGCGCGAAAACGGGCGCATGGCCGCAAGTACCGGCGCAAGCGCAGCCTCCGGGCAGACGCGCGTGGCGTCCGGCTGTTGTTCGCCGCCAGCGGGGCCAACCGGCATGACAGATCTGCTGCGCGCCACCCTCGCCGCCATCGCCTATGCGCGGCCCGATCCCGGCGCGGGCTAATCGAGACCCTCTGCGCCGATACGGCTTACGTCGCTTTCCAGCACAGGCCGCAGGCCGCCTGCGTAACTAGGAACTCAATGTGAAGACCCGCCGCCTGGAAGCAGACGAAAAGCGCAACGATCCCGTCAAACGAGCGCGCAGATGGGTGGTCGAACGCACGCATTCCTGGTTCAACAGATTCCGCAAACTGCGCATCGGCTTCGAAAAAACCGAGGCCAGGCACATCGCGCTTCTCACAGTGGCGGCCGCGCCGATCTGTTAGAGATAGACTGTTTCCTTTTACGGATAAGCTCTTATTCCTTTAGCCTCCCGTATGATCGGGTTGGAAGTCAATCCGGCATATTGCGAGGAACCCCGGTGAATCAATCTAGATTGACGCTCATGCGCCTGTCTTTTTGGCTGCTCCTTGCCGCTCTCTGCGCGACCCTTCCGGCAAGCGCGTTCGATTCATCCTCCTCATGCGATCCGCGCTCCTTTGGGGCGAAGGGAGACGGCGTCACCAAGGATACAGCGGCGATTCAGGCGGCGATCGACAAGTGCGAGCGCCTGGGCGGCGGCACGGTCCGGCTGACAGCCGGAACCTATTTGAGCGGCCCGATCGTACTCAAGAGCAATATCGCCTTGCAGCTCGACAAGGGCACCACGCTGTTGGGCTCCGCCGATCATGGGGATTACCCGGCCAAGACCGAATTCCGCGCGCCCGGCCTGCAATCGCTGCTGAGCGCGACCAATGCAGCTAACGTGGCGATCACGGGAGAAGGCGTGATCGACGGTGCCGGGGAGAGCTGGTGGCAGATGGCGCGCACCGTCAAGAACGCCGGCATCCTGGGCTCAGACCATCCGCGGCCGCGCCTGGTCGTCTTCGACCATTGCAAGCATGTTCTGGTCGAGGGAGTTACCCTGCGGAACTCTCCGATGTGGCAGTTGGTTCCTTACTACTCGGACGATGTCACGATTCGGAACATCAAAGTTCTGGCGCCCGCCAACTCTCCCAACACCGACGCCATCGATCCCTTCTCGTCGTCGAATGTGCATATCGAGCACGTCTTTGCCGACGTGGGCGACGACGACATTGCCATCAAGTCGGGCGCCATCGGTTCTCCGGGGCCGGATGCGCCGAGCCGCGATATTACCATCTCCGATTGCACCTTCCTGCACGGGCACGGCCTGTCGGTGGGCAGCGAGATTGCCGGCGGCGCGCAGAACATTCGCGCCCAGCGCATTCGCTTCGAGGGCACAGACAACGGCATCCGCGTAAAGGCGAACCGCGACCGCGGCAGCGACGTGGGGCCTCTGATCTTTCGCGAGATCGAGATGAAGGACGTGAAGAACGCGCTGATTATCAGCGAGTACTATCCCAAGGTTCTGCCGCCCGATGGGGAAACGGCGCAGCCGGTTACGAGGCTGACGCCGCACTTTCACGACATCGTGCTGGAGAACGTGACGGCCACCGGGAGCACGTCGGCGGGCGCGATTGTTGGCCTGCCCGAGGCTCCGGTCTTCGGGGTGGTCCTGCACAACGTGCGGATTGCAGCTCAGCATGGACTGACGATCGGGTATGCCGAGGTATCCGGCGAGGGTGTGATGATTGAAGCCGGCGAGGGAGCGGGGATTGTGAAGAAGGCGGGCGCGAAGGTCTCGCTGCGCTAGAGTTCGCCGATTGGGGGAAGCATAGGTTTTTATGGGTCGAATTGACTCGGATTCAGCCTTGCGCCAACAGTCGCTGGAGTCCTATAGCCAAAGAGGTCAGACCTCCAATAGAGGTTTTTGTTCCAGTTGTCTAAGTTTCTGTATTGAAACTGTTTAATTAGAGAAAGTTACCGCGCTGATCACTGTCTTCGTTTGCGATTCAGCGTATGCCTCTGAGAAAATGGGGTCTGACCACTCTTTCAATCAGCGCCCACGCCGAAATGTACAAGTATTTAATTCTAAAGATGTTATTTAGGAAACTGGAAATCATGTTTTCAGCTATTGACAATAATGAACACCGAGCGGGATACTTTGTGGTTGTAATAGTGGTCCAACCACTACGCGTCAGTCAGCCGGGAATCCCGATTAGAGGAGCCTGGAAGCGCAGCGAAACAGCAAACTTTTGGAGGCTTCAATGAGGCAGTTGGCAATAAAGAAGCAGTATGGCGTGGGCAGTGCATGGGCAGACCCGCATCGCGGATTCCTGCGCGGCTTGGGATGGGGATGGCTGGTTGTCCTGGCTGTTGTCATGATGGCGCCGTTTGGCGCGATGGCCCAGCTTTCGGGCAAAGGTGCTATTACAGGCTCGGCGGCGGACAAAACCGGGGCAGTGATTCCTGGCGCCACGGTAGCAGCCAGCAACGATGCGACTGGCATCACAACGAAGACCACAACGACTGGAGCGGGAGATTTCAACCTGTCCGACTTGGATCCTGGTATTTATACGGTCACCACGACCGCCAAGGGCTTTGAAAAACTGGTCCAGAAGAACATCCATGTGAATGCTCTGGAGTCGCAGACCTACAACCCCGTTCTGGCGGTTGGCGGCGCCGACGTCCAGATTACGGTTACCGCCGAGCCTCCGGCTCTGGAAACCAGCAACGCAACGCTGGGCACCACCATGGAGCAGGAGACGTATGCGGAACTTCCGGTGATGATGGGGGCCTATGGCAATGCCGACCAGCGGCGCGCAACCGACTTCGCGTACCTGATGCCTGGCGTGCAGGGAAATGAGACCAGCGGCAATGCCACCACCAACACCGGCGTCGTGAATGGTTCCGGCAGCAAAGGCGCCGCCTCCGATGTGTACGTTGACGGCATTCCGTTTGTGCGCGCGGGCGGCAACGGCGACCCGCGCTATGTGTGGACCGCCATCTCGGTTGATGCGATCGACCAGATGCAGGTGCAGACGAGCGCCTATTCGGCCATCTACGAAGGCCAGGGCGTGATGAACTACAGCGTCAAGCAGGGTGGCGCCAAGCAGCACGGTTCCGTGTATGAGTTCTTCAGGAATACAGCGCTGGATACCTGGGGCTTCTGGGGCAAGGCTCCCAATCCGGCAACCGGCGTGCCGGTCAAACCGATCGAACACAGCAACGAGTACGGCATCAATCTGGGCGGCCCGCTCATTCCGCTCGGCGCGTGGAAGCAAAAGGTCTTTTACTACGCCAACTACAACGGCTTCCGCTATTCCAGCGCGACCCCGACGCCGATGACCTTTCCCACGGCGGCCCAGCAGGGCGGCGACTTCAGCGCGACGGGCGTCAAGATCTACGACCCGCTGTCGCAGACCGCCTGCACCAAGAACAGCACCAACGGTCCCTGCCGGTACCAGTATGGTTACGGACCGGGAATCGGCACGGGCGCGGCGGGCAATCCGGTGGCCACCGGCGCACCGGTCAATGTGATCCCCTCCAGCGAGTTCTCATCAGTTGCAAAGGCCATGCAGAGCTTTCTTCCGACGGCGGGCATCAGCACGGCTCTACAGAACAACTACATCGCCCCCAACCTTACCGGGCTTGTCAATTGGTCCACGACGGACCGCATCGACTACCTCGTCAATTCAAAGGACACCCTCTCGTTCGTGGCTGCCATCGGGCGTCAGGCCAGCTCGGTTCCCGTCGGCCAGACTACCGCGGGCCGCGACATTGGACCGATTCCATATAACTTCGGCCAGGCCTACGCTCCCAAAACCGCGGTTGGCATCATCGAAGAGACGCACGTCTTTTCACCGCACCTCATCAACCAGGCCAAGTGGGGATACGCCCGCTATAACGGTCCCACATTCAATACCGACGAGCAGTCGCAGTATGCCGCAACAGCCATGGGATTGTCCGGGCTGCCGGCGGGCCAGGCGCAGAATGCCTTCCCGTTTGTTACTTACGCCGGCACGGATGCCCCAACGAACTGGGCTGGCGAGCCGGCTTCAGTGACCATTGCCGAGAACTATACGGCGGTGGATAACCTACAGTGGACCTGGGGCAAGCACTCCTTCACGTTCGGTGGGGAGATGGCATGGATGCTGTACAACGTAATCAACGACACGGGCGGAACAAGCCCCATTACCCTCGCCGCCGCCGTCACCGAGACGGCGGGCATCACCGCATCGAGCAACACGTCTCCGAAGTACGCGGCAGCCTCCGGCACCGGCCTCTCCTACGCCAGCTTCCTGGTCGGCGAAATCGACAAGGGCAGCTTCACGCAGTATCTGCAGCAGGAGTTCGGCGCGCGCTTCCGTCCCATCTCGCCCTATTTCCAGGACAACTGGAAGGTGACCCCGAAGCTGACGCTCGACCTGGGCGTTCGCTACGATTGGTACCCGAGCATCACAGAAGCGCATAGCGCCGAGAGCTTCTTCAGCCCCTCTCTTGCCAACCCGGTAACAGGCATCAACGGAGCCCTGCAGTTTACGGGATCGGGCACCGGCACCTGCAACTGCATGACGCCGGTACTGAAAAACAGGCGCAACCTTGGGCCGCGCCTGGGCGCAGCCTACCAACTCGATTCAAAGACCGTGATTCGGGCCGGCTGGGGCGTCATGTATTCGCATGGCGACGCAGTGGGCGGCAACGCGACGAGCCTCGGAACCCTGGGCTTCTCGGCCGCGCCATCCTTCTCGTCTAACGGTTCGCTGTTGAGCACCATGCCTTTGACAGGAACCAACGGAGCGATTCCTGCTTATTCCGGCGCCCTTGGCGTGGCATCGGGTGCGGCATACGGCACCGGGTACACCACTACGACCGGCTACACGGGGACTCCTTCGAGCATGGGTTATGTTGACCCCTACTACGGCAGCCGGGCGCCCCAGTACGAGAACTGGAACCTTGGGGTTCAGCGCCAGTGGACCAATGCGATTACGACCACCGTGACCTACGTTGGTTCCGAAGGCCACTTCCTGCAGACCGACGGCGGCAACCCACGGGGCTACTGGGCCGATCAGCTCGATCCGAAGTATCTGTATCTTGGATCGACCCTGGCGGGGCTTGGCACCGGAGCATGCGCGGCCAACAACCTGACTTGCCCTGCCAACTTCACTGCCAGCCAGCCGTTGAGCACCGCCTTGAAGCCATTCCCGTTCCAGACGGTCAGCGACACCTTCGACTACGTGGCCAACGCCAACTACCACGGAGTGCAGGCCCTGGCGAATCTGCGCGCCTGGCATGGATTCACAACCACAGCCAGCTACACGTTCTCGCGCGGCATTGACGACGGCGGCACCTTCCGCTCGGGCTATCCGATTCCTGCCGGCACAATCGTCAATGAGCCGTCGGCGTCCTATGCCGCGGACCGCATCGAGCGCACCGTATCCACGTCGAATCAACCCCACCACTTTGTCATGACCGGCGTTTGGGATCTGCCCTTCGGCAAGTCCATTCTCGGCGAAAACAGCATCGAGCGGGGTATTCTGGGCGGCTTCAAGTTTTCTGAGGTTTTCCAGGCGTTCTCCGGCTCACCACTGGCAATTACCGGATCGACTTGCCAGACAAACCCCGCGGACTCGACCTGCGAGCCCACGCTCAATCCGAACTTTACGGGACCGGCGCGCGTCAACGGGAAGTGGGGTAGCGGGGCCACCTGGGCGAACTACACCACGATTCCCTACATCGCTCCCAGCATCGGCAGCACAACCACCAATCCTACCGGTCCTTTCCTCACCCCGACACCTCCGTCTGGACAGACCTCGCTGCTCAATACGACGGCGATTCCCGCGTACACCTTTGGCAACTCGCCGCGCACCGCGCCGTACAATCTCTACGGCCCGGGCAACTATGAATTGGATCTGGCTTTGGTCCGCAGCTTCCCACTCCACATTACGGAGGCGAGCAAACTGGATTTCAGAGCCGAGTGGTACAACGTCACCAACCACACCTTATTCGGTGTTGCCAGCGCGGCGGTGGGCAACGCGAGCTTTGGACAAGTCACCACAAGCTCGATCGCCAACCGCAAGCTTGCGCAGTTCTCGGCGCGCATCGAGTTCTAACCGAATCGCTGCTTTAACTGAAGAGGCTGCCGGTTCTCACCGGCGGCCTCTTCTCTTTAAGGGGGCCAATTCAACATGGCTCTCAGGCGGGGATCCCGGACCGCATGAAAGATACTCAAGAACGAAGGAGTGCCGGGTGAAGGCCGCTATTCGGTCTTGAGCACATTGGCGCTACTTCAGCTTCATGTCGAATGCCAGCGGAAGCAGTTCGCAGAAGGGCATGACGCACACGCTGCCATCGGCGGGAAAGATCACAGGGGCATCGGGCAAAGTGAATTCGGCCAACACCTGGCGGCAGGCGCCGCAGGGCGGGCTGGGCGCGTCGTTCAGGTTGGCGACGGCGACGGCTTCGACGCGGATGGCAGGGCCAAATCGAGAGATGGCCTGGACCAGGGCGGCGCGCTCGGCGCAGAGCGTCAGCCCGTAGCTGACATTCTCTACGTTGGTACCAGTGACGACTGCGCCGTTGGTCAGCCTGAGAGCCGCGCCGACGCGAAAGCCGGAGTAGGGCGAGTAAGAGTGGAGCGCGGCCTGACGCGCCTCTTCGAGGAGTTCCTCGAGCGCGGGTTCCGGCGCCGGATTCGGGGTTTCGTCTGGGCGCGCCATGAAGTTTGAGGCTACAGCATTCCCGGTCCGCCTGTACATGGCGCCCCCTGTTCCCTAGTCCCTGTTCCTCAAGTTGAGTCTCTTCTTTCCGATAAGGGAGGTGGTGCTCACTGTGCCGGGACCATCGATTCCGGCTGGGCGGATGAGTGGTCGAGAATGGCATTGGATGAGCTGACGAGGGAGTTCCTGATCGAGAGCCAGGAAGGGCTGGACCGGATGGAGCGGCGCCTGACCGAACTGGAGGAGCGGCCCAAGGATGCGGGGCTCATCGGAGACATCTTCCGTTCGGTTCACACGATCAAGGGGACCACCGGCTTTCTCGGATTCAAGCGGCTGGAGAAGCTGGCGCATGCCGGCGAGAATCTGCTGGGGCTGCTGCGCGAAGGCAAGCTCACTGCCGACCGCACGACCATCACCGGTCTGCTGAAACTGATGGACGGGTTGCGCTCGATTCTGAAGGCCATCGAAGTGGAGAGCAGCGAGGGCGACGGTGACGACGCCGATCTGATCGGCCTGATGGAAGAGTTGCAGGCCCCGGCGAAGGCGCAGGCAAAGCAGCCAGTTCGGCCGAAAGCCGGGGAGCCTGTGATCCAAAGGGCCGCAGAGGAAGCTCAACTCGCACAACCGCCCGCTCCGGGCGCAGCAGCTTTTGTGCCAATCGAGGTGGGCGCATCCGCTGCGCTGGAACCGGTCGAGGCTGCGCGCGAGCCGGCTTCCGAACCCGCTGCGAAGGCGCCTGTCGAGGCGGAGAGCGATGCTGCCAAGCCGCGCGCGCAGGCCATGCCGATAGGGACGGCGGCGGAGAGCACCCTGCGCGTGGACGTGACGCTGCTGAACCGAATGATGAATCTGGTGGGCGAACTGGTGCTGACGCGCAACCAGGTGCTGCAGGCTACCGCGTCCGATCCCAGCATGACCATTCTCTCGCGCCGCCTGGACATGGTGACCGCCGACCTGCGCGAGAGCGTAATGAAGGCACGCATGCAGCCGGTCTCGAACATCTTCTCGAAGATGCCGCGCATGGTGCGCGACCTTTCCCAGTCGCTCCGCCGCCGGGTGAGGTTGCAGGTGGAGGGCCAGGACACCGAGCTCGACAAGAGCCTGCTCGAAGCCATCAAGGATCCGCTCACTCATGCGGTGAGAAACTCGCTCGACCACGGCATCGAACTGCCCGAAGTGCGCCAGGCAGCGGGCAAGGATCCCGAGGGCACGCTGAAGCTGCGGGCCAGCCAGGAGGGCAGCCACGTGGTCATCGAGGTCAGCGACGACGGAGCCGGCATTCCCGTCGAGAAGATTCGCGAGAAGGCCATTGAGCGCGGGCTGATTACGCGGGAACGGGCTGCGCACCTCGGCGATCGCGAGCTGCTGCAACTGATCTTTGTGCCCGGCTTCTCCACCGCCGCGGCCGTAACCAACGTGAGCGGGCGCGGGGTAGGGATGGATGTGGTGCGCACCAATGTGGAGAAGATCGGCGGCAAGGTCGAGATCGACTCCCGCGCCGGCAAGGGCACCACGCTCAGGATGCGGATTCCGCTCACGCTGGCTATTATTCCGGCCTTAATCGTCCGCAGCGTGAACCAGAGCTTCGCCTTGCCGCAGGGAGCGCTCTCCGAGCTGGTGCATGTGCCCCCCGAGCAAGCCGCCGCGGCCATTGAGTGGATGGAGGGCGCGCCGCTCTACAGGTTGCGCGGCAAGCTGCTGCCGCTGGTCTTTCTCGACCGGCTGCTGATGCCCGGCAGCGAGCACAAACCGGTCACCGAGCGGGACAACTTCATCGCCGTTCTGGATGCCGACGGGCGGCGTTTCGGCCTGGTGGTGGATGGACTGGCCGATCCGGAGGAGATTGTGGTCAAGCCGCTCTCAGCCGTGCTCAAAGACATCGGCCTCTATTCGGGTGCAACCGTGCTGGGCAACGCCGATCTGGCGCTGATTCTGGACCCCGGTTCGATCGCCGTCCGGGCCGGCATCGCCATGAGCGGCGATGAAGAGCACACGCACGCGTCCGAAGGGGAGACGGAGGCCGACGCTGCGAAGAGCCTCGACTACCTGCTGGTGGAAGTCTCTGGGCGGCAGGCCGCGGTGCCCCTGGCGGATGTGTTGCGGATTGAGCAGCTTCCCATCTCGCGCATCGAGTACATCGGCTATCGGCCGGTGCTTAACTTCGAGGGCCAACTGCTGCCGGTCGAGGATGCGGGCGGTGTGCTGGCCCCCGCAGGGGGCGATCCGGCGGCGCTGGGCGGCTCCGAACGCAAGATCATCGTCGTCGTCTGCCGCGAGGGCAAACGCCATGTGGGCATTGCCGTATCCCACGTGCTGGATGTGGCCGCGGGCGGCGACCTCTTTGAGGCGGGCACCAGCCAGCGCACCGGCGGCGTGACGCTGCTGAAAAACCGCGTAACCGGCATCGTCGACCTGGGCGGCGTGGCGCCCCTGCCCGCCCAGGAGAACGCGCCCCGCGCATGGGCTGAGTTTGCGGAGGCGGCGAGATGAGCGCAGCGGGAACGGCACTGCATCGCAAGGGCAAGGCGGCAGCGACGCTGACGGAGATGTGCTCCGTGCGCCTGGGGCAGACCTTGTTTGGCGTGCCCATCACGCACATTCTGGAGATTGTGGGCGCGGCGCGACCGCAACCGGTTCCGCTGGCGCCCGCCTTTGTGGGCGGGCTGGTCCACTACCGCGGCGACGTGCTCACCACGGTGAGTCTGCGCTATTTGCTTGGCTTGCCGCCCAAGGAAGGCCCCCAGGACATTTTGGTTCTGGAGAGCTCGGGCGGATGCTTTGGCCTGCTGGTGGACTCGGTGGGAGAGGTGCTGACGGTTTCGTCGGCCGACTATGAGCCCAATCCCTCGATTCTGGAAGAGCGCCGGAAGGCCTTGTTTGCCGGCGCATACAAGCTCAAGGACAAGCTGCTGGTGGTGCTGGACCCTGAGCGGCTGGACCCAATGAGGTTGGGCAAAGCATAGGCGGCGTAGGCGGATATTGCCAGGAGGTGATCATGCGAGCGCTGATTGTCGACGATTCCCGTTTTGTGAGGGGCTTTTTGCGCGGTCTGCTCGAGGAGCGAGGCATCGAGTGCGCCGAGGCCGCCGACGGTCGGGCCGGTCTCGATCGGCTCAATGCCGGTGTGCCCTTCGATCTTGCGCTGGTGGATTGGAATATGCCCGTAATGGACGGCCTGGAGATGCTGAAGCACCTGCGCGCGGAGGGATTCACGGAGATCAAGGTGATGATGGTGACCACCGAGGCGGAGAACGATTTCATCCTGCGCGCCCTGGATGCCGGCGCCGACGAATACCTGATGAAGCCCTTCGGCGACGAAGCGCTCAGCGAGAAGCTGGCCATGCTTGGTCTGGTGGAGGCCTGAGCGATGGCGCCCGGCCGCCGAACCCGGATCTTGATCGTTGACGACTCGGCGGTGATGCGGAGCCTTCTGCGCTCCGTGGTTTGCGCCGATGAAAGCCTGGATGTGGCCGGGACCGCGGCTGACGGCGAATCGGCTTTGATGGCCATTGAAACGCTTCGCCCCGACCTGATCCTGCTGGATGTGGAGATGCCGGTGATGGATGGGCTGGTCACGCTAAGGCAGTTGCGCGCGCGAGGACACAGAATGCCTGTGATCATGTGCAGTTCCCACACGCAACGCGGCGCCCAGGTGACCATCGAGGCTCTGGCCTGCGGCGCTTCGGACTATGTGACCAAGCCGGCCGGACAAGCCAGCCACGAGGCGGCTATTCGCGCGCTGGCCCTGGATCTGGCTCCCAGGATTCATGCGCTGACCAGTCGGTTGCAGCCGCAACCGCCCTCGCCCTCCGCCGCGCATATTCCGCTGGCGCTGCCTCGGCCGCCAGCCCACAGGCCGCAACCAGTATCGTCCGCCCCAGCTGTTTTGGCCATTGGCGTTTCCACGGGCGGGCCGGCGGCGCTCGAGGTTTTGCTGCCTGCGCTTCCTGCCAACTTTCCGATGCCGGTGCTCATCGTGCAGCATATGCCGGAGCTGTTTACCAAGCTCTTTGCTCAGCGTCTCGATGGCCATTGCCGCTTGCGGGCGCGCGAGGCTGCGGAGGGCGACCCAGTGCTCGCTGGAACCATCTACATTGCGCGCGGCAACTGGCACATGGAGGTGCTGGCGGCCTCGCGCCTCGGCCAGCCTCCAACCCTCCACCTCAACCAGGGCCCGCTTGAGAATCACTGCCGCCCCGCGGTCGATGCGCTCTTTCGCTCCGTGGCCGCGGTCTATGGCTCCGGCGTGCTGGCCCTGGTGCTCACCGGCATGGGTTCCGATGGACTGATTGGGTGCCGCGCGATTCGCGAACACGGCGGAAGCGTGTTGGCGCAGGACGAGGCCAGCAGCACGGTGTGGGGGATGCCGGGCGCGGTGGCCAACGCAGGCCTGGCCCACAGCGTACTTCCTCTGCATGGGATCGTTCCCGAGATCCTCCGCATTGCCGGCCGCGGCTGGAGCAGCGAAGCCCGCGAGCTGCTGAGACCGGCGGTCTAGTCATGAAGACCGCCTCCAGCGTCGACTACGGCTATCTGCGCGAACTGGTCTTCGGCCTCTCGCAAAACGTGCTCGATCCCTCGCGCGACTATCTGTTTGCCACACGCCTGACCAAGCTCATGCGCAACCAGGGAATGAGTCATCTGGAGGAGCTTGTGGCGCGCCTGAAGGTGAGAAAGGACCATGCTCTGGAGCGCTCGATCGCCGAGGCGATGACCATCAATGAGACCAGCTTCTTTCGCGATAGCCGTCCCTTCGAGCTCTTTAGGACCGACCTGCTGCCCAAGCTCATTGAAGCCAGGCGCCATGTGCGCGCTCTGCGCTTCTGGAGTGCCGCCTGCTCCACCGGCCAGGAGGCCTACAGCCTGGGGATGCTGAAGGTGGAGCATTTTCCCATGCTGGCGGCTTGGAAGATCCGCATCGAGGGAACGGATATCTGCTCCGAGGTTGTGGCGCGCGCCAAGGCCGGCCGCTACCACCGCATTGAGATCAACCGCGGCCTGCCCGCCCGCTTCGTGGTGCGCTACTTCGACCACGCCGGCGAGGACTGGGTAGTAAAGGAGGAGGTGCGGAAGATGTGCAACTTCCGTCAGGCCAACATTTGCGGGCAGCAACTGCCCTTCAGCCGCTGCGACGACCGGTTCGACGCCATTTTTCTGCGCAATGTGATGCTTTATTTTTCCCAGGCGACACGGCGCGCGCTGCTCAACAACATTCATCGCCTCCTGGCGCCAGACGGCTTCCTCTTTCTCGGCTCGACCGAGCAGCCGGCAGATCCCTCCATATGGACCGCCGTCCTGGCTGGCGGCACCTGCCATTTCAAGCCCAGGCAGCCGAGCTAGCCCGCTTACTATTTAGAGTGAGTTTCAAAGGCTCCCATCTCCTTCGCGGCTTGCATCACGCTCTCCGGGCGGCCCAGATCGCGCCAGTAGCAATCATCGGCACGGAAAGCGACGATCTCTTCTCCTTGAGCCGCAAGACGCAAATAGGCGTCAACGATGGGAAACGCGCCTTCCCCTTCCATCAGTTCGAAAATGCGGGGAGAGATCGCGTGAATGCCGCAAAAGGCCAGCGCCCGCACCCCGACGGCAGGCCGCACCAATTCCGTCTTCGTGTCTTCAGCGTTGAGGGCTTCCCCTTTGGCGGCGCTCCCAACTCGGCGGCCGCAGAGCTGGCCCTGCCTGTCGAAGAGCAGATGCCGCGAAGTCATGCGGTCTTGCACTGCGAGGGTTGCGAGGGCGCCGTGTTCGGAATGAAATCGCACCATGCGCCCCAGATCGATGGTGCTGACGACATCGACATTGTGCAATAGGAACGGTTCTTGCGTGCTTGCGCTGGAATCGAGAAAGAAAGGCGCCGCTTTCTTCAAGCCGCCGCCGGTGTCAAGCAACACATCCTCGCGAGAGACCTCGATCCTCATGCCGAAGTTATTGTGGGCCTTTAGATATTCGACGATCATCTCCGCGTAATGATGGGTGTTGACAATCGCCTCGCGCACGCCAAAGGCGCGCAAGCGGCAGAGAACGATCTCCAGCAGCGTGCGGCCGGCGACTGTTACCAGCGCCTTGGGCCGGTCGTTTGTCAGCGGCCGCAGGCGCGTGCCCAGGCCGGCGGCCAGTATCATCGCCTTCATCTGCTCAACTTCTCCAACTCGTCTTTCTCCAGCTCGATATGGCGGACCACCACTTCCACCCCGCTGGCGGCCCGCAAATGCTTCGCCAACTGTTCCGCCAGATACACCGAGCGGTGCTGGCCGCCGGTGCAGCCGAACGAGACCATGAGGTTTTTGAAGCCGCGGCTTCGATAGCTTCCCACGCTTGCATCCACAAGCGACAGAACCGCGGAGAGATACTGGTGCACGCTCGCCTGGCGATCGAGATAGCCGATCACCTCGGCATCCTTGCCGGTAAGTTGCTTGAACTGTTCTTCGCGGCCGGGATTCGGAAGACTGCGCGCATCGAAGACAAAGCCGCCGCCGTTTCCCGCTTCATCGGCGGGCATCTGGCGGTGGAAGCTGAAACTGAAAACCCGCACCGTCAAACCCTCGGCGGAAGCAGCCAGGCTCTGCAGTTTCTCCGACGCCGAGATGCCCTGGAGGGCTTCCATCAGCGCCGGCAGGGCCATAGGAAGCTTGACTTGTGAGGCAAGCCAGCGCAGGTTCTTCAGCGCGTAGGGCACGCTCTCAAGAAAATGTGTTTTGCGCTCATAGAACCCTCTGAAGCCGTATGCCCCCAGCGCCTGCAAGATGCGAACATAGACGAACGCGTAATAGAAATGCATGAAGGCTTCGCGCTCAACCGGGATGTAAGCGGCAACGCAGTCGAGATAGAGGTCGAGTAACTCCTGTCGCAACCGGGGCGGCAGGTCGGCCTTGCCATCGAATAGCAGAGACGCGATGTCGTATTGCAGCGCGCCTTTGCGGCCGCCCTGGTAGTCCAGAAAGAACGGCTGCCCGCCGCGCAGCATGACATTGCGCGATTGAAAATCCCGATAGAGGAAATAATCGTGGCTGGCTCCCAGCAGAAACTTTGTCAGGCGGCCGAAATCGACCTCCAGCGCCTGTTCGTTGAAGGGAACGCCCGAGAGGCGCAGGAAATAATACTTGAAGTAATTCAGATCCCACGCGATGGACTGGCGATCGAAGCTAGCACGCGGATAGCACACCTTGTAATTCAAATCCCGGGCCGCCTCCACCTGAAATCGCGGCAGCGCGGCCACCACTTTGCGATACGCTTCAATGGCCTCGGAAGCGATAACATCGCCGGAGCGATTCCTGCCCAGAAATTCGAAGAGCGTGGTGTCTCCCAGGTCTTCTTCAAGGTAGGCGCCCAGGCTCAAGTCCTCCGCATAAATCTCCGGCACGGGCAATCCGTGGCGGCGAAAATGCCTGGAGAACTCAAGGAAAGCAAGATTCTCCTCGCGCACGGGATACAGAATGCCGATGGCGCTGAATCCTCCGCCTGTCAGCCGGACAATGGCGCGCCCCGAGCCGCCGAGTTGGCCCTGAAGCGGCTGCACACGCTCGGCCGGCAAACCGTAATGCTGCTCAAAGAGCCGTTTCAGAACGTCCATGAATCTCTTTCTGCCAACTGCTCAAGCTGCTCCGCACCTTCTGCCGATACCCACATGGGGCCATTGTACGCGGGCCGCAGGCGGGTCAGCGCGTCTACCTGGGCATCAAGCCGGCCGCCGCATCCATCGACAGTCGTCCCTTTCATCAATTCCACCAAGAGACGAACACCCCAGCCTTCCGCACCCCGGCCCCACCCCCTACAATGAGAAGAGAAGTTTGAAGTCCGAGGGAAACCATGCCGCTCTCCGGAGAAGCCATTCGTTTGATGAATTACATAGACGACGTTGCCGTAACCCTGCGCCGGGTTCTGGCCACCGTCCCCACGCTCTCTGCCGAGGAGCGCGCCCGCGTGGCCGAACATCTGCTGCAGGCCAAGCCCAACGCCGAGGATGTGGCCCAGGCCCTGGCCGCCAAGTAGCCGCCGCTTGTCCACCGTCGCCATCATCGGAGCCGGTCCGCTGGGCCGCTGGCTGGCGCTGAGCGCGGCCCGCGCCGGCTTCCGCGTCCTGCTGGAAGACGTGATGCCCGCCAACCTCCATCACGCCCGCGAAGCCCTGCTCCAGCAATTCGGTCCCGATGCTTTTCCGCAGGCCGAGGGCGCCTCGCCGGGCATCGCCTTTGTCTCCACCATCGAGCAGGCCGTGCGCAGCGCCGACCTGGTCATCGACTGCGTGCCGGATGAGCTTGAATCGAAGCTCGAAATCTTCTGGCTGCTGGATCGCATGGCCCCGCCCCGCACCGTCCTGGCCACGCCCACCACGCGCCTATCGATCGCCGACCTGGCCAGCTGCACCTATCGTCCTGAGAAGTGCGTCGCCATTGCCGCCGAAGCCTCAAGCCTGGCCGCCGGGGTCAGCACGGAGATCCTCCTCCGCACCACCAGCCGCACCAGTGCCGAGACGGTCGCCCTCCTCGACCACTTCTGGCGCCGGCTGGGCTTTACCACTGCCTTCGCCCCCGACCCCGCCGAGCAGCCAGATTCTAGTTCCTGATCTCTGCTCGCTGATTCCTGATCTCTGACCCCTGATCTCTGATCTGCTTATCAAGCAAGCACTTGCTCGTAATAGCGCACATAGTGCGGCACCACCAGCGACGAGCAGAAGCGCTTCTGCGCCGTCTTTCTGCCGGCATCCCGCATTGCATCCAGCCGGTCGCGATCCTTGAGCAGGCTCAACGCTCCCGAAGCCATGCCGTCAATATCGCCCACCTCGTATAGCAGCCCGGTCAGCCCATCGTCGATCAGTTCGGGCACGCCGCCCACGCGCGTGGCAATCGACGGAACCTTGCACGCCATGGCCTCCAGCGCCGCCAGACCAAACGACTCCAACTCGCTTGGCATCAGCAAGATATCGGCAAGCGGCAATACCTCGTTCACGCGCTCCAGCTTGCCCATGAAGTGGACCTTGGCGTGAATCCCAAGGTCATGCGCCAGCCACTCCGCCGCCGACCGGTCCGGCCCGTCTCCCACCAGAATCAGCTGCGCCGGCGTCTCCCGCACCACCTGCGCAAAGATCTTCACCACATCCACCACCCGCTTGACCGGCCTGAAGTTGGAGAGATGCATCAGGATCGCCTCGTCCGGCGCAGCCAGCCGCCTGCGCGCCTCCGCCCGCCTGGCCTCGTCCTTGTAGGGCATGTAAACATCGCAGTTGACAAAGTTTCCGATCACCTCAATGGGCCGCGTCACGTCGAAGTGCCCGATCGTTTTTTCCTTTAGATAGTGAGAGATGCTGGTCACCCCATCGCTCTCCTGGATGGCGTACCGGGTGATCGGAAGGTAGCAGCGGTCGAGGCCGACGAGCGTAATGTCGGTGCCGTGCAGCGTGGTCACGAAGGGCAGCCGCCGCCCCCGCGCAGCCAGCATCTGCCGCGCCAGCAGCGCGCTCACCGAGTGGGGAATCGCATAGTGCACATGGAGCAGGTCAAGCTCATTAAATTCAGCCACTTCCGCCATGCGCGAGGCCAGCGCCAGGTCGTAGGGAGGGAACTCGAAAAGCGGGTAGCTTGAAACCGGAACTTCGTGATAATAAATGCCTTCGTCGCGCCCGCTCAGCCGGAACGGTTGCGAATACGAGATGAAGTGCACCTCATGGCCCAGCGCCGCCAGTTCGATGCCCAGCTCCGTGGCCACCACGCCCGAGCCGCCGTAGGTGGGATAGCAGGTGATGCCGATGCGCATAAGCCCTTCCTGATCTGTTGTTTGCTCAGCCTTGGCTGGGGAGGCCTTCCGCAGCCCCCAGGTCTACGAACGAGATAAGTTCAATGCCGGGAACTAGTTGTAGCGATTCGAGGGCACTTCGTTCCGTCTCTCGCGAGGCTAACAGGCGCGTGCGTACCCGCGCCAGATCGGAATCATTGTAGCCGGGATGCGTCACGAGCTCCCAGGTTCCCGGCGGAATGCCGCGCAGAATGGATTGAACTGCTTTGGAATCAAGGGTTCCTGTGGCCAGCACCCCGGCGGCTCCATCGGTGGTCGTAAAGCCCTCCTCGGCCACGAAGCGCCTGAAAGCAGGCTCAAACCGCCGCAACAAGCTCACCTGTACTCGCCGCATCCAGGGAGCGCGGTGCGTGGCGCGCAGGCTCCATGCCGGCTCAAAGGGATTGCGCACGGCGCGAATCCCGGCGGCCCGCGCCGCTCGCAGCACCGGCCGGAGCACGGCGGGAAACATGTGCGCGTGCTTGTGCGTGTCGATGTGCGTAAGCGCGACGCCTTTGCTTTGCAGCAGCGCCATCTGCGCGCCGGCTTCCGCTTCCATCTCAGCGGGGCGGATGAGCCCTGCAAGCAACCGCTTCAGGAATACCCCCAACGTGGGCTGAAAGCGTCCCGTCCTTGCATTCACAAGCGAGGGAATCTCATGTCGTGGCAGCACGGGTTCCCCATCCGCCAAGACTACATGGCAGCCCACCCCAAGAGAAGGCGTGGCAAGCGCCAGTTCAATGGCTTTTCCGGTGGCCGCGGCCCGAGCCATCAGGGTCGCGCTGGTCAGCACACCGGCTCGATGCAGCTCCAGGATGGCGCGGTTGACCCCGGCAGTCAGCCCGAAGTCATCGGCATTGACGATAAGACGGCTCACCGGGTGAGTTTATCAATTCCGGCCGCTCGGCCCGCGCCATGAAGTGAAACCCCGCGGAACGCCGATGCGCTGCTATGATTTCAGAAGGGCGCTATCGCCTTGCCGCCACGTGTGGGCGGTTAGCTCAGTTGGTTAGAGCGCCTGCCTTACAAGCAGGAAGTCGGGGGTTCGAGTCCCTCACTGCCCACCAGAACCCCATCAAGAGCCGTACGATCTTCTTATAAGCGGGAAAGCCACCCGCTCAGCCGGGGCGACTGCTGGTGTTTGACTCTTGCGGGAGTCCCCCCGGTTTGTGCTTTTCCATTCCTTTCGCACAAGCGCCAAAAGCATGGACGCGGTCAGCCTGCGCCGTCCCTTCGGGACTGCGGATGGATGGTTGGTTCGCCGACCCCACGCTGAAGCGCGGGGCTAACCTACACCGCACCTACGGCGCGAGCCGGATGGCTGCGGTTGGCACGGAGTATTCCGTCTGGGCGAGCAACTCCTTCCAGGCGGAACTGGCGGATCATGCCATCCAGGTCGCTGGCTAGAGAGGCCAGGTTCTTGAGAGCCTCGACGGCTTCCTCGGCGCCCTGCGCGCTTTCGATGGAGAGCTGGGAGATTTGGCCGGCGGATTCGGAGATCTCGCCGGAGGCGGAGGTCTGCTGGGTGGCGGCGGTGGCGATGAGGTGAATCTGGTGTTCGACCTGCTTGGAGGAGTCGATGATGGCTTCGAGGCTGCGGCGCGCGTGGGCGGTTTCACCCATGCCGGTTTCGACGGCGTTGCGGCTGTCGTGCATCACCTGGAGGGTTTGGCGGGTCTCTTCCTGGATGCTGCGGATGGTGCCGGCGATCTCTTCCGTGGCGCCCTTGGTGCGTTCAGCCAGGCGGCGGACCTCGCCAGCGACCACGGCAAAACCACGGCCGTGTTCCCCGGCGCGAGCCGCCTCGATGGCCGCATTGAGGGCCAGCAAGTTGGTTTGCTCGCTGATCTCCTGAATCACGTTGACAACCTTGCCAATCTCCTCGGAGCGGTGCGCAAGCGAGGTCATCTTTTCTGAGACCGAACTGGTGGCGGCGGCGATCTTCTCCATGGTGGTGGCCGCGGCCTGCATCACCGCGCCGCCTTGGTCGGCAGTCTCGGCCGAGACCCGGCTGGCGCCCGCCGCGCTCTCAGCGTTGTGGCTGATCTCGCCGATGGTGGCAGTCATCTGCTGCGCCGCGGCGGCAATCTGGTTGGTCTTGCTGGACTGGGTGTGGGCGTTGCCGGCTTGCTCAACCGCGCGGGCGCTGATCTCGGCGGTGGCGGCGGAGAGCGTCTCCGCGCCCTGGGCGACAGATTGCAGTACGCAGCGCATGGAGGCGACGCTGGTGTTCAGGGCGGCTGAAAGACGGCCGATCTCGTCGCTGCCGCACTCTTCTACGCTGACCGTCAGATCCTTTTCGGCCACGCGCTCCAGCGCCGTCGTGGCGGCTTGGAGGGGCGGAGCAATGAGCCGCGTGAGCTGGAAACCGATGAATGCGCAGAGCAGGACTATGAAGAGCGTAACCCCGGTATTGACCCAGATGGCGTGGTTGCTGGCGAAGGTCGCGGTCTTGGACTCCTCCGTGCCGTATCTCGCGTTGAGGCTGAGATCGTCGGCGATGCTTGCCAGCGCCGTGTTGTAGTTTGCCATGACGGAGTCCGATGCAAGCAGGTCCAAGGCGTCGCCGGTCTTGGCGGCTGCCAACAGAGCGCCGGCGCGATTGCTGGCGCCTTGATACTGGGCCAAAGCGCCGGAGAACTTCTGGAAGAGTTCACGCTCACCTGGATACCCAATTCTCGGTTCGTATGTCCTGTCGGCGTTCTGATAGGCCTCAACGGCCTGTTGGCGCTTGGCGCCATGATCGGCCGAGCAGGCCGGCGACTGGCAAAGCAGCAGTTCAAGATCCTCGCGCCGCACGGTGTTGGCTGCCCCCTGGATATCCGCCAGGGCCAGCACCGACGGGAAGGAGTTATCGCTCACATCGGCGCTCTTTGCTACGATGCCGCGAAAGGTGATGAACGTGTAGGCCCCCAGAACGATGCACAGGCCGCAGACAGTGCCAAACGCATAGGTGAACTTGCGGGAGACGGGAAGGTTGCGGAGCCAGGTCATGCCGGGAGCCTTTCTCAAGTGCTTCGCTCTTTTCATCGGCCCAAGCCTGCCTGACTTGAGTACTTTCGTTTGGAGTTTCGCTGGGCCGCGCCGAACATGCAAATCCAGGCGCGCCTTGGAAACCGGCGGCAATTTACAGGATTGCCACAATGGTGTCGTATCCTATTGACAATCCCCCGAATTCATTTGGCACATTAGTTCCAAACGATCGGAAATCGAGAACAGGTAGAAAGGTTCGATGAAAATGGAATCAGCTCCGCAAATGCGATACAACCTGGCGGCACTCGGTCTGCTTGGTTTTTCGGCATTCGTCCTCTCCCATGTTGCAGTTGCGCAGGCGCCCAAGATGCCCAACCCGCCGGAACTGAGCGTGGTGCAATTGCCCGCCAAGACACTGGGGCCGTCGGTTAGCGGCGGTTCTCCCACCCTCGGAACCATCACCTTCACTTCAAAGAACGGCCCCTTCTGCATCCAGGGACTGGTGGCGAGCGCGAGCCCGTCCGCAGCGGTCGGTGCAAATGAATTCGGCAGCGTTTGGATTAACCTGCAATACATTGACGGAATCGGACTTTCTCATCCGTACATCACGCTGGCCGACGGCACAACCGGCGGATTCTCCGCCTATGACATCGTCCTCAACTATGGAGGACCGATCTGTGCCGCCAAAACGGTGCAATTTGGCCTGATTCAGTGGCAGGCCCAAGTGGGAGGCGGCACGACGATCAGCGTGTTCGGAGAGGCTGTCATTTCGACCGCGAGCGGCAACACCGTGACCGTTAAGTAGCAGCCGTGCAATGCATCGTTATGGCTGGCGCCATGGCCTTGTTCTATCTGCTCATGAGATGATGCTTTCGACTTCGATTATTGAGGTGCATCATGTCTCCCAGGTATTGGGCAACGGCGTTGGCTGCTCTTGCATTTTCCGGGGCGATTCGGTTGGCGGCACAGACCGCGCCAGCCGGCGCCCCGGCTGTCTCTGTACCCGTCCATCCTGGGCCCACGCCGGAGCAGTTTGCCATCCGCGCGGCTGCCGAGAAAGATCACCAGCGGCTCATGGACTTGCTGGGCATCAAGGAACTCCGGCCAGGGGCTGACGCTCATAACCCCAAATCGCCTAACGCGGTCAACTACGACGAATCGAAGGCCAGCGTCTACCCCAGCCTGCCCGACCCTCTGCTGCTCAACAACGGCAAGCGCGTGACCTCGGCCAAAACTTGGTGGACGAAGCGCAGGCCGGAGATCGTCGAGGAGTTCGATCGCGAGGTATTGGGCCGCGTCCCCGCCAGCCTGCCCAAGGTGAGCTGGGAGGCAACCGGCACGTCAACGGAAACCATCGGCGGCGTTGCAGTGGTGACCAAGAGGCTGACTGGCCACGTGGACAACTCGGCTTGGCCGCGGATTACGGTCAAAATCGAGCTGACCTTGACCACCCCGGCCCATGCCGTCGGCCCGGTTCCGGTGATCATGGAGCTGGCCTTCAGCAATGAGTTCATGGCGGCCATCGCCAAGAGCATTCCCGAGATGACTCCGGGAGGGCCGGGAAACACTGGCCCCTCCTGGCAGCAACAGGTTCTGGCCCGCGGTTGGGGCTATGCGATTCTGAGCCCCGCCAGCTTCCAGGCGGACAACGGCGCCGGGCTTACCGAGGGAATCATCGGCCTGGCGAACAAGGGCCAGCCGCGCAAGCTGGACGACTGGGGCACACTGCGGGCCTGGGCCTGGGGGGCCAGCCGCGCGCTCGATTACTTCGAGACCGACAAGGCCGTCGATGCCAGACAGGTGGGTATCGAGGGGCATTCGCGCTTTGGAAAGACCGCGCTTGTCGCCATGGCGTACGATCCGCGTTTTGCCATCGGCTACATCAGCTCCTCCGGAACCGGCGGCGCCAAGCTCTACCGGCACGTCTTCGGCGAGCAGTTGGAGAACCTGGCGGGAGCGGGCGAGTACCACTGGATGGATGGCAACTTCCTCAAGTATGCCGGGCCGCTTACCCCCGGCGACCTGCCTGTGGATAGCCACGAACTGATTGCGCTGGTTGCGCCGCGCCCGGTCTTCATCGGCGCCGGAACCACCGCGGGAGACGGATGGGCCGACGCGCGGGGAATGTTCCTGGCGGAAGTTGGCGCTGGGCCGGTCTATCGCCTGCTGGGCATGAAGGACCTTGGAACTGCGGAGTTCCCGCCCATCGAGACGGC
>JBEKDH010000050.1:0-23235 GCA_050014455.1 Occallatibacter sp.
ACCATTGAGAAAAGGCGCGAGCCAGTGATCCAGCCCGTGGTGGAGAAACAGAATGAGACCCATCAGCGCGAAAGCGAGACTTCCCGCGGCGAACACAAGGGCCATTCGCCGATTCACCTTGCGGAGAGCAGCAACAAACATCAGGAGCACGGGAAGCAGGAGGAGTGACAACGCCGCGCCGCCGCGCAGCGCCATTGCGAGCACACCCTCCAACGATTTGAAACCGATTCCATCGAGGGTCAGATTCTCAGGGACTGAGTAGGGTTGCTGGTTAAACCAGCGAATCGACGCAAAGACTAATCCAATCCCGAGAACGCAAGAAGATGTTCCGACGAGGAATACTTGCATTCTCCGCCGCAAGAGCCAAAGCGTGCAGGGAACCATGACCAGAACCCCAAGCCATGCTGTCTGGCGCGCGGTTCCGCCTATAGCATTCAACAGGGCGGCGAAACCGATCCAAGCTATCATGGAGCGCGGGGTTCCGGCCTCCAGCGCGCGCAAACACATATATAGGCAGAGCACCATGCAGAATACACCGGAGATGTCGGACATGAAGCTGAATTCTAGCGCCATGAACATTGGCGACAGAACGAATGTCATGGTCGCCAGAGTCGCATTCCATTGGCGAAGGCCGGCTCGAACAAGCGTGCGCTGCAAGAGATAGGCAGTAGCCATCGCCACAATCAACATGCTCGATCTGACCGCAGTGAAGGAAAAGCCGAACAGCTTGACAAACAAGGCTCCGAGATAGAGCTGCCAGCCCAGCATCGCCGTTTCCCAGCCGTTGTAAACGATGTGGCCGGATTGCGCCAATACTTGAACCATCTTGATATAAGACCAGTCGTCATTAATTCCGGTCTCAGCGTAAGGATGGGCCAAGAGAGCGCAAACAACAGGCATCGACGCGCAAAGAATCGCCGGCAATTGAGCTCTCACTGCGATTCGCAAGCAGGCCTCTCGTTGCGGGGCGGCGATCTGACTCATGATGGGAAGATCATACAGCCCACCCCAATGGCACGCAATCGCCTTCTGCCTCTCTTATCCAGCGGCCCGCCTTTCACAATCGAAACGGGCTACAATCGAAACATGCGAGTCATCGTGGGCGTCTCCGGAGGAATTGCCGCGTACAAGGCGGCGGAACTGGTGCGCGCCTTGCAGCGCCAGGCTCTTGAAGTTCACGTGGTGATGACCGCGGCGGCGGGCAAATTTGTCCAGCCGCTCACCTTTGCCGCGCTTACAGGCCACAAGGTCGTCACCAGCCTTTGGGACGAATGGGAGTCAGACGAGGCCGCGCAGAACGGCATCGAGCACATCGGCGAGGCGCAATGGGCCGATGCGCTGGTGGTGGCCCCGGCTACGGCCAACATCCTGGGCAAGTTCGCTCACGGCATCGCCGACGATTTCCTCACCACCCTGTATCTGGCCACCACCGCGCCGGTGCTTGTGGCTCCGGCAATGAACGTCAACATGTGGGAGCATCCGGCCACGCGAGCTAACCTGGAAATCCTTCGCCAGCGAGGCGTGCGCGTGGTGGAACCGGGCACAGGGGAACTGGCCTGCGGCATGGTGGGCGCGGGACGAATGGCCGAGCCGGAGGCGATTGCCGATGCGGTGATGGACGCTCTGGGCCGCCGCCACGATCTGGCCGGCGAGGTGGTCCTGGTGACTGCCGGAGGCACGCGCGAGGCTTTGGACCCGGTTCGCTTTCTCGGCAACCGCTCCAGCGGCAAGATGGGTTACGCGCTGGCCGATGCCGCACAGAGCCGCGGAGCGAAGGTGATCCTCATCAGCGGCCCATCGGCGCTGCATCCTCCCGCGCATTGCGAGTTGATCCGGATTACTAGCGCCGAAGAGATGCGGCACACCGTGCTTTCGCGCATGGAAGAATCCACTCTTATCATCAAAGCCGCCGCCGTGGCCGACTACAGGCCCGTCAGCGTCTCTGGGCAGAAGCTCAAGCGCACCGGCCCCATGACGCTCGAACTGGAGCCAACGGAAGACATCCTGGCCGAGGTTGTGCGCCGGCGCCGCCCCGGCCAGCTCATCGTGGGCTTTGCCGCCGAAACCGAGAATCGCATGGAAAACGGCCGCGCCAAGCTGCTCCGCAAGGGCGCGGACGCGATCGTGGTCAACGACGTTTCAGGCGATGGCCTGGGCATCGACGCCGACCTTAACGCGGCCACCTTCCTCACGCTGAGCACGGCCATCGAGCTGCCCGAGATGCCCAAGCGCAAACTTGCCGACCGCATTCTCGACGAGATTCTAACCCTCCGTCGTCCCCTCTCGCTGATGCTGGAGTTCGATGAGCATGAGGATGAGAAATCGCGGCAGGACCGAGTGCTCAGCGAGGCCGTTCCCCCCGCGGCACGCCGGCAATTGATCGTGGAGTGAGAGAATTGGCGCTACTGCTCGATCCCGCGACCCGCGAAGCCCTGCTGCTGCGCATCCGCTTTTACCGCGATCTTGGCCTGACCGAGTTTTACCGCCGTCCAGTGGATCCAAGTCAGAAAGCAAATCTGGGTGCCCCATCCTCTCCGCTTCTTTCCGCGGAAAGGGTGGGAGACCTGGAATCTCCGGGTGCCCCAGGTCTCGCTTCTGAGACCTGGGAGCCAACTTCCCAACCCGCCTCAACCCAAGAGGATCAGCCGATTCCCGCACGAAGAGTTTTTTCCGCCCCTCCTCAAGTCGCCGCAGCCATTCCGGCCGCGGATCGCGCCGCTGCGCTCCAGATCATCCGCGACGAGATCGGCGAATGCACCCGCTGCGCCTTGCACTCCGGCCGCAATAAGCTGGTCTTTGGCGACGGCTCACCCGCTGGCCGCCTGATGTTTGTGGGCGAGGGTCCGGGCGCCGACGAGGATGCGCAGGGACTGCCCTTCGTGGGCAAGGCCGGCCAACTGCTGAACAACATGATTGCCGCCATGGGGCTCAGGCGCGAAGAAGTCTACATCGCCAACGTGGTGAAGTGCCGCCCGCCGGGCAACCGCACACCCGAGCCGGATGAGGCCAACACCTGTTCCCCGTTTCTCTTCCGTCAGATCGACGTCATCCGCCCCGAGGTGCTGGTGGCTCTGGGAGCCACCGCGGCCACCTATCTGCTGGGCCAGCGCCAGCCCCTCGCCGGCCTCCGCGGCCGCGTGCATTCCTTCCGCGGCTCCCAGCTCATTGTGACCTACCATCCGGCGTATCTGCTCCGCGACCCGCGCCAGAAGAAAGAAGCCTGGGCCGACCTGCAGATCGCCATGCGCGAACTGGGCCTCAAGCCGCCGGCGCGCGGCTGACGAGAAGCCGCAAGTAACCGCCTGCCGCCGCCGCAAAGGCCGGAGAGAACGCAAAATCCAAAGAGAGCGCCGCCGTGCCGCGGCCTGTCTGCAAGGCGACATTCTCAAGAATATGGCTAGCCAGCCAACCTTGAAGAAATCGCCTCGCCCGCGGTGAAACTCGTAATATCCTTGGTCTATGCAGCTTTTCGCGACGACCGTTCTTGCCCTCGCGTTGCTCTCACCGCTTGCGTCAGCGCAGCAGAAGGAGACACCCATGACTCACCATGCACACGGCACGTTCACGGTGAACATTCAGCCACTCGCACCAGCGCCGGCCGAGGGGTTGGGCCGTTTTTCCATCGACAAGCAGATACACGGCGATCTTGAAGCTACCAGTAAAGGGGAGATGTTCTCGGGCGGCGATCTGAAGAAGGGTGAGGCCGGATATGTGGCCATCGAAGTTGTAACCGGGACACTCGCGGGAAAGCACGGCAGTTTCGCGTTGCAGCACTCGGGCACAATGGATCAGAACGGGCTCAAGTTGTCGGTTACCGTGGTTCCGGGCTCCGGGACCGGGGAGCTGAAAGGCATTGCGGGCACCTTTGCCATTCATGTTGAAAATGGACAGCACTCGTATGACCTCGAGTACACGCTGCCCGGATAAGCCCGAAAACCGATGCGTGCGCGTGGCATGTGAGCGGACAGCCGCCGCGGCAGGTCGCAGGCGTCGCCATCGAGAATGTTAGAGTTAAGTTTCGCCCATCATGTTTGCCACCTCCCAGCACGCCCACTTCATCGGAATCGGCGGCATCGGCATGAGCGGCATTGCCGAGATCCTGCTCAGCCTTGGCATGAAGGTCTCCGGCTCCGATCTGCGCCGCGGTCCGGTGACCGACCGGCTGACCCAGCTGGGCGCAACGATCTACGAGGGCCATGACGCCGCAAACGTCGCCGGGGCCACAGTCGTCGTGACCAGCTCGGCGGTGGGAGCAACCAATCCCGAAGTCGTCGAGGCTCACGCCCGCAAGATTCCCGTCATTCAGCGCGCTGAGATGCTGGCCGAGCTGATGCGCCTCAAGTACGGCATCGCCATCGCCGGCATGCATGGCAAAACCACCACCACGTCCATGGTGGCCTCTGTGCTATTCGCTGGCGGTCTCGATCCCACCGTGGTTGTGGGCGGCCGCGTGGACGCCCTGGGCTCGAACGCGCGCCTGGGAACGACGCAATACCTGGTGGCCGAGGCCGACGAGAGTGACCGCTCCTTCCTCAAGCTCTCGCCCATCCTGGCCGTGGTCACCAATCTCGACCGCGAGCATATGGACTGCTACCGCGACATGGAGGATGTGGAGCGCGCCTTTCTGGCCTTCATGGACAAGGTGCCGTTTTACGGAGCGGTGACCGCCTGCATTGACAATCCGCAGCTAAAGGCGATTCTGCCCCGCGCCCGCCGCCGCGTTTTCACGTACGGGGTTGCCGCCGAGGCAGACTACCGGCTGGAGTTTGTTCAGGCCGGCCAGGGCCGCTTTGCGCGCTTTGTGGTCCACACGGCGCAGGGCCCTTTGGGGCCATTCGAGCTGCACGTGCCCGGACGGCACAATGTTCTCAACGCCACGGCCGCCGTGGCCATCGCCCGCCAGCTTGAGGTTTCCGAGGAGAAGATCGCCGAGGGGCTCAACCGGTTTCGCGGCGTGGATCGCCGCTTCCAGCAGCGCGGCGCGGCGCGCGGCGTAACCGTGGTGGACGACTACGGCCATCATCCCACCGAGATCCGCGCCACGCTGGCCGCCGCCCGCGAATGCGGCTACAAGCGCATCCATGTGGTCTTCCAGCCCCACCGGTTCACGCGCACCTTCGATCTCATGGACGAGTTCAGCGGCGCATTCCAGGATGCGGATACGCTGGCCGTTTTGCCCATCTATGCCGCCAGCGAGGAGCCCATTTCCGGCGTTACGGCCGAGAGGCTGGCGGGGCGGATTGGAGAGTCCAGCCGCATTCAGGGACCGGCCGTCCAGTTCGCCGCGGACTTTCCCGCGGCCATTGCCGCCGTTGCAGCGCGGGCCAGGGAGGGCGACCTCATCCTCACGTTGGGCGCGGGCAGCGTGAGCCAGTTGGCCCCGCTGATTCTGGCGGCGCTGGAAGCAATCCAGTAACGCGACCGCGTGGATCTGTGGTTTCCCATGTCCCAAAAGCAGGACCTGGGGCACCCAGGTTCGTCGGCACGATTACGAAATCACCAGGTCGCGATACTAGATGGCGTTTCGGCGCCGCTGCTATGATCGATGCCGCAAGCGAGTTGTTCAGAGGAGTTTCCATGGCGAAGGGTTCCCGCAGAGAGTTCTTGAAGACGGCTTCGGCATCGGCCGCCGCATTGGCTGTTTCCGCACAGGTTCCGGCGTGGGCACGTGAGGTTGGCGCGCCGGGGCAAGTCCGGGTTTGGGCCACCTTCCGAGACAGGCGGTATGCCCAGGGCGATCCGCTGGCGTGGAAGCCCGCAACCGAGGTTGCGGCCGACGCCATTGCGCTCGATCCGGGCGCGACGCGGCAGGAGATTCTTGGTTTTGGAGGGGCGCTGACGGACGCCGCCTGCGATGTGCTGAGCCAGATTCCGCAGAGCCAGCGGGAAGAGGTGATGCACGATCTCTTTGCTCCAGGCGAGATGGCGCTGAATGTGTGCCGCACCTGCATCGGGTCCAGCGATTACTCGAGGAGTGTTTATAGCTTTGACGAGAGTACCGAGCCCGATCCCGAGCTCAAGAAGTTCTCTATCGACCATGACAAGGCCTACATCCTGCCTGTGCTCAGGGCTGCGCGCAAGATGAATCCTGAGCTGTTTCTCTTTTCATCGGCATGGAGCCCGCCGGGATGGATGAAGCCCAACGGTTCCATGCTGGGCGGCGCCATGCCGGCCCGCAGCTTTGGGCCATACGCCCGGTACTTCCTCAAGTTTCTTGAGGCTTACAAGGCAGAAGGCGTGCAGGTGGACGCAGTCACCGTGCAGAACGAAGTGGATGCCGAACAGGATGGCCGCATGCCCGCCTGCACGTGGGCGCAGGAGAATGAGATCGGTTTTGTGCGGAACTTTCTTGGCCCGGCGCTGCGCAAGGCCGGCTCACCCACGAAAATCTGGGTGCTGGACCACAACTACAACCTGTGGGGCCGCGCCATTGGCGAGTTGAGTGTGCCGGGAGCCTACGAGTACATCGACGGCATTGCCTGGCACGGCTATGTCGGCGAGCCCTCGGCGATGACCCGCGTGCACGATGCGTTTCCTGAGAAGAGCGCATATTGGACCGAAGGCGGGCCGGACATTACCGCGCCCGACTACCTGACGGACTTTGCCAAATGGACGGAGACCTTCAACGGCATTCTCCGCAACTGGGCGCGCTCCATTACCGCGTGGAATCTCGCGCTCGACGAAAAGGGGAAGCCCAATATCGGGCCGTTCCCGTGCGGCGGCACGATCACGGTGGACAATGCAACCCGCAAGGTGACGAAGAGCGGGCAGTATTGGGCCTTTGCGCACTTCTCAAAGCATGTGCGCCGGGGAGCCAAGGTCTTTCAAACCAATGGAGTGGGTGACGGTGCCGGACAAGATGCCGTTGGCGGGGTTTCTCATGCCGGCTTCCGCAATCCGGATGGAAGTTTTGTGGTGGTGCTCTCCAATCGCGGTCAGGAGAAGCGCGTTCAGCTGCTTCTGGGATCGAAGGCTCTCGACATCGAGTTGCCGGCGGATTCGGTGCAGACTTTGCAATGGGTGTGATGGGCGGCGGCTCCATTCTGCGGACGATTCAGAGTACTGGACTGCTGACGGAAGCAAGAATATGGTAAGATTTCCTTGTTTCCTTTCGAGGAGCTTATGCTGGCCAAAATGACAGTCAAGAACCAGCTCACCCTTCCCAAGGCGGTGGTGACCCGCTTCACTGGAGTGAAGTACTTCGACGTCAGCACGGACGGGGCTTCCATCGTCCTGCGTCCGCTGCAGCGGAGCCGCGCCGAAGAGGTGCGCCGGCAGCTCGCCGCGCTCGGCATCGATGAGCGGGATGTGGCCGCCGCCGTCGAGTGGGCGCGCGAAGCCAGGTGAAGCAACGGGTGGTCTTCGACACGAATACCGTGGTGTCGGCGCTCTTGTTTGCCAATGGCCGGCTGGCCTGGCTGCGAGCGCATTGGCGGGAGGGCGGTTGCACTCCCCTGATCTCGCGGGTAACCGCCAAGGAGTTGACGCGAGTTCTTAGCTACCCCAGGTTCCGGCTCTCGGCCGAAGACCGCCTGGAGTTGCTGGCAGATTATCTTCCCTTTTGCGAGACCGTGGAAGCGGATCAAAGATGCCCGACGGTCTGCCGGGACGCAAATGACCAGGCGTTCCTCGACCTAGCCCAAAGCGGCAGGGCCGATCTGCTGGTGACGGGCGATCGAGACCTGCTGGCGCTGATTGGGAAGACGGGATTTTTGATCGAAACGCCGGAGACCTACAGGCGCAGAGTCTCCGGCGCCTGACAGGTTCAGGTTCCATTCTGCGCAAACTCCATCGACGGCGAGGCAGATCCCTCACCGCTTTGGCGCTTCCCATTGGCCGGAGGCTGCGGAGTTGAAGATAGCTTCGATGACGGCCATATTCCCGATGGCGTCTTCGAGAGGGACCGGCACTTCCCTGCCCTCCAGAACCGCCTTCGAGAAAGCGTCGCCCTGCAGGGTGTACTGATCGCAGATTGGGAAGGTCTCGGTCGCGATGCCACTGCCGGAGAGATCGCCGCTGCTGTCGATGAAGAGGCGCGTGGGGCGGTCTGGTGGCGCGTTGAAGGGGATCTCGATTTCGATCCTTCCGCGCGTGCCAAGGAAGTGGATGCGCTGGTATGGAACCAGTTGAGTGCCGCAGGTGAAGACGGAATGGCCGCCGGGGAACTCGAGCAGCGCCGAAGTGAGGCGGTCGGTGTGCATCGCTGGATCGCGATCGATGCTGGCGACCACTCGGGTGGGCTGCAGCCCGAATGCATAGCGCGAGGCATGGATCAGGTAGCATCCGATGTCCATCAGCGCGCCGCCGCCGCACTCCACCCGGTTGCGGATGTTGGATGGGTCCGCATTGAAGTAGCTGAAGACGCCAACAATGGAACGCAGCTCCCCGATGCGGCCCTCGGCGAGCAACTCGCGGAGCCGGAGCCATTGCGGATGACAGTTGACCATGAAGGCCTCGCCGATCTTCACTCCGGTACGGGCGCGCACAGCAAGCAGCGTCTCGGCCTCGGCGACGGTGAGGCTGAGCGGCTTTTCGCAGAGAACGTGCTTGCCGGCCTCGGCGGCCTTGATCGTCCAGGGAATGTGGAGCTGATTGGGAAGCGGATTGTAGATGGCGTCGATATTGGGGTCGGCGAGCAATTCCCGGTACGAACCGTAGGCGGTGGGAATGCCAAGAGCGGCTGCCGCCTGCCGAGCCCTGGCAAGGTCGCGCGAGGCGATGGCGAAAACGCTGCTGTGCTTGCCCAACTGCATGGCAGGGATGACCTTCTGGAGGGCGATATTGGCGGTGCTGAGTACTCCCCAGCGAAGTTTGTCAGACATGAAGGCAATGATAAAGCTTCGGCAGGCCTGTTGGGGGCAGTGCCGTACAAGCCGGCGGGCAGGGCCCGGCCTGCGAGGGCGCCGCATCGATTACAATTGCGCCAACGCCCCGGCGGCCAGGCATCGGCGGGCGCAATGAACTGAGGATTGAATGACCGATAAGCCCTATCGCCCGCAGGAAGATATCGCGACGTTAATGAAGCAATTCAACCAGCAAGTCATGGAATCTCCCCAGCTTCCCGATCCGGAGACGCGCCTGCTTCGCGCGCGGCTGGTGTTTGAAGAAGCTATCGAGTTCGTCAAGGGCTGTGGCTGTACGGTCACCATGACCGCTGCCGGATCAAGCGGCGAAGAGCAGATCGCAGTGATTGACTCGATCGGTGTGGTGCTCGACCCCAACGGCACACCGGACTTTGCCGAGTACGTGGACGGCTGCATCGACCAGCTTGTTGTCACGTATGGGGCGCTCAACGCCGCCGGCGTAAAGGCTCAGCCTGCCTGGGATGAAGTGCAGCGCAGCAACATGAGCAAAGCCTGGCCGCATTGCAGCGTTTGCGACGCTGTGCTTGAGCGGGGTGCCGGCCTGGAGTTGGTCCATCCGCAAGACACCAACGCCCACGATGGCGATTGGAAGCCGGTTCTGAAGGTTCATAAGCGCTCGGACGGCAAATTCATCAAATCGCCGACCTATTCACCTGCGGATTTGAGGCGCGTGATCGAGGAGCAGATCCAGCAGGCAAACGGGTGATACTCGATCCAAACCGGCCTTCGCCGCGCCAGCTTCAATACCCGATCCGCCTTGACGGCGTTTGCCTGCTGGGTTTTCGTTCATGGCTGAGTGCTTTATTCCAGTGTGTGCGCCTTATCGCAAGAGGATATTCGCGAAAGTGTGAGGCGGGAGACCGCTAAGGTCTCTGTGAAGCAATGGCCGACTGAGACCATGCGTGTTTTCAAATCAACTTGGTTTTTTGCTCCAGGTTTGTGATCACCCTTGACAGGTCGCAACGTCTTGACGCTCACTGCTTACGAGCTTGCCTTAGGGCCTTCTGGAGGGCTTCTTGACGAGCAGGCCCTTGCTTTTTTGCAGCTTGTACGACAGTCCTGCCCTTCTTGTTGCGAATGGTTAAGTCGGCTCCATGTGCGATGAAGAGCGCAACCGAGTCATCATCCACGTTCGTAAAAATGGGCGTCTCGCCTTCCTTGTTACGTGCATTCACGTCCGCGCCGAGCTTCAGCAGCTCCACCTCAACGTCCGCGAGATAGATCTCATGAAGGGGAGTGTTCCCGTCATAGTCCCGCGCATTGACGTTTGCGCCGGCCTCCACAAGCAAGCGCACACATTCCGCTCGATCCTTGGAACTCTTGCCAAAGGAGTCTTCGCCCGCTTCGAAGATGGCGGTTCTTTGCCTGAAGCCGCGTGCCTCCAAATTCGGATGGTAGCGGAGAATCTCGCGCACCACATCAGGGTTCCCTGAGCCAGCGGCGTCAATCAGGATACTCCCTGGGCCGTTCATTTCGTTCGCCACAGTGGCTTGGCCACGGGCGGCCCTCGTCGCATCGAGATCGGCGTTTGGATCCGCTCCGTAGGCAATCAGGGCCCGAACAGATTCCAGGTTTCCCGAGCGTGCTGCTCCCGCGAGCGCCAGGTTCTTGTCGCTCAGGTCGGTCTTGCTCGCTCCCGCATCAAGCAGAACCTTGAGCGTCTTCGGTTGACCGCTGGCGGCTGTGAGCCATCCGGCCCGATCGGCCCAATTGGAGAGCGGCAAGTCGTCCAGAGTTGGAGGAGCCATGGGATCCAGGGACACTCCCGCTTTCAACAATTGTTGGACGGTCGCGGCTTGACCGCGGTCAGAAGCCCGTTTGAGAATGGATTGCGCCTGGGGCGTACGGAAGTCGAATCCCTCGGCTGCGAGCGCCTGAACCAACCCATCGGTGCCCTCAATCCATCGCGCCGTGCCGGCCAAACCATCGACCTCATCCTCCAAATCGGCAATGACAGCTGGCATACCCACCCAGGATCCGACGTAGTCCTGCACCCTCTTAACCCGCCCATCGATTGTTGCGGAGAGAACGTAGGTAGGGTTATCCGTCACCCCAGCCCGATAACATGCGTCCATGGAATAGAAATCGGCATCAATGAACCGCTTTGCGAGTCCCCGGACCCTCTCGGGGTCGATCCGATCCCTGTGCCTGCCTTCGGCAACCACGAAATGACGGCCATTGAATTCGATTCCGTCCGTACCTACCGAGACCTCATAGGAAGGGCAAGTTCCGTAGCATCCAGTTCGTTCTAATGAAATGGCTATTTTGGAGTCAGATCGAAGAATTGGTGGCGTCACATGCGTTGCCGGCAGACGCTCTGGCGGAACGAGGTCAACGTATTCCTCCACCTCCGCCGTCACTGCCTTGCCATCGACCTCAAACGGGATGAACCCCCACATTCGCACCTCGGGCTCGATCCGCGGCCAGAACTTCAACGTGTCGTCTCCGCTCTCGGCGCGCGCATCGATCACCCCTCCTGCTGGAGACACAGTGACAGTGATGTGAAGTTGGTTGAAGCCCTCGGAGACGCCGCTCATTGGCACAGTGCGGCGGTGCGGCTTGATCTCATGGCTCCGTGCTAGGTCATAGTCAATCGATGGAATGGATGGCTTCACCGCCTCTTCGCCGAAACAGAGAGTGCCAGCCAAGAGCACGAAAGAAACAGCGCCCGCAACTTTCATTCGGGTATCCTCAATCATCCTGCGTCGCAGTATGACAACACCTTGCGGCTCCCGCTCGAAACCAACCTGCGTCGGCGGATTCTCCTATTGCGTTAGACACCGCAGAGCAAGATTTGTGCCCGAGCAAACGGGTCCTGCCTCAGCCCAGTGCGATCGCTACGCGCTCACTGCGGCGGTCTTGACCGGGCGGAAGAGCCAGGTGAGGAGCGCCGAGAAGAGCAGGCCGCTGACCGTGAACTTGAGCCACACGGGGGCTTGCGAGGGCGAGAAGAAGCCCTCAAGCGTGGCGGCAATAATGAGCAGGGGAATGACGCCGGAGACCAGGCGCGTGGCCTCGATACCACCCCGGGCCACCGAGTCGCGCCAGCGCAGCGCGCCGGGAAAGAGCATGGCGTAGCCCAAACGGAAGCCGGCCGCGCCGGCGATGACGATCGAAGGAAGCTCCAGTGCGCCGTGGGGCGCAACGAAGCTCCACAAGGGCAGCGCCATGCCGTATTGATGGCAGGCCACGGCGACCACGCCCAGCATCAAGCCATTGGTGACCAGGGAATAAAAGCTGCCCAGCCCGAAGAGGATGCCGCCGGCAAAGCTGATAAAACACACCGTGAGATTGTTGGTCATGATGGCGCTGCTGGCCAGCGGCGCAACGGTCACCACGGATTCGGTCCACATCCGGTGCCGCTCCAAGGTTTCAATCATTTTGGGGCTGACGAACATGCGCATGAACTCGGGATGAACGCTGGTGATGACCGCGCCCAGCAGTCCCCAGGCCACCGAGACCGCGAGCGCAGCCATCACAAAGCCGATTTGGCGCTGGAAGATTACCGGATACTCGTCCCTCAGAAAGAGGAAGAGTGTGCGAAGATTCGTCTTGCGGCTGGAATAGATGATATGGTGAGCGCGAGCCAATAGTTGATTCACATGCTGCGCGTAGCTGCGGGCGGTCGAGTCCTGGCGCAGCACCGAGAGGTCTGCGGCCACCTGCCGGTAGAGGAGGGCCATCTCGCGCAACTCGGCGCGGTTGAGCTGACCAAGTCCGCTCGCGTCGGATTGGGAGAGCAGCGTAGACAGGCGGTCCCAATGAGGCCGCCGCTTGAGAATCCACTGGTTTGAGAGGATTTGCGCCATGGACTTGAGTTCTGACCAGCTTAACATCGACACCCCGGAACTGGTGGAGATCGAGATGCCATTGGCCGGCATCGGCAGCCGCTTCATCGCGCTGCTGGTGGATTACCTGATCTGGGGCGCGGTGCTGCTGGTGCTTGTGGCGCTGTTGTCGGTCTTTTTGCCTGGCATCAAAACATCGTCGGCGGTTTCTGCGCAATGGGCCACGGCCATCGGCATCTTTCTCCTTTTTCTGCTTCAGTGGGGGTACTTCACGCTCTTTGAGGCCTTCTGGAGCGGCCGCACTCCCGGCAAGCGCGTGGCCCGGATTCGCGTGATTCAGCGCTCCGGCCGGGCCATCGGCCTGTTCGAGTCCATGGCGCGCAATCTCGTCCGCTATGTCGACCAGATTCCCTTCTTCTATGCCGTGGGCGTCATCGCCATCTTTGTGACCCGCCAGCATCAGCGGCTGGGCGACCTGGCGGCCGGCACGCTGGTGGTGAGGGATCGCAAGCAGGAGACGCCTCTGTGGGGCGACTCGGGCTCGCGCACATTTACCGCGCAGGCGTTTGTTCCCCGCGCGCCGATCCCCGAGCCTCACACCGCCGTCACGCTGCCTGCCACGGGCATTGCCAGGCTCTCGGCGGCCGACCTGGAGGTGCTGGAGGGCTTCTTTGCGCGGCGGCTGGATATGAGCCTGGCCACTCGCCATGCCCTGGCCGAGCGCATTGCCTCCGCCATCAAAGCCAAGTCCGGGCTGGAGCAGCCCTCGGACGCCAGCACGGAGACGTTTCTGGAAGCCACGGCGCGGCAACTGCGAGACATTGCGCGCATGATGTAGGGGCCTGAGGACTCGCGGTGGATGGTGAAGATGCCGCAGGCATGTCGGACGGCTGCCGATCCGCGGTAAACGCGGATGGATGAGCCGCCCGGCATGGGGTTTCTTGCGCTATGGGTATGCTGGCCGCGGAGAAAGGAATGCATTTGCCCGAGATACAAGAGGAGCGAACAAAGGGGCTATAGGTTCCTGCTTAAATAATGTCCTTGCGCCGTCCCTACGGGACTCCGCGGCGAACTTGTGGAATCCCTTTTCCCCAACGCTGAAGCGCGGGGCTAACCAACTTTGCGCCTCCGGCGCGTTTGTTCGGACATTACTAATGCAGCCCTCAATATAGCCCGTGTTGATTCTGCGGCATTTGCGGCACAACTGAACTGGCTGCGGAAAAACTCCTAGTTTCGGGTAGAACTGACGTGGAAAGTGCCTCCGGGGCTAAAGCCCGGGTTGATTCTGCTGGCTTTATGCGGGGGTTGAAACCCCCACCTCCCTCCGAATCGGGTTTCTCCGCAGCTAGTTTAGCCCCTAATTCGGCACAACAAAGAGCGTGATCGACTGCGCCGGGAAGGTATAGTTGGCGATGGTGCTGGCCGCGCCCGCCAATCCCGGCTTCACAGTCACCGCCGGCTGAGCCACGATGGCAGCCAAATTGGCGTTGCTGTATAGGTAAGCCTGCGCGGTGGTTGTGCTGGCTGCCAAGCCGTTGATGGAGAGCGTGCTGGTCAGGTCGCCGTAGGTCTTGTTGATGACCACGACGGTCACCGCGCTATCTGAACTGCGCAGCGCTCCGTATACCGAGAGCGTGCCCTGGCTGGCGCTGGTCGAGTTCAGCGCCGTGTTGCCAAAGGCCGACTTGTTTCCGTCGTAATTGCGGTAGATCTTGAAGCCCACCAGCCCAGGAATCTGAGAGGTTGGGTCGGGAGTTCCCCACAATGTGGCAATATCCAAACCGTACTTTCCGAAGATGCCCAGGATATCCGCCTGGGCAAGAGCGCCATTGATGCTCTCCTGCCCGCCCCAGTTGTATTCCGTAAAGGCGATCTTGGTGCCGGGGTAGTCTTTCGCAACCCAAGCCTGCGCCATGGGGATCAGTTGCGGCGCTTGCAGCGGAACGTTGCAGCTTGTCGTGTAGTTCGCGTCGGTGATGTAGTTCGGCTGCGGCTCGTTGGGATCGGTATAGGTTGGATCCCAGAAGACGCGCGTCGAGTTCAGCCGCGCCTGCTGCTCCCCGGTGTCGCCCGCCGGGCTGAAGCCGACGCCATTCCCGTTGTAGGTGGCCGCATAGTAGGTGTGCAGGTCAAGGTAATCCAGCAGGCGGGAGCCGTAGGTGCTCGAGGCTGCCGCGAATTGCTGCAAGTAATACTCGATGAGCGGAACGCCGCCGTGCGCTTGGCGATCGATGGGATTGTCCCACGGCTGATAACAGGAGCTAGCCTTGTCCCATCCGGCCTCCATATCCTTCTTGGAGTAAAAGTAATCCCACCAGTTGTCTATCACCGGCCCGCTTACAGCGGCGGTTGGATCCGCAGTCTTGACCGCCTTTGCCGTGGCAATGCTGGTGTTTGTCAACTCGTCGTAGGTGAAAGGCAGGGGATGCACATCGATGTGTACGCCGTCCCACCAGGCGGGCTCGTTGTCCAGTTCGTAGATGGCCACACCGCCGCTGGCCGCGTTTCCGAACTTGTTCACAAGGAAACTCACCCAGGTGCCGTCAAAGGTGGCGGGGACAACCTGGTAGTAGGTATCGGTGGGATTGTTGACCACGTTCTTGCCATTGGTCAGGATGCCGTTGCCGCAGTCGGGGCGATCGGGTGCAACCGCCTGCTGTGCCCCATATTTGGCCACCGAGAAGCTACATGCCGCATTGTCCGCGGGCACCCATCCGATGATGGGAACCGTGCCGATCGTTTTGGCTCCGATGGCGGCATCGTTCTCGACCTGAGTGTTGAATGCGCTGGTGTTGGGAGCGCCGCCGGGCGTATTGATAGGGTTGCTGTTGTCGATATAGTTTTCGAAGTACCAATCGCTGCCTTTGGCGTCAAGGTCGTACAAGTAGTTGTAGCTGGTGGCTTCGTTTCCGCCCCAGCGATCGATGGGCAGGTTGATAGATGCGGCTTCGGCCATGTTGCTGACGCCGCCATTCATGCCGTAGATGTAGGGGCTGATGGCGTGGGTCTCTCCAGCTGAACTGGCATCTATTGCAAGCGCGGGGCCGGCGCCCACCGCCGGCGGGGTGAGGGTCACGGTTGCGCTGCCGGTCATGCCGCTGGTGGCTCCCGACGTGCTGGTAGCAGTCACCGTGACGGTGGCCGGGGCAGGATAGGGCGTGGTGTAGAGGCCGCCTGTGGTGATGGTTCCGGGGCTCAGAGTGCTGCCGGCAGGCGCGGCCAAAGTCCAGGTCACGGCCGAGCTTGCCGTGCCATTGATTGCGGCGGCGAACTGCACCTGGCTGCCGATGGTTGCGGGCGCGGGGTTGGGAGTGACTGAGACCGCGGGCGCGGCGTAGCTGGCTGTAACCGTCGTACTGGCGTTCAAGGTTACGGAGCAGGTGACGGTGCTGGCGCTGGTGCATCCAGTCCAGGAGGAAAAGACATTGCTGCCCGAAGTGGCGGGCGCGGTCAGCGTGACGGCTGTGCCGGCGTTGTAGGTGCGCGTGAAGCTCGTGGTTCCGTTCGCCGCGCCGCTATTGTCGGCGGGTGAAACGCCTACGGCCACGCCGCTGGCCGGGCTGGCCGAAGCCACCGTCAATGTGTAAGTCGTCACAGGAGGGGGCGGAGGAGTAACGCTGCCGCCGCCGCCGCAAGCCACGATCGACAGGCTTGGCCCGATTCCCAGCCAAGCCGCCGCAATCCACCGCAAGTCTCTCATACCCATCCTGCCGGTGCGCACCGGAATCTCCGCGCGGGACTTCTCACTTCCGGGGTAACCGGAAGCACCGCAGCCTCTCCCGAGGGAGAAGCCCACAAGGATTGTACTAGAGCCTGCCATCCACTGCGATTCAGCTGTTCGAGAGGCTGGGCAAAGGACCGGGGGCCGTGCTCATTGGGCGAGGATGGTCTCGTTGCCCAGGATGCGATAGAGGGTGGAGCGGCTGATGCATAGTTGACGCGCGGCGCGCAGCTTGTTGCCGCGGTTCAGGTCGAGTACGTACTGGACATGATGGCGGATCACGGCGTCGAGCGACAAGTTGTCGGTGCGGCCGGGGAGTTGCAAATCCGGAGGCGCTTCCTGGCCGGTGGGCAGGGCCAGGTCGTCGGCCCGGATGACGCCATTAACGGCTTCAAGCAATGCCGTTTCCAGCACGGAGGCGAGTTCGCGCACGTTTCCCGGCCAGTTGTGCTGCAGAAGCCGGGCCAGCGCGCCGGGCCCCAGCAGGACGGGCCGCTGCTGGTAGCGGTTGCAGATGCGGTCGAGCAGGGACTGGGCGAGCGGAGCGATGTCTTCGCGGCGCTGGCGCAAGGGGGGAATGGCGAAGCGCACGGCGGAGAGCCGGAAGACCAGGTCGGGCAGAATGAGTCCCTGACCGACCATCTGGCGAAACGGGGTTTGCGAGGAGGCCAGCACGACCGCGCGACCCGGCGGCCGGTCCTGGAGGGCTTTGAGAACGCCCAGCAGCAGCCCCTGGCCGGGCGGCGCCAGCAGATCCACTCGATCGAGGTAGGTAAAACCCGAAAGAGTAGCGGGATCGGCGTCGGTAACCAGCCATTCGCGGGCGTCGCGCCTTTGAAAGCTGGAACCGGCCAGCGGCGAACGGCTGAAGAGATAACGGGCCAGGGTCTGCTTGCCGGTGCCGTGCTCGCCTTCGATGGCGGCCACCTGCAAGTGCGGGGCGGTCATATCCGCCTGCAGGAGCAGCTTGCGCCAGACCGCGCTGACGCCCACAATCTGGGGAGCGAATGGGGAGTCCGCCTCCACGAGCGAAGGGCCGGAGACCGAGGGCTGAGGCTGGAATTGCGCGGCGCTCTGCATGGATCTCAACGTGCCTCGCCTCCCTGGCCCCGACCGGCGTTACCGGGCCAACAGAGGTCTTATCGGCGCTGCCCCAGGAAACATGAACCGGAGAGATGGCGCATCTCTCCGGTCCGGGGCCATGCACGGCTTGGCGCTTTCAATGAGCTTGCGCCGGTTCTAGCGGAAGCGCTTGGAGGGCTCGTCGGAGAAGATTTCGCCGTCGCGGATATGCACGATGCGATGGGCGTATTCGGCGATGTCTGGCTCGTGGGTCACCAGCACGATGGTATTGCCATGGGCGTGCAAGGTGTCGAAGAGCGCCATGATCTCCAAGCCGGTCTTGGAGTCCAGGTTGCCGGTGGGCTCGTCGGCCAGGATGATCGAGGGCCGGTTGACGAGCGCCCGGGCCACGGCCACGCGCTGCCGCTGTCCGCCGCTGAGTTCGTTGGGCTTGTGATACATGCGCGATTCCAGGCCGACATCGGTGAGCGCTTCCTTGGCGCGCGCGATGCGAGCCGCGGCCGGCGTGCCGTTATAGATCAGAGGCAGCTCCACGTTATGCAGCGAAGTAGCTCTGGCCAGCAGATTGAAGGTCTGAAAGACGAAGCCGATCTCCTTGTTGCGGATGCGCGCCAACTGGTCGTCGTCCAGGTCGCTGACCAACTGCCCGTTCAGCCAGTAGCGGCCCTTGGAGGGCGTATCCAGACAGCCGATGAGATTCATCAGCGTGGACTTGCCCGAGCCCGACGGACCCATGATGGCAACGTACTCATTGTGCTTGATGCGCATGGAGATGCCGCGCAGCGCCTGCACCTGCTGCTCGGAGCCCATATCGTAGGTGCGCCACAGATCCTCGACGACAATGATGTCGCCATTTGGGCCTGACGCCGGTTGCACGCGTTCTTCGCTGCCTGTGCTCTCCAGAACCATTCGAATCTTATCCTTTGCCCGCCATTGCTTGCGGCCCAATCTCTGCTGGCTTCAAACCGTTTCCATATTACGAGTTGCCGCCGGAGGCCGGCACAGCCGGCGCCGCTGTGTCCCGCTTCAGCAGCGCGTTGTTCTTCAAGGCGCGCAGGGTTCTGAACGGGCCGGTTACCACCTCGTCCCCCTCATTCAGGCCAGTGAGCACCTCGATGTCGGTAGCGCCGGTAATGCCGGTAGTCACTGGAACGAATTTGGCCCGCAGCTTGCCTTTCACGTTATCCACTACATAGACGCCCTGAACCGGCGCGCTCTTGACCGCGGGGGAACTCGATTTCGATGCGGCCTGCACGCCTCCCTGGCTCTTGGGCTTGTCGTCATCCGGGTTGTGCATGGTCAACGCCTGGATGGGCAGCGCGCGCACATTGGATTTGTGCGCCGTAGTGATCTTGGCGGTAGTGGAGAGCCCTGGGCGCAAGTCGTTGGTTGGGTTGTCCAGCGTGACCACCACCTTGAAGTCCTTGGCCTCTTCGGTACCGGTGGTCGATTGCGAGGTGGCAATGCCTGTGGAGCGCAGCAGCGCCTGATCGCCCACCAAGGTTACGTGGCCCTTGAAGACCTTGCCCGGCAAAGCATCCACGGTCACTTCCGCCGTTTGACCCAGCTGAATGTTGACGATGTCGGTCTCGTCCACTTTGACCTCAGCGGTGACCACGCTCATATCGGCCAGCGTCATGAAGGTCGATCCTTCGGTGTTCTGAATGCCTTCGACAACCGTTTCGCCTTCGCGAACCGGCTCATTGGTCACAATCCCGTCAAAAGGCGCGACGGCCATGGTGAGATCCAGCGCATTCTGAAAGGAGCGCAGGGTGGCCACCTGGGTCCCCAGGTGACCCCGTGCCGAATCTGTCTGCGCCTTGGCCTGGTTGAGCTGCGCAACGGCCTGCGCCACCGAGGCTACATCGGTGTCAAAGGCGGCCTTCTTGGCGTCGAAGTCCTGCTTGGCCATGATGCCGGCCTCATAAAGGCCCTGCGCGCGCTCCCAGTCGAGCCGCTTCTGCTCCAGATCGGCCTTGGCGTGCTCCACGTTGGCCTCGGCGGTCTTCTCGGCCGCAACGTAAGAGGCAATGTCGGTCCTGGCCGCGGCGATGGTGGCCTGCTGGCCGGCAACATTCGACTCCTGCTGCACGTTCTCAATGCTGGCCACCGTCTGGCCCTTCTTCACCATGTCCCCCTCCTTGACATAAAGGTGGGTGACGCGGCCCATGGCGGTGGCGCCCAGGTTCACATAGGTCTTGGGCTTGATCTGGCCGGTGCCGCTGACCACCGTGGCCAGATCCTGGCGCGCGATCTTGGCGGTCAGAACCTTGGTGTAACCGGACTGCTGCTTGTAGACCATGAAGCCCACGAGTGCGGCGGCCACTACTACGGCAAGAACAATCAAGAGTATCTTTTTCATAGGCGTTTCGTGCTCCAAGCCTCTCCCAATCCAGTGTACGCAATCGTCCCCGGCGCGGTTCCCTGCCGCCGGACAGTTCTGCCGCAGCCTCAGCCGTGGGCTGCTCGCTGAAGCCGGCTGAAGTTCCAACGGCGAGAGCCCGGCTCGCGCAGCCGGCGGGATGGGAGCCGCGAAAAGCGCGTAAGCCACGGAGAAGTTATCGACGGACGCGCACCAGGGGAACAGGCTCGTTCTTTGGACGCGGGAACTGCCCCGCTGGTCTCAAAAACCACCTGGATCGGCGAATTGCCCCTGCCTGGCTGGTCTCGAGGTTACCTTCCTGGCCCGTCCGCGTCAAAGCGGCAGCCGGCTCCCTACGGAATCTTGCCCAGCGCTATTGGGACCCGTAGAATAGAGGTTTGCAGGAGTTTTGAAGGCAATGATGCTTAACGGTCGTACTATCCTCTTTGCCGCATTGGGTTGCGGCCTGGTTTTCACGCCTGCCGCAGGAGTTCTGGCGCAGCAAACGGCGAGCCCGTCCGCGCCGGCGCAGCAACAGGCCCAACCGGCCGCCGCGCAGAATCAGGGAGCGGGCCAGGAGCCGGACCCCCTCAAGCGCGAGCGCTCCGACCAGGAGAAGATAGCCGCCCAAAAGGCGGTCCGCCAGGAATTGAAGGGCGCCTACAAATCCTGGCTCACTCAGGACGTGGCCTGGATTATCACAGACGAAGAGTCCAAGGCCTTCAAGTCCCTCAGCAACGATGAGGAGCGGGACGCCTTCATCGAGCAGTTCTGGCTGCGCCGCAATCCCAATCCGGACTCGCCCGATAACGAATTCCGAGAGGAACATTACCGGCGCATCCAGTATGCCAACGACCACTTTGCCGCCGGCAAGCCAGGCTGGAAGACCGATCGCGGACATATCTACATCGCTTACGGCAAGCCCGACTCCATTGACGCTCATCCCTCAGGCGGAGCCTACGAGCGGCCCATGAGCGAGGGCGGCGGCTCGACTTCAACTTACCCGTTCGAGGTTTGGCACTACCGCTATCTCGAGGGCGTCGGCGAAAACATCGACCTCGAGTTTGTGGATTCCTGCCAGTGCGGCGACTATCACTTCACCATCGACCGCAGCGAGAAGGACGCGCTGCTGATGGTCCCCAATGCCGGATTGACCCTGGCGGAACAGAATGGCCAAGCCAAGAAAGCCGATCGATTCAAGGGCGGAAGCCTGGAAAGACTCGGCCTCGGCAATATGGGCTCCCAGGAGCAAGCCAAGGAATTTGATCGCATCGAACTCGGCTCCAAAATCTTCGCCCCGCCTCCTGTCAAATTTGCTGAACTTGACAGCTTCATCTCCGAGCACAAGCTGCTAAGCGGGCCGGTCTTTCCCTTCGATGTGCGCACCGATTTCATCCGAGTTACCGAGAACACGGTTCTGGTGCCGATAACGCTGCAAATCAGGAACCGCGACATTACCTTTGAAACCAAGGATGGCGTGGCCAAGGGCGTTGTGAACATCCTGGGCAGAGTGACCACACTGACTCACAAGACGGTGCAAACCTTCGAGGATACCGTCGAGGTGGAGCAGCCGGCCGAATTGCTGGAGAAGAGCCTGGACCGCAAATCGGTCTATTGGAAGGCGATTCCTTTGTTTCCCGGCCTCTACCGGCTGGATATTGGCATTGAGGACTTGAACAACAAGGACCACAAGGGTTATTTCGGCCGCGGCATCGAAGTGCCCACTTACCACGACGAAAAGCTGGCTACCTCTTCGTTGATTCTGGCCGACGAAATGAACACCGTTTCCTCGCGCGAGATCGGCGCCGGCGCGTGCGTCATTGGGAATACCCATATCTGTCCGCGCGTCACCGCAAACGCAGCCACGCCGGTCAGCTTCAAGCGCAACCAGCAGTTGAATTTCTGGATGCAGGTCTACAATCTGGGCATCGACGACGCCACCAAGAGCAACCAGGCCACGGTGACTTACCAGATTACCGATACCGGATCTGGCGCCGTGGTGCTGGAAAAGCAACTTGAATCCAAGGATCTGGGTGCTCACAGCGACCAGTTGACGGTAGAGAAATCTCTCCCGATGGCTGGCCTTTCGCCAGGAAAATACAAGGTGACGATCAAAGTGAACGACACAATTTCAAAACAAGAGATTGCGCAATCGGTGCCTTTTGTCGTGGAATAGAATGTATCCAGCGCAATCCGGTTACCGGACTTTAGATTCGGAAACCAGTGGGATTTGATTCGCAAGGGTTTTGCCAGGGACGCCGCCAGGTCACAGGTCGTGATAATGAGCAGGGTCCAACTCGTTGTTTTTGCCGCGCTGATTGCCTTGGGAAGCTCTCCGGTCAATGGAGCCGCCCCCGGCTCGGTTTCGGGTGTGGTGCGCGACTCCGCCGGGGTGCCGCAGATAGGCGCCGTGGTTCAGTTGCTGGGTTCCGACCTGACCGTGATTGCCAGCGTCTACACTGGCGACAATGGCCGCTTTAACATTCCGTCGGTGCCTCCCGGCCGATATTCAGTCAAGGCGATGGGCACGTTTTTCCTGCCCTCGCTGCGCGAGAATGTCCGCGTCCGCGCCGGCACGGTGGTCAATCTCACTCTGAGTACCCTGTACGAAGCGATGCAGTGGCTGCCTTCTGAGCCGCGCGCCGGCAACGCCCAACAGGACGATTGGACCTGGACGCTGCGCTCGGCCGCTAACCGCCCCCTGCTGCGCTGGCTTGAAGACGGGCCGCTGGTGGTCGTCTCCGACGGCTCAGGAGCGGCGCCCAAGCTGAAGGCCCGGCTTATTGCGACCGGCCAGGAGGGAACCTTTGGCGAGAGCGGCGAGCGCTTCACTGCCGCCGTCGAAGAGACGCCTTCCCAGAGTCGCGAGCTGCTGGCTCGCGTCGATTTTGCCCCCGACACGGATGCCGGCATGGAATCGATGCTGGGGTTCCGCCAGGACCTGGGTTATGCAGGTTCCGTCCAATCCGTGGCTGCCGTAGCCATTCATCCGGAGGAAGACTCCGCCGGGGCCAGAGGGCTCGATGAGGCCGCAATCCGATCGTGGGAGACCATGCGCCTGGGCAACGAGATCGAGGCCGAGGCGGGTTCCACGCAGGTTTTGGCGCGCTTTGCCGAGCAATCGCCCAACACCGTGGCCGCGGCGCTGCCTTTTGCCTCTGTGGACTGGCGCGATGGCAACTCCGCCGTTCGCTACCGGGTGGCTACCGCACTGCCCGCGCCGATGACGGCAGATGAATCGCAAGCCCGTGCATGGCTGCCCGAGCTCTCCGTGCGCAATGGATCTCTTACCGTGGAACATGGCCTGCACCAGGAGATTGGCTGGGAGCGGCGCACAGATGATTCCAGCATGGCCGTCCTGGTGTTTGCCGACCGCCTCGACAACCCGGTCATTGAGGCCATGGGCCGCTTTGCAAC
>JBEKDH010000051.1:0-39727 GCA_050014455.1 Occallatibacter sp.
AATGTAAATACAAAGGGGATGATCGACGGCGGGAGAGAGAAGAGCCGGATAAATTGGCGTCCATAAAACCCCAACAACTACATCGGTTCGCAGTTGTTTGCTCGGTGAGCCAGGTGAGTCTGTCGCTGCTCCTTTGATTCTACACTGGATAGGGGAGGGTATGGCTAGTGGGAATCTCCGAGCGGTGGAAACCTGGGGACAAAACCAGAGTCACCGGACAGCGGTATTGCCCTCGAACGCATGGGTGAACGGGCCTTGGCGATCTCGCCTGCGGCAACAGCGAGAGTGGTGAAGAACGAGGCCTCCTGGACGGGAATGATCTTGGAGCAGCTTTCGCACCCAGGCGACAGAAACGAGGTGTTGCGAGGGTGAAGCATCCAGGATCAATGGTAGGTTCATGAGAGTTCCAGATCGGACCGGAAGCACACGGCAAGAATCGTCATAACCGCAAGGCCGCCCGCGCTGTCCAATTTTTCAAGTGTTCCTTGGCGGGTGGCGCGGGTCTGGATCGTGCGCAATCGACTGAAGCAGAATCAGGATCCCGGTCCGAACCCTATCGGGTCTCAAGAATCAAAACCTGGCGTCAGGAATGAAGTAGACTGCCGTGCTAGGGCGTTCGAGCCTCCTTCAGGGCCTGAATGACCGATGGAGAGAAAATGCGAAATTGCTTGTTCCTTTTCTTGCTGTATGCCGTCGTTCTGCCAGTGCACGCCGCCGAACAAGTTACGGTGGAGCAGTTGGAGCATACGCTGACAGCCGCGCACGGCAAGCCGGACAAAGCTTTGGCCAAGCAACTGGGCGAGTTGGAACTGACCGAGCGTCTCAGTACCTTGCGGCTGGAAAAATTCCAGGCCAGCCTGCCCGGAGATCAGTCCCGCCAGGCACTTCTGGCTTTGGCGGACGCCTCGGCCTTTCTCCAGCTTCCCGCAGCGGAGATCCCCGCAACGGCTCCGCCGGACGCCTACACGCAGGGACTGATCCTATCCAGGGCTGCCGACAGCCTCGTGGCCGCCATCCATAAATTGCCGGACTTCTTCGCCCGACAGACAACCAACCGCTTTCACGATCTGAAGGTTTCGTATTTGTCTCGAGCTTCTGAGCATGTCTTCCTTTCTGAGCCTGTCATCGTCGAACATCAGGCCTTCCGGCCGCTCGACAGCTTCAGCAGCACCGTGTATTACCGCAACGACCAGGAGGTGGAAGAAACCAACGGAAAACAGCCAGCAATCAAACCCAGGCCCAGAAATGGGCTGGTGAACTGGGGCGTCTTCGGCCCGCTGCAGCGCATCGTGGTGACGGATATTTACAAGGGAAAGATGGAGTGGAGCCACTGGGAACAGCGCTCGACCGGTCCCGCGGCGGTGTTTCAGTATGCCATTCCGCAAGAAAAGTCCAACTACGTCGTGAAGTACTGTTGTCTGGGATTGCCGAACGAGGCATGGCATGACTTTCAATCCATACCGCCCTTCCACGGAGAGATCGCCATCGATCCTGCCACCGGGGCTGTCTATCGCCTGGTGATAATCACCGACCTGTCGCCCTCCGACCCCATCTTTCAGGCTGAGATCATGGTGGAATACGAACCGGTGGATATTGGTGGAAAAACATATATCTGCCCCCGCAAGAGCGTTACCATCACCACGGCAATCGCCCCGATCGTTCATCGAAGCTATTGTTCGAACGACGATTGTTCCCCGCCGCATGTGTATCGGCCCAAAGATACGGCGATCAACGATACGGTGTACGACTCCTATCATGTTTTTCGCTCCGAATCGCGGATACTGCCCTAGGGAAGCACGGGCCAGGAGGATAAGTCCCCTTCCGACAATCCTGCACTGGCGCCGTCAGCGGCTCCCGGGCCGTGACCTGTGCTTGCAGGGAGCGTGTTTGCAGGAGCCGGTTCCCCGCTTGCCGGGAGACCTTCATTTGACCGACCCGAGACGCGAAGCGTCAGGGTGCCCCAGTCTCACTTTATGACTTGACTTGTTCGACGATGGACGACTTGATTCTCTGGGATTATGCCCCGCCGCGCTTCCCCGCCCGGATCCGCCGAATCTCCTCCATGCGCTGCGCGAGGAGTTTCTCGCGGCCTTCCTGGGTGGGATGGTAGTAGCTGCGGCCGCGCAGCGAGTCGGGCAGGCAATCCATGTCGGCGACCTTGCCCTCTTCGTTGTGGGCGTAGCGGTAGCCCTTGCCGTACTCCAGCTCCTTCATCAGGCGGGTGGGCGCGTTGCGCAGGTGCAGCGGAACCGGCTCCTGGCGGGTATCCTCGACCTCTTGCTGGACGGCTCCGTAGGCCGTATAGACCGAGTTCGACTTAGGCGCAAGGCAAAGGTAGACGACCGCCTCGGCCAGCGCCAGGTCGCCTTCGGGCGAGCCGAGAAAGTCGATGGCTTCCTTGGCAGAGAGTGTCAGGTTGAGCGCCTCGGGCGCGGCCAGGCCGATGTCTTCGACGGCCATGCGGACCACGCGGCGCGCCAGATAGAGCGGATCCTCGCCGGCTGCGAACATGCGCGCCAGCCAGTAGAGCGCGGCATCGGGGTCGCTGTTGCGCACGCTCTTGTGCAGCGCGGAGATCAGGTTGTAGTGCTCTTCGCCGGACTTGTCGTACATCAGCACGCGCTGCTGTACTGCGGTCGAGGCCAGAGCCTTGTCTATGTGCCCGGCTTTGCGAGGCGTCTCCGGTGCTAAAGCCCCATCAATTCTTGCGGCGGCTACGGCACGACTCAAGTCGTGCCCTGACACTTCATGCCCTGACACAATTCCGCGATCTTCCGTAGCCGGCTCCTGCGCCAGTTGCGCGGCCACCTCCAGCGTGTTGTAGGCGTTGCGGCAGTCGCCGCTGGAGTAGCCGGCAATCAGCTCGATCGCATCGTCGTCGGCGGTCAGCCCCAGCGCACCCAGGCCGCGTTCCTTATCTTCCAAGGCCCGGCGCAGGAGGGCCGTAATCTGCTCCTCGGTGAGCGGCTCAAGCACATAGACGCGGCAGCGCGAGAGCAGCGCAGAGATGATCTCGAAGGAAGGATTCTCGGTGGTGGCGCCGATCAGGCGGATGGTTCCGCGCTCGACGTAGGGCAGGAAAGCATCCTGCTGGGCCTTGTTGAAGCGGTGAATCTCATCGACGAAGAGGATGGTGCGCGAGTGCATCTGCGAGGCCTGCGCAGCCGCAGCCATCACCTGCTTGATCTCCTTGATGCCGCTCATCACGGCAGAGAATTCGATAAAAGTCGCCTGGGTGGTCTCGGCAATGATCTTGGCCAAGGTGGTTTTGCCCACTCCGGGCGGACCCCAGAGGATCATCGAGCCCGACCCAGAAGCATCGAGACCGTCGCGCTCGATCTGCACGCGCAGCGGCTTGCCGGGCCCAACCAGGTGCTCCTGGCCGCTGAACTCCTCCAGGCTGCGCGGGCGCATCCGCTCGGCCAGGGGCGCGGTGCGCAGCGGTCCTTTGGGGCCTTCCGGTTCGCCGTCAAAAAGGCTCATCGCGGACCCCCGAACAAGGAATCCGGGTGCCCCACCCTCGCCGCGTTCTTGTTTTTGCAGCTAGGGTGGAATCCACCTAGGTCGCCGTTCGCTCTTTGCCGCGATGCTTCGTAAAGCAGTACGCTGGCTGCGACGGCCGCGTTCAGGCTCTCAACCGGGCCGGGGCAGGAGATCGTGACCGCGCCATCGGCCTGCGCGGCCAAATCGCCGGGCACTCCGTTGCCCTCGTTGCCGATCACAAGCGCTATAGGTTCGGCCATGTTGACGCGTTCGGCGGGTCGCGCTCCATGAGCGGCGGTTGCGCTGGTCGTCCAGATCGTTACGCCGGCCTCGCGCAGGCGCGCAAAGCTGTCTTCCGCGGTCACAGCCAGCAGCGGAACCCGGAATACGCTGCCGGCCGAGGCGCGCACCGCCTTGGGGTTCCAGGCGCTGACGGTTCCGGGCAGGCTCAAGACGCCGCTACAGCCGAAGGCCTCGGCGGAACGGAGAATTGCGCCCAGGTTGCCGGGATCCTGCAAGCCGGCCAGCACCAGCAGCAGCGGCGCAGTTTTTCGCTGGCTCCCGAGCAAGTGCGCCCAGCTCCAATCCGGCGGGGCCACCAGGGCCGCCACTGGTTGCGGCGCTTCGGTCGTCAGCGCCGAGTCAAGCAGTGCCCTGGGCAGCAGCAGGATCTCAGTCTCCGGTGGGAGCGGCAGGGCTTTGAGCAGGCCTTCGGCGCCCTCGGCCACAAAGACGCAGGCCAAGCGCAGGCCGGCGCGCAGAGCCTCCGCAATGAGGTTTGGGCCCTCGATTCCGGCCAGCAAACGCCCGTCCCGGCTCGACTCGCGGAGGGGCTGCGCCAGCGCGCGCCTAAGTTCTTTCAAGCGCGCATTCTGCTTACTCTGTACAATGCGAAGAGGCATCGGTAAGAAACCCATCCATGCTGAACCGATTCTATGCCGTTTTGCCAGGCGGCGGCACGAGCGGAAGGCTGTGACGGCCCCTGTCCATTTGGCTACCGTATCCCGGGAATAGAGGTAGACTTTTTTGTCCGCGGAGATCTTGCGCGTCCATCCCGATGAACCCCAGCCAGACCGGATCGACTATATCGTCCAGTGCCTGCGCAAGGGCGATGTGGTTGCCTTGCCTACCGACACTTTCTATGGCCTGGCGGTGGACCCCGTCAATCTGTTCGCTGTGGAGCAAATTTACAGGATCAAGACCCGCCAGAAGCACAAACCGCTCTCGCTTTTGATCGCCTCAGTCTCCCAGGCATACGAGCTTGCGCGCGATACCGACCCCTTGCTGGACAAGCTGGCGGAGCGCTTCTGGCCTGGCCCGCTCACCATTATTGTTCGCGCCGGCTGCAAACTGCCCCTGCGCTCCACGGCCAATACCGGCAACGTGGCCCTGCGCGTGCCGGATGCAGCCATTCCGCGTGCCGTGGTGGAGCGCTTTGGGCTGCCGATTACGGCGACCTCGGCCAACCTGCAGGGAGCCTCCGAGTGTACCCACGCGGGCTGCGTCCTCGACCAGATCGGCGACCGGATTCCGCTGATCGTCGATGGGGGACCGACCGGCCATACGCTGCCCACCACCATCGTCGATCTTTCGCTGGGCCCCGGCCGCTGGGAGATTTTGCGCGAGGGCGCCATCCCGACGCATGAGATCGTGATGGTTTTGCAGAGGTAACAGGGGTCAGGGATCAGAGATCAGGGATCAGGCGCGGGCCTCTGACCCAATGGCACATAGATAATTGATCGCAGATAAGTTGGCCGCTGATCGCTGAATCGGCACTCAGTTCGCTGACTGCGGATAAACTGATCTCTGATCTCTGAACCCTGACCTCTGAACCGCAGGTTCCCCATGAAGCGCCGCTCCAGGCCAAAACGCCGCAACTGGATTCTCCGCGACGCGCTTTTTCTGTTGCTGGCGCTGGCCGTTGGCGTTCTTGGCTGGTGCGGCTGGGTCTACGCGCAGATTGAGACCTACGCCGGCCAGGATCAGGCTGCGCCGTCGGCCGCCATTGGCGTCTTTGGCGCGGCCGAGTACGATGGCCGCCCCTCTCCGGTCTATCGCGCCCGCCTCGACCACGCTCTCGCTCTCTACCATCGCGGCATCGCTCCTCTCATCATCACCCTGGGCGGCAACGGCGGCGACCAGTACAACGAGGGTGCCGTGGGCCGCGAGTACCTGATGGCCATGGGCGTCCCGGAAGAGGCCATCATCGCCGAGACCGAGAGTCGCAATACCGAGGAATCCGCGCGCCGCATTGCCGTCATCGCCCGCGCCAACGGGTTGCGCCGCCTGGTCATCGTCAGCGACGGCACGCACCTCTTCCGCATCCACGAGATTTGCGCCGCCGACGGCCTCGACGTGCTCACCTCGCCCAGGTCCCGCGTGGCCGTTGAAGGCGGCTCGCAGGACTTCGAGCGCATCGCTCACGAAATTCTCAGCTACACGGCCTGGCGGATGGATCTGCATTGAAGCGGCTCAGGCGAGGCTGCCTTCCGGTCCGCTTGGAACGCGACTGCGAATCCCGCACTGGCTGAACAGAACCTGAGGTAGCCCACCCTTCCGCAAAGAACGCGGAAGGATGGGGCACCCATTCTGGTGGGGAAGGTTGACGATCGGAAAGAGTGCGCCGCCCGCCTGCTCAAGATGGCTGGTCTGTTCCTGAAAGAACCTCCGACTCACGAACCTCGGGCTGGCCTTACTGCTCGACGTGCCGGCCATGGCGGATCGAAGCTATGAGCTTCCCAGTCGCATCCACGGCGACGAGATTGGCGGGCTCGCCGACGGCCAGGGAGCCGGCCTTGCCGGCGAAGCCGGTCATGGCGGCGGGGTTGGCGGTGAGCAGGCGCAGGGCCTGCTCAAGCGGCGCGCCGGTGAAGGCGACAAAGTTGGCCAGAGCGCGGTCCAGGGTGAGCACGCTGCCGGCAAGGACTCCATTGGCTGTGGCGCGGCCGTTGGCTACCTGAACGGAGAGTTCGCCAAGCTGATATTCGCCGTCGGGCATGCCGGTGGCGCTCATGCCGTCGGTGACGAGAATGGCCCGCTCCGGCCCCTTGGCTCGCCACCAAAGCTTCACCAGCTCCGGGGCGACGTGGATGCCGTCGCAGATCAGTTCGGCATAGAGTGAATCGGTGGTGAGCGCGACGCCCAGTATGCCGGGTTCGCGATGGTCGAGAGGACGCATGGCGTTGAAGGTGTGGGTTGCGCTGACGGCGCCGGCGGCGATGGCGGGGCGGGTCTGGGCGGCGGTCGAATCCGAGTGGCCCATGGAGACGCGAACGCCTCGGGCGGTAGCGTGGGTGGTAAGCTCGACCGCGCCGGGCAGCTCGGGCGCCAGCGTCATCAGGCGGATGTGGCCCTCGGCGGCCTCGAAGAGCCGGTCGAAGAGCACGATGTCGGGGGCTAGCAGATACTCGGGCGGATGGACGCCGCGGCGGATGTGGGAGAGAAACGGCCCCTCGAGATGAATGCCAAGCAGGCGGGCTTCATCTTGCGCAGGCGGCTGAACGGCCAGCCTGGCCAAGCCTGAAAGCGCGTGCAGAGTAGCATCCAGCGGAGCGGTAACCGTGGCGGCCAGAAAGCTGCCCGTCCCACGCGCGGCGAGGAAGCGGCCGATGGCGCTGAGGGCTGCGGGAGTGGCTTCCATGGCGTCGCGACCGGCTGCGCCGTGGATATGCACGTCGAAGAAGGCAGGGGCCAGCGTCGCGCCGGGATAATCGACGACCTCGGCCTGGGCGGAAACTTCCGCGGCATCGCGCGTGGCGATGGAGGCGATCCGGCCGTCTTCGATGGCGACCACGGGTTGGTCCAGCAGGCTGATTCCGTTGAAGAGCTTGGCGGCGGTGAGCACCATGCGCATATCGAGGATTATTGCAGGCCATTCGGGCTGCGTGAAGCGGGCATGGCGACCTTTCCGGGAGCAATGTGCAATGGCGGTGACCGCCGGCCAAGGCGCGGCCATTCCGATGCGAAGCCGGCTATGATCGCGCGGCAACTGCGGCGCGGCCTGGACTTCCGAAGTGCTTCCCTGCTGTTTCCTTTCGGTTTTCTTGAGAGATTTCTTACGGTTCGCATGAAAGGATCGGCATGAAAGGTCGGATTGCTATGCTGTATGAACTGATGACAACGCCGGAGATTGGAGAGACGCTGGACCACTATCGCATGGATGCGATGGTTGCGCGCGGCGGCATGTCTACACTTTTCAAGGCTACTGATCTGCGGGATGGGCGGCAGGTGGCCATCAAGGTTCCTCATGAGGAACTGGAGGCCGACCCGGTTCTGCTGGAGCGATTCAGACGCGAGGAGGAGATTGGCCAGGAGCTCGACCACCCCGGCGTGGTGAAGACCTACGACGGCGAGGCACGGTGCCGGGTTTACATGGTGATCGAGTGGGTGGAGGGGCGGCTGCTGCGGTCGATCCTGAATCAGGAACGCAGGCTGCCGGTGGACCGGGCAGTGAAAATCACGCTGGGCATCTGCGACGCGCTGGATTATATGCACAAGCATGGCGTGGTGCATCGCGATCTGAAGCCCGAAAACATCATGGTGGACGGCGACGACCGCATCAAGCTGATCGACTTCGGAATCGCCATGAAGGAAGACGCGCGGCGGCTGACGCATGTGTCCATGTCGCCGGCGTTGGGCACGCCGGACTATATCTCGCCGGAACAGGTGAAGGGCCAACGCGGCGACCAGCGCAGCGACGTCTATGCGCTGGGCGTGATGCTCTACGAGATGCTGACCGGCGAAACGCCTTTCAGCGGGCCGAATCCTCTGGCGGTGATGAACGAGCGCGTGTTGCACGATCCCAGGCCGGCGCGCAAGCTGAGGGCAGAGATTTCGCCGCAGTTGCAGGAGATTCTGAACCGGGCGCTGGAGCGGGAACCGCGCCACCGCTACGCGACGGCCAGCGAGATGGCTTGGGAACTGGAACATCCGGAACAGGTGGGTGTTGAGGAGCGCGAGCGGGGAGTGTCGCTGGGCGGCTTGCGGCTGCCGGAGGCGCGCAAGCTGCTACTTTACGCGGGGCTGGCGCTCGCGCCGATCATACTGTTTGTGCTGATGCTGCTGCTGGCGCGGCGGTGAGCGGCGGCAGCTTTCAATTCTCATTGGGCGTGGAGGCAGAAGCTTGAGTCAAACTCTTTCACTCATAGACCTCGATGAAAAGGCAGTTTTGAAAGGGCACGACATTAGGGGTGCCGTAAGTGGCGTAGAATCAGCGAGGCTTTATTGATATCTGTTAAGTAGTGTCTTGGCAGCCGCGCCGGTGGCGCAGTGTTCATTAGCCCCGCGCTTCAGCGCGGGGAAAGCGGATTTCACATAGAGTTCCGGAGTCCCGCAGGGACGTTGCAGGACATTTCATTTGCAGGAAACAAGAGCCACTTAGGGATGTTTTCTGGCAATTCAGACCTTCACCAGGGGCTGTGAAGGGTGCGGCCTTCACGCCGGCAGTTGCCTCAGCGTCTTCCTGGCTCGACGAAACCAGGGGCGCTCGCGGCGGCGCAGGTAGCCCGGCATGGTCGGCTCCTTGTCAAGAACCTTCCGCGCCCAAGCGCGGGCTTCGGCGTTGCGTCCCTGCGAGGCCAGCAGATCGGCAAAGTTCAGGTAGGTTTCCGACAAGGTCGAGGTCACGGTCACATCCCGGAAAATCGCCTCGGCCTTTTCCTTTTGTCCGGTCTGTGCGTAGGCGTGGGCCAGCAAGCCAGCCGCGCGGCGGAAGTCGTGGTTGGAATCCTTGGCGACCACCTTTTCCAGGTCGGGCAAGGCAGTAGCGGCATCGCCCAACAGCAGCGCGCAGACGCCGCGCCGGTAATAGGTGTCGGCGGTGGTGGAGCGAGCGGCGATGGCCTTTTCGTAAGCGGCTCGGGCTGACTGGAGGTTGCCGTCGTCCATGTACAGATCGCCGAGCTCTTCCCAATTTCCGGCCGAAGGGTTGTCTCGGATCGCAAGTTCAAGCTCTCGAATCCGCTTGCGCCGGGGAAAGACCTTGAAGGACTGGCGCAGGAGTCCGGCGTCTGGAAGAACCTCTACGAAGATATAGACGGCGGCGCCGACAGGGCCGAGAAAGAGGATGATGTAAAGCCAATACGTATCCGGCCGGCGGCGGATGAAGTGGACAATCGCCAGTCCCTGGAGCAGAAAGCCCCACGGGTAGAAGAGGTGGCTCAGAAATCCCATGCGGAATAAGTCCTTGTGACAGAGTACACGATTGCGCAACGCGGAGGAATCAAGCCGTCGTCGCGGAAGCCAAAGCAAATGGTCAAAGGTGCTGCTCCAACTGCAAGGAAGGAATCGTACCGTTGACCGTTCGCTAATTCGCGGTAGCCATTCGGCTTACCGATACGATTCGTCGCGGTGAATGACGAACTCGGGATAGGCGCCGCCGCCCAGCTCGTGCAGGTCCATGCCGATGCGCTCGCCGTCGGGCTCCACGCGGAATGGAAGCACGCGATTGAGCAGCCAGAAGAGCAAATAGACGAGAGGCAGCACCAGGCCCAGCAGCGTAGCAATGCCGACAAGTTGGGCCAGGAGCTGGCCAGGCTGGGAGGCAAAGATGCCTGCGGCGAAAAGACCCAGAAGGCCTCCGGCGGCGTGGACGGTGATGGCGCCGGAGGGATCGTCGATGGAGACGGCGAGTTCCAGCACCTCCACCAGGAGCGGGGTGACGATGCCGGCGATGAAGCCGACGGCGAGCGCCTGGCCGGGCGTGACGAGGGCGGCGCAAGCGCTGGAGGCGACCAGTCCGGCGAGCCATGCGTTGGCGCAGAGGCTGGCGTCCGGCTTGCCAAAGCGGATGCGGGTTACGGCGAAGGTGGCGGCGAGGGCGGCCGAGGCGGAAAGCAGCGTATTCACCGCAGTGACGGGCAGCGCGGCCAGCGGCGCATGAATCCATATGAGCGCGCCGGCCAGGTTCCAGGCCAGCCAGCCGACCAGCGAAATCATGCAGCCAAAGAGGATATAGACGGCGTTGTGGCCGGGGAGAGCCGTAGCCAGGCCCTCCTTGGGGAACTTGCCTTTGCGCGGGCCGGCGATCCAGATGACGGAGAGTGCGGTCAAGCCGCCCAGGACGTGAACGGTGGCCGCGCCGCCGGGGTCGAGAAAGCCCGCGCCGAGCGAAAAGTTGACGCCGAGCTGCGAAAGCCACCCGCCGACCCAGACCCAGTGAGCGAGGAGCGGAAAGACGATAGCAGCCAAAACCGCCGCGGCGGCGCAGCCTGAGGTAAGGCGCAAGCGGTCAGCGCCCGAGCCCCAGGGAATAAGAGCGGCCAGACCAACAGCCAGGAACTCAAAGAGCAGCGCCAATTGTGACTGCGCCGGAGCAGCCGAAAGGGCGCCGAGCAGAAACGGGCCGGAGCCGATCCAGTTCCATGGCTTGCCGGCCGCTTGAAAGGCATGGCCTGCGCTGCCGGAGGCTCCCGGCAGAGTGCCGCCTAGGGTTGCGCCCACCAGAGCGAAGACGATGGCGGCAACGGCCACAATGGCCAGGTTGCCGAGCAACGCCTGGGCGGCCGAGCGGGAGCGGCCCAGTCCGGTATTGATCAGGGCCACGCCGGCGATTGCCAGCGGGGCGATCAGGAGCAGCGCAAGGGCAAGGGCAAAGGCGGCGTCGGTCATGGCGGGGGCAATGGGAGTCATGGGCGGCTTTCTCCTCGCGCAGGCATGTGGCCGCGAATGGCGACCCCCAGGCCGAGCGCTTCGACGGCCAGGCCGCAGAGCACAAAGGTCGCACGCTGCGGAGACACGGGGAAGAGGATGAGCGCGGCGATCGAGAGAAAGAATCCGGCTGGCATCACCAGCAATCCGAAATATTTCATGGTCTTTACCCTTTCAGGCCGCCCGACGATGGACGCCCGCCCCCGCGGAGTTCGAGTCCGCATCCAAAATGGTCTGTCGCTGAGGGCAACCGGCTGTAAAGGCTAAATGAATTCTAAAACATTGCGCTGTCGGTCCTGGCCGCGTTGCTCGCTTCCCACCCTTCGCAACGAGCGCGAAGGATGGGGCACTCACATTGGAGAAACGGTGAACTCGTCGTAATCGACCTTCACACTTTGGAGCCGCCAAGAAGCCTTCTTCTCCTCAAGGCCTGATTCGTCCTACACTCTTTCCATGGACAATGAGCGCATTCGCGAGATCTGCCTGGCGCTTCCGCACGCGGCGGAGACGCTCAACTGGGGTCATCACCTGGTCTACTGGGTGGGCGACCGCGAGATTGGCGGCAAGATGTTTGCCATGACCGATGTGGACGGTACAGGCATCGGCGTGCTGTGGTTCCACTGCGGCCAGGAGCGCTTTCACGAACTGCTGGAGATGGAGGGATTCTGCGCTGCACCCCACCTGGCCCGTGCCCACTGGCTGGCCATGGAGCGCTGGGATGCGCTCCGGCCGCGGCAGGTGGAGGAAGAGCTGCGCCTGGCCCATGGCCTAATCTACGAGAAGCTGCCCAAGCGCACCAAAGCCGTGCTGGCCCTGCCGGAGAAGGAGCGCGCCAAGCTCATCCGCGAGCGCAAGAAGCTGCTTGCCGCGAAGGCCAAGGCCAGCCGGGGTTGAGCCGGGAACCGTCCGGTGCGCGCCGAAAGCGCAAAGCCGATCTTGCCCCTGATGCATTACCCTCATAGAGTTGGGCCGAAAACGGCTCAGGGAGATATATTTGCGCGTAATTCTCTCGAATATTGGCACCTTCGGCGACATCAATCCTCTGATCGCCATTGCATTGGAACTGAAGCGGCGGGGGCACGCGCCGGTGATGGCGGTCCCGGCGGTCTTCGAGCCGAAAATTGTGCCTCTGGGCCTGGAATTTCACGCCATCCGCCCGGATATCGACCCCGAGGATACGCACAGAGTGGAGATGATCTACGACGTGCGCAAGGGCACGGAGCGGGGTCTGCGAGAGTTTTTGTTTCCGGTGCTGCGCCAAACCTACGACGACCTGCTGGACGCGGCAACCAGACCGGAACGGGCGGACCTGCTGCTGCTGGGCGAGCTGAATTATGCGGGGCCGCTGGTGGCCGCAGTGACAGGAATCAAGTGGGCGAGCTATGTGCTGGCGCCGCTCTCGTTTTTTTCCGCCTTCGATCCGCCGGTTTTGCCCCCTTACCCGCGGCTGGCGCGGGCGGACAAGGCGGTGCCTGGCTTCGGACGGGTAATCAGGCGGCTGGCGCGGTTTGTCAGCCGCAAGTGGCCGCAGCCGATCTACGATCTGCGCCACGAATTGGGGCTGCCGAAGGGCGCGAATCCGCTCTTTGACGCCAAGCACTCGCCCACCCTGGTGCTGGCGCTGTTTTCGCATGTTCTTGGCGTTGAGCAGAAGGATTGGCCCAGGAATACAAGGATTACCGGGTTTTGCTACTACGACGCGGACGCGGGGAATCAGGCGCTGCCGAAGCATCTTGAGGAGTTTCTGGCCGCGGGCGAGCCGCCGGTAGTCTTTACGCTGGGATCGGCGGCGGTGCTGGCGGCGGGGCGCTTCTACGAGTTCTCAGCCAGGGCGGCCATCAAGCTGGGGGTGCGGGCGGTGCTGCTCATTGGTTCCGATCCGCGCAACCGGCCGCGCCATGCGCTGCCCGATAGTATCTGCGTGGCTGAATATGCGCCCTATTCTGTGTTGCTTCCGCGGGCGGCCATGGTGGTGCATCAGGGCGGCGTGGGCACGACTGCGCAGTGCCTGCGGGCTGGCAAACCGATGCTGATCATGCCCTACTCGCACGACCAGCCGGACAATGCCCGGCGGATGCAGCGGCTAAAGGTGGCGCGGGTGATCCAGAGGACGAACTATACCCCGGTCAGGGTAGCGCGCAAGCTGAAGGCGATGCTGGCCGAGCCGCTTTTTGCGCGGCGCGCTGAGCAGGTGGCGCGGCGGCTGGCGCAGGAGGACGGCGTGCGGTCGGCGTGCGATGCGCTGGAAGAGCTTTATCGGAGCACAAGGTAGAGTAGCTGAGGCGAGCGATCCAGGGCCGCGGCCGGACTCTCGTGAAAATGAGCAAGCGGGAATCCTCAATGGAAGAAGCTGAAGCGCTTCTTCTTTTCCGGTTGTTCAGACAGGCCGCAGGCGGCTCTGGCCATCTGGCGGATGGCCCTGGAAATGGGCGAGTCTTCAAGGGCGATAGGAGTGGCGGTGTTCTGGGTGCGGCGGGCCGTGGCATAGTCGTCGGGGATTCTCCACTCGGCCGGCCGGGTGAGGGCCTTGGTAATGTGGCTTTCATCGAACCCCAAAGCGCGAGGCGCATAGCGGTTGAGCACGATCTGGAGCGTGTGAACGCGGTGGGCAAAAAAGTGCGAGATCATGCGGTTGGCGTTTCGGAGCTCGGAGACCCCGATTTGCGTAATGAGGTAGACGATGGCGGAATCTTCCAGGAGAGCCGAGCCCTTCAGGTCAACTCTGCAACCGGCATCCACGACGACATAGTCGTAGTTCTGGCGGGCGATGGAGAGGAGTTTGTCGATGGCGCCGGCTGGGGGCGGGTTCTTGCTGAATTCACTGGGAGCGGCGAGTACCTGCAAACCCGAGGTATGTTCCGAGAGCAGCGAAGAAAGGAAGCTGGCATCCAGGCGGCTTGAATCCTGAAAGGCGTTAGCCGTCGAGTACTTGGGAACCATGCCGAGGTTGATGGAGACATCTCCCAGTGGGAGGCCGAGGTCTATCAGGAGCGTGGGTTGCCCGGACTCCTGGGCCAGCGAAACGGCAAAATTGGAGGCCAGGGTGGTCACTCCGCAACCGCCCTTTACGCCCAGAAAGACGCACAGCTTCCTGGCGGTGCCCTTGGCCACTCGAGGCGCGGGACGGCGGACCGCGACCCTGCCGAGAGCGTCGGCCAATTCGGCGGTAGCGAGGGGCAGTTTGAGAAACTCGCGGGCGCCGGCGCGCATGGCGCCAATGGCCATCTCCAGATCGGGGTTCGCTGAGTAGACCATCACGGTCGCCTGGCCAAGGGCGTAGACGCTCCTCACCATGCCGAGAGCGAGAGCCGGGTCGGAGTCCAGCTCAATGATGACCAGGTCATAGTCCATCCCCAGCGCTTTGGGGATGTCATCGAGGTCTGCCGGCGGGTAGGAAGCAAACTCGCGGATGGCTACTCCGGAATAAGGGCTCAGCCGTTTGGCTGGTGGACTTTCGGCGGGATCGGCGCCGCCCAGCCGATGCTGACCCCGGCTCTCCACCCCATCGACGAAGTGGGTGCCCTCTGGGCATCGGTGGGTGCTCCGGCTCTCCATCCCAATCTGGCACCAGGAGAGAGCCCCGGCAATCGCCTTGCGGTGCTGCTCGTTGGGGCCGATCAGCGCAATGGTCAGTACGCCGGCACCGGAAGCGTCGGGAATTTGAAGTAAGGCCGGCATAGCGCAGTTGCTGCTCCCACTTGCGTGCAACACTGCCAATTTCAATCCGAGAAGGGTGAAGCGTCCGGGCCCTTTCTAGCAGTGAGGGATATTGCTTTGTTGACTCTCCGGTTTCCTGGTGGCGTGCTAAGGCAAATGGGCACGAGGCACGAATGCAGACAGGCACCCTCCTCCGGTTTCTCATGCCATGGCAACGTCGGAATGCTAATCGGCAAGAGCGAAGGTGATCTCCACCGTAATCGTCGATGGTGCATCCGCCGGGACAGATTTCCATTTGCGGACCGCATCCTCGGCGGCGGGGCATAGCGTGCGGTTCCCGCTGACGGCCTTTGCATCGGTAACCGTGCCATCGGCGGCCACGATAGCCTCAACGCGCACTACGCCGGAAATCTTCATGCGCTTGGCGATCTCCGGGTAGAGGGGCGCCACGCGCGACTTGATGGCGCGTCCGTCTCCCGCCCTTGCCGGTATAGCCATAGCCAGCAGCAGCGCCAGAACGGCTGACCGAAACAGCCAGGTGCCCCAGCGCCGCAACCGGCAGGCACTGAATCCATTGTGTGGTGAGTTCATTGACCCTCCTGAGAACTGAGTGCTTCTCAAAGGAGTTATCGGCGGGCTGGAGGGACAGGTGAGGGAATCCTAGTTTCCGATTACAAAGGGAATCGAGGCATGGGCCTATCTGCGCTGGGAGTCCGGACCGACGGCAGCGAAGGTGAGGTCTTCGGCAGCCGAGTGATGCCGCTCCCGCCACAGGTCGAAGAGACGGCCGTAGCTGAGGGTGACGTATTGAGCCGGATCTATGCCCAGCCGGGCGGCGGCGCGGTCTATCCACTCGGCCGAGCCTTCCAGTTCGGCGTAGTTGCCGATGGGGGTCTCATCCACCACGCAGTGGCCCTTGCCGTCACTCCACTCGGCGCGCCATTTCTCATAGCGGAAGGCGGGAACCAGGCCGAGCGAGAGAAAGACCTGGGCCAGGGCGTCGCCGTCGGAGATTTCGGTCTCGGTTTCGATGCGGTGCTTGTGCGTGTCCTCACCTGGGCCAACGTCGGGAAGGCGCTTGTGGGTGAGGAGGCAGCGCCCGTTGTAGCTGCGGATGCGCAGGATCTCCGTGCGGGCGCGCAACTGCCGGCCGGGCGTGTCGTAGAGGACGTTCGACTCGAAGGCGCGCGGAGTTTGCAGCGTAAACCCCGCAGCCTGGAGCCGGCTGGTCAAATCGGCCAGGTCGTCCACGCGGAATTTGATCTCGGTCTCGATGGGCATCGGTTGCAGTGAGTATACGGCAGGCAGGTGACCAACAATTGATTGGCAGAACCAGCCTTCAGCTCCGGTGCATGCAGCTCTTGGTATTCAGGCATTCGTCAGCCAGGCGCAGACGCTCCACCGGCCGCCCGCCCACCAGGTGCTCTTCGACGATCTCCGCCGCGTCCTCGGGCCGCACCTTGCCGTACCACACCGCCTCCGGGTAAACCACCACCATCGGCCCATGCTCGCACTGGTCAAGGCACCCGGCCTTGTTGATCCGCACCTTCGTCCCCAGCCCCGCTGCCCTGGCCAATTGCTGCATGCGCGTGTGCAGGTCGCTCTTGCCATCTGTGGTGCAGCAGGGCCGCGGCGCGTCGGCAGGCCGGGTGTTGTGGCAGATAAATACGTGGCGCTCAAATGCGGGCAAGCGGTGTTCCTCCTGTCTGTTCGTGATTCCAGACTATCGCGCCTGCCGGCCCGGTCTTCATCCGCTGGCGCCGAGATCTTTCCACAACTCGGCGCCCCCCCCCCCCCCCCCCCAAAAAAAAAAAGTTTTATAAAAAAAAAAAAAAAAAAAAAAAAAAACAAAAAAAAAAAAAAAGAGAAACATAAAAAAAAAATAAAAAAAAACCCAAACCCAAACAAAAAAAAAAAAGCCAAGCGCGTTGGCGCTCCCTTTGTCACCTTCAGTGAGATGACGCTGGAACGCGAAGAACTCGACGCCCTGGTTGAGGAAGCCGGGGAGATGAACTTCCCCGACGAAGAGGCCACCGAACTGGCCGAGGCCGAATGGCTGAGCAAGTTCGCTGGCAATCTCGGCTACATCCAGCTGGGCTTTGTCTATCAGGGGCTGATCTTTTTGCATGAGACCACCACGGAATGGTACGAGCGCTATCAGGCTCTGCTTGAAGACCTCGAAGACTTCCAGGACATCGTGATCGACGATGCCCACGGTAGCGAGATCGACGAGGAAGAGTAAGCTCCCGTGATTCCAGCCAGCCCGGCAGGCCCGTCATCCGGCTGCGCAGCCCACCCCGGCCCGGCCGGTGCGGGCTCCCGCCAGAGCCTTCGCCAGCGCTGGACGCTTGCTGAACCGCATCCCGAGGCTGCTGCCGCCCTGGCCAAGGCAGCCCGTCTGCCCGTGGTGCTCGCCGAGCTGCTGGTTGCCCGCGGCATCACCCAGCCCGCTGAAGCCTACGCCTTCCTGAATCCCGAGCCGGCGCACCTGCACGATCCCTTCCTCATGCTGGGAATGAGCCAAGCCGTGGCCCGGCTGGAACGGGCCATCGCTCTGCACGAGCCGGTGCTGCTCTACGGCGACTACGACGTGGACGGCACCACCGCCGTCGTGCTGCTCAAAACGGCCATTGAGATGCTCGGCGGCACGGCGCGCTTTCATGTGCCTCACCGCTTGCGCGAGGGCTACGGACTGCAATCGAGCGTCCTGGAGGCGGCTTACGCCGAGGGCGTCCGCCTGGTGATTACTGTAGACACCGGCATGAGAGCGTTTGCCGAGGCCGAGACCGCTCGCAAGCTGGGTCTCGACCTCATCGTCACCGACCACCATCTGGCGGAGGCGGGCGATGCGATTCCGCACGCCCTGGCCGTGCTCAATCCCAACCAGGCAGGCTGCCCCTACCCGGAAAAGTCCCTCTGCGGTGCGGCCATCGCCATGAAGCTGGCCCAGGCCGTTCTGGAACGCCGCGACGCTGCCCGTTCCCGCGAGAAGACCCTTCCCAGCTTCCTGAAGATGGCGGCCATCGCAACCATCGCCGACGCCGTGCCGCTTAGCGGCGAAAACCGCGTCATCGCCGCCCTGGGCATGCGCGAGCTGCGCAAACCTGTCGGCGCCGGCCTGCGCGCCCTCTTTGCCGCCGCCGCCCTCGACCCCGCCACCAGGCAGCTCACCGGCTTCGACGTCGCCTTCCGGCTGGCCCCGCGCATCAATGCCGCCGGCCGCATGGATGTGGCTTCCGAGGTTATCGAGCTGTTCTCAACCCACGACCCCGCTCGCGCCGCCGAGCTGGCATCGAAACTCGAGCGCCTCAACCGCGAGCGCCGCGACATTGAGGCCACTGCGCTTGCCGCGATTGAGGCCAGGCTGGAGACCGATGCGGAACTCGCCGCAGACCGCCTGCTGGTGGTCGATGGCGACGGCTGGCATCGCGGCGTCATCGGCATCCTCGCCTCCCGCGTCGTCGAGCGCACCGCCAAGCCGGCCATCGTGGTCAGCATCGAGGACGGCATCGCCCATGGCTCCGGCCGCTCGGTCGATGGGTTTCAGCTTCTCAACTCCATCGAAAGCTGCGCGGATCTCTTTACCCGCTTCGGCGGCCACGCCTTCGCGGTCGGTTTTGCGCTGCCCGCCGATGCGCTGCCGGAGCTCAAACGCCGCCTGCGCCTCTACGCCAACGACCATTTGGCAGCGCGCGAGCCGGAGCGTCTGCTCCGCATTCACGCTGAGCTGCCGCTGGACCGCATCACGCCGGTGCTGGTTGGATGGCTGCGCAAGCTCGAACCCCTCGGCCACGGCAACCCCGAGCCCATCTTTGTAGCCCGCAAGGGGCGCCTGGTTGCCCCGCCGCGCATCATGAAGGATCGCCACATCCGCCTCGAGCTGGCCCAGGAGCCGGTCCTCTCCGGCTCCAGCAGCGCCGTCCGCGCCGTCGGCTGGGACATGGCCGCCCGCGCCGCCGAAATTGGCCTCGTCAAGGGAAGCCTCATCGACCTCGCCTACCGCATCCGCGAGAATGACCACCCGGAATTCGGCGGCCTCGAAGTCGAGATCGCCGGCATCCGGCTCTCACAGGATGCTCCCCAACGCACCGAGGCCCACGGCTGACCGTGGGCCTCGATGGTCTGTGGTGAAAGTCCGCTCTACTTCCTCTTGTTCCCCCCGCTGCTGGACGTCGTGGTGTGCGATGTGGAGGTTGCGCGCGACGTAGAAGCTGTGGCGTGCGACGTGGAGGCGGTGGCGTGCGATGTTTGCGTCGAGTGCATGACCGAACTACTCGTCCCGCCGCCGGTCCTCGTTGTCACCATCGGCTTTGCCCCGCCGGTCGTTGGCCCGTGCGTCTGCATGGTGGCCCCGCCTGTGGTTGGTCCATGCGTGGTAGCACCGCCAGTCGTCGGTCCGTGCGTCTGCATGGTGGCCCCGCCGGTCGTCGGCCCATGTGTCTGCATGGTGGCCCCGCCGGTCGTCGGTCCGTGCGTCTGCATGGTAGCCCCGCCGGTCGTCGGTCCATGAGTAGCGGCCCCGCCAGTCGTCGGTCCGTGCGTTGTCGTCCCACCCCCGCCGGTGTTCATGTTGATGGCCCCGCCGGTCGTCGGTCCATGTGTCTGCATGGTGGCCCCGCCGGTCGTCGGTCCGTGCGTCCCCGTCAGCGATGTGCCGGTGCCAACGTGCGTGCCCATGCCAGTCGTGCCGCCGCCGGTGGTAGGCGTAGTGCCCAGACCGGTGGGCCGGTTCGGCCCCTGCAGATGTGTCCCAGCGCCCAGGTTCGTGCCCGTGCCCGCGCCCGGCGTAGTGCCGCCTGCGTGCGTGCCTGTTCCGCCGCTGGTGGTTGTCGTCGAGCCGGAGGCGGAGCGCGTTGTCGATGTCGATGTCGAGGTCGTCGTCGAGCGGGTGGTCGATCCGCCCTGAATCGGCCTGCCCACACCCGGGTTCGACGGCTTCCCGCCGTTGTGCGAGGACCAGGAGCCGGGATCGGCCTTGGCGCCACCCTGGTGCTGCGTCTGCACGCCGGTGGGGCCCTGGTGCGGCTCGTGGCTGGCGATTCCCTCGCCCGGCGTCGGGTCGTGGCGAATGCCGCCCGGACCGCCGCTATAGCCTACATGACTGTCCCTGGCGACGTAGCCCCTTTCCACAGCTCCGTGGTCTACGTAAACCGAGTGAAAGCCCACGCCCACGTGCATGACCGCGGTGTTATAGGCGAAGACTCCGCCGCGCCACTCGCCGCCGGCAAAGCCGATGCCCCCATAGCCGAAGCCGTAGTTCACGCCGCCGTAGTAGCCCACGTGCGGACCCCAGTAGCCGCGATGGAAGACATACACGCCGTTTTCCCAGCCCCAGTAGTGAGGCGTCCACAGTAGTCCGGGCGCGGGCGCGGGAACCCACGTGCCGGGAACCCAATAGTAGCCGCTGTCCTGGTCGTAGGCCCAATAACCGGGCGTCCACATCAGGCCGGGCTCCGGGCAAGGGGGTTGCTCGTAGACCGGCAGCGGCGGAGGCGCAAACCCCACCCGAATCACTATCTGCGCGTAGGAAGATACAGAGAAAACAGAGAGAAGCAGCGCCAGCAGGAGCCAGCGCGAAGCGCGAAGCATTTTCATGGGAAGACCCTCTCGATCCTTTCGTGCCTGGTCCGATGAGGGCAAGCGACTTGCGTCGTGCGGGGCCAGGGCTTGGTAGATTACTCCACTTTCACAACCATCGCCGTTGCCGGCCGATCACCTCCGGCATCTCTTGCAGGGGCGCAATCCCTCGCAAATCTCCTGCGGAAAAAGCTGGCGATGGCACAGATCATGTGCGGGGGCCCGGTATCATCTTCGGAATTGCCGCAGGCCACATGCAGTGCGCCCAAATCGCCGCCACGGGAAGAAGCAACGGCCTTCCGCACACTCCAAAGAACTACGCCACTCCCAAAGCCGCAAAACAAATGCGCGATCATTCTACGCCGGTAACAACCCTTCCGAACAGAGGAAGTTGCGGGGCAAATCAGTCCCCGGCGAGCAGAAGCTCACGGCTCAATAACGGTAACTCAGCCCCATGCCCACAACGTGGCGCGCCTCGAGATTGACAGGGAGTGAGAAAGTGGTTGGATAGGGCGGGAGCAAGCCGGTGGGGAGTACCGCGGTGCCGATATTTCCCGCCACCTGTCCGACGCCGAGGTCGAAGGCAAAGTGTGGATGCTCCCTCTGCGTCACGCGTACGGCGTAGTCCAGAGTCGTGGGCAGATGGACTCCGTTGTACGGCCCGGCGGTCGGAATGATTGCGCCCAGGTTGACTGCCGTGTGCGGCTCCTGTGTGAATCCCGCCGAGGGCACCGCCACGATTCCGTGGACGAGGGGCAGAGGGATGCCCAAGCCGCCAAAGAGCCGTCCGCCAAACCGCGTGCTCTGGCCGCCGATGCCGAAGATCGTGGCATTGGTGGCTTTCCAGCCCAGGTTCAGCAGGAACGGCAGCGGCGGCTTCGTCCAGGTCTTCGTCACGGCGATGTACACGTCCCCGTTTGTATAAGATTTCGCGGGCACAACGGCCCCTTGCAGCGCGGCAAGCTGCTGCACCAATGCGCCCGACACGAACTTGTCGCCGGTGCGCACCACGCCGCCGACCGCGATCCCCGGCGTCCACGGACCGAACTGCCCATCCTTGATGCCCACCACCTTGCCGTGAAAGACGTTCATCCCGTCGAAGTTCCACAGGTTGCTGAATGCCCCTTGAGCGGGAACCGTGCTATCGCCGAGCTGATGCACACTGCGTGTATAGCCGATCTCAGCCCGGTTGGCGAAGCCTTCGGTGACGCTCACGGTCTCAATATCGCCGATGACCTTGGAGGTATCGATGAAGTGAAAGCCGACGGCCGGATGCGAAAAGGTATGACCCTTCTCGGTGTAGACAACGTAGGCGGTGGGGGTCAGAAACCCGCCAGTTTGACCTTCCAACGTCAGGTTTTGCGCCGTCAGGCGGCTGGCCAAGGGCAGAGCGGCCAGGACCAGGCCGCAAAAGGTAAGTTTGCCAAGAGTGCGTAGATTCACAGTCGACTCCAATGGAGCGGCCCGCTGCGGCGGGCCTGCCTCCGGTGACGTTTGAAATTAAACTCCTTGTAACACAAACACAGCAGCTTCGTCTGCAACTTTGTTGAGGTGGTAAACTCAGCCCATGCCGCGCGGTCTGCTCATCACCCTCGAAGGTCTCGACGGCTCCGGAAAGACCACGCAAATCGAGCGCCTGGCCGCCTGGCTCAGGAAGCGCAAACCGAGAGGTTCGAGTGTCCCAGAACCTGATTCCGAGGGCCGGAACCCGGGTGGCCCAGGCCTTGCTTCCGAGACCTGGGATTGCGTCCGAGGTCTCGTCATTACCCGTCAGCCCGGCGGCACCGCCATCGGCGACCGCATCCGCGCTCTACTGCTCGACTCGCGCTCCGCCGGCCTGGCATCCATGGCCGAGATGGCGCTCATGTTCGCCGACCGCGCCCAGGCGATCGCCGAAGTCATCCAGCCCGCCCTCGATGCGGGCAAGATCGTCCTCTGCGACCGCTTTACGGATTCAACTGAAGCCTACCAGGGCGGCGGCCGTCAGCTAGGCTCGGCAGCCGTTCTTGAACTCCACCGCCTGGTCTGCGGCAATCTCCAGCCCGACCTGACCCTGCTGCTGCTGCCCAGCCTGGAATCCTCGCTGGTTCGTGCCCGGCGGCGCAACCACCGCATAGCCGAACAATCCGGCCTGGACGAAGGCCGCTTTGAGAGCGAGACAGACGCCTTCTACCGCCGCGTGTGGCAAAAATACCGCGAGATCGCCGGCCGCGAACCCGCCCGCGTAGTCCTGATCGAAGGCGACCTCTCCATCGAAGCGGCACACAAGAAAATCGTAGCGGCCGTCGCGGAGAGGCTGCGCAAGCCCCTTACTTGAACTCTCCGAAGTGCACATTCTCGGCCGGCGCCGCGTCATCGTCCAGAAACTGGATCGTCGTCGCGGGTCCCAGCCTTGCGGGCTCCGTCCACGACGCAAGCGCCCACACCACCTGCTTGGCCCCCGTGACCTCGATGGCCTGCAGCGTCCCCAGCATATCCTTGGGCGCGACATTCCATTCGTTCACCCAGCTATTGATGACCGTGTTTCCATTCGCTAGCCGCCACGCCTGCTGCAGGTTGGCAAACTTGTAGCCGGGCGCATCGGCCGGGCTCCAGCTCCACACCGCATCGCCGCGCCGCGTAACCTCGCGCACGCCCTCGCGGTCGGTAATCAGCACATTGCCGTTCTTCAGTTGCTCCACTCCCCACACGCCATTGCCGGGAAACGACCATAGCTCGTTGCCGTTGGAGTCATACTCCACCACCTTGCCCAGATCCATATGCGCCACCAGCAGTGTGCCCTGCGCGGTCAGCCGCGCATGCCGGAACTGCCCATGGGTGCTGGGCGGCTGCTTTGTCTTGAGCACAAGCTCTTTCTCCGTGGCGCCGGTCACAATGTTCACCACTCGCAGCAGGGCGGGGTCGCCGTTCTGGATGTACAGCACACGGTCCTTGCCGATGGGTACCGCCGTATGCACCTCATGGCCTGCCGGAGGGTCGTAATTCCAAATCACCTTCTTCTCCGGCGTAATCTCGGTCACGCCGAACTGATGCGCGAAGAGAATGTTCCCGTTCGACAGCATCACCGCGTCGCTGATCTCGCCCTTGCCCGCCGGGTCCGTGTAGCTCCACACAATCTTGCCGCCGCGCACTATGTAGATATACCGGTCGTGCGACTCGCCGGAATACACAAAGTCGTGCTGCGCCAGCCCCTTGCCCGGCAGCTCGGCCGGCGCGCCCTGCGCCCGCGCGAACACCCCGCCGCAAACCGCCAATACCGCCAGAACAATTACCGCTTTCAATTTCATTCGAGCTTCTCTCTCCGCTTCTCCGTAGCGCTCTTCCGTGCCGCGCCCGGCAGCATTCTTCTTCGCCAATGAGAATACACCCCGGCCCTTCCGCGGGCTCGCCCCACGGAAAGGCCCAAGGTGCTATGGCTTCAATGCGCTGCCGGCCCGAGAAAGCTCATTACCGCCGCGTGGAAGGCCGCTGGCTGGTCGTACATGATGAAGTGCAGCGAACCGTCGATCCGTGTGAACTGCACGTTCGGCATTCCCGCGTAGGAACTCGTGTAGAGCGCGGCCACATCGCTCTGCGTTCCCTGTGCCGCCAGGTAGGGGTAAAGAACCATCGTGGGGGTCTTGATCCCCGCCAGCCGCGGACGCAGGTCTGTGCCCAAGTCTTCCAGCATGGCGTTCGCAAAGACTGTACGGTCCGACCCAAGCGACCCCGCTGTCACCGCCTTCTGCCCCTCCGCTGACCCAACCAGCCGGGCCGAGAACGAAGGCCGGCTGGCTGCGAACTGTTCAGTGGGCATCGCGATCAACCCATCGTGCATCGCCTGCGCCTGCGGCCGCAGCGCCTCAACCGTTGCATTGGGGCTGAAGACCAGCCCATAGAACGGCAGTGTATCCACAATAAGCAGTTTGCCCACGTCCGCCGGATGCGCATCCGCAAGCATCAGCGCCAGCAGCCCGCCCATCGAGTGCCCGATCACTGGCGAATGCTCAAGGTGGTTGTTAACGATGTACTGGTGGAACTGCTCCACTACCGGCCCAAGGATCGGCCCGGTTGCATTGGGTCCGGCCGGCTCCCCGGCAAAACCCGCAAGCTGGATCAGATGAAGGCGGTAGTTTGGCGCAAGAAGCTTGGCCTCCGCCGCGTAGACCTCGCGCGAACTAGCCAAGCCGGGGATCAGAATCACGTCCGGCGCATTGCCAGCGGCCGGTCCCTCTACCACCACGGAAAACCGTGCGGGCGCAACCGGCTGCGGGCTTGCCGCAGCCGGTTGGCAGCGCGCGCCATCGGGCATAGCCAGTAAAGCGAGAATTATAAGAATCGGGAGAGAGAAGCGAAGAGTGGAGCGGTGTGAATTCATATCGAACCTCCTGGTAAGTGCGGGAAAGAAAGCGTTGTGTTTTAGCTGCCGGCTAGGTGCCCCAGATCTCGATTCTGAGACTCAGGTTTCCACAGGCGCTAGACCTCATCCGAGAAGATTGTTTCGATGGTGGTCTCAAACAGACGCGCCAGCTTGAAGGCCAGGGGAAGGCTGGGGTCGAACTTCCCCGTCTCGATGGCATTAACCGACTGGCGCGAGACCTCCAGCCGCTGGGCAAGGTCGGCCTGCGACCAGTCCCTTTCAGCACGAAGAACACGCAGGCGGTTTTTCATCTGTACCTCAGCTGAAGCAACCCATAAGCGATGCCGCTCAGGGCGCAGAAGATCGGGTAAACCAGGATCAGATCCAGGTGGCGGAGGCGAAGAAAGTTCTCCAGAAATCCCCACACTACCGTCACCACAAGCGTCCCTCCAATGCCCCAGAGCATCGACTGGACTCCGAGGGCAACCTGGAACTCGTCCTTCTCTTCGCGCAGATACAAGCCGAAGGCCGCCATTTGCCCGATGATGGCCAGCGCCGGAAGGACTGCCAGCACCCAGGCCAGCGGACCTGTGGGGTGACGGTGAACAAACGCCCATACGGCCAGGACAAGGAACAGGACGTAGAGCAGCATGGTCACAGAAAAGCGCCACATGTAGCGGCGTTTTGCGGGGTTGTTGGTTGAGCAGTTCATGATTGGTCTCCAGGACAAAGGGAACGGTTGTGATTCGTTTTGCTAGAGAGCGCAACGGTCCGGTTTCAATACCGAACCCTGCGCGGGCAAGCTCTCGCGGAGCGATGCAGCGCAGGCGTATCCGATGACAGCCCCAGCGATGAACGGTATCGCCGGCATCGGGCGGTTAAAGACGAGAGCTAGCCCCAGCGCCGCCAGAATTCCCGCAAGCGGCGCGGCGAAGACAGCACCCCTTGGCCAGCCAAAGCGGCTCGTCGCAAAAGCGCAGACGGTGAAAAACAACAGATCGCCGAAGCCAATGACCGGCACAAGATACCCCTTCAGCCGAATCGACAATGCCAGATATTGAAGGATCGCAACTCCGCGCAACTGCCCGAGGTGCTGCGGGTTCTGAGCCTGTTCGAGGAACCACTTCGTCGGTCCCAAGTGTGTAGAGACCAGATCGGCGACAGAGGCAACGATCAGGAAGGTCTTTAATGCTCCGATGGAGCGGATCGTGCGGCTCATGAGCATTCCCGCGATAAGCGCCAACGCTAGAACAAGACAGTTGCTGGCTGCGAGGCTCGTGTGGAAAAGCGCAATGGCCAGCGCACAAAGGCCAACCAACACGATCCCAATACGGGTCTGTCTGGCCTTGCCCATGGAAGCCAACAGCCTGGAAGCCCAATACAACGCCAGGCAACCGGCCGCAACGACAAGAACGAACAGCGTATAAATGTGGATGCGGTACATGGGTTCTGAACCTCCTTCTTACTTGTGAGAACTGCCTTGTTGGAGTCGACCGCCGATCGGTCTCGTCCGCTCGCGCCGCAGGTATCCGTTTTTCATCGGTACTTGCGCCTGACCACCACTGTGGCGAGGATCCAAAAGACGCAGTAGATGGGGTAAACCAGAAACATGTCCAAACGCCGGACGTGCGCGAACTTCTCCAGCGCTCCCCAAACAGTGGTTACAGCCATCGTCGGTCCGATGCCCCACAGCATGGACTCAAGCACGGAGTTGCGAATGAACTCATCCTTCTCCTCGCGCAGGTACAGGCCGACGACGACCATGACGGCGAGAATGGGCAACGCGGGAAGAACGGCCAGGGCGTAAACAAACACGCCGGTCGGGTGAAACTCGTGAAATCCGACGCTCGTCACGATGAGCGACAGGGAATACAACAACATCGTGATAAAGAAGCGGATGAAGTAGCGGCGTTGAGCCGGGTTCTTAATTCTGCGCTCCATGATTGGTCTCCTTTACTTTGTGACAAGTAAACATTACATCAAGACTCGCATGGTGTCAAGTGTCATTGACAGTTTTTCTTTTAGGGTCTCTGCATTCTCGATTTCGAGAGCTGGGTGCCCCACCCTCGCCGCGTCTTTGCTCTTGCGGCTAGGGTCGGTTCGCACGCTCTTTAAATTATCTTTTTTGTTGAACTTGCACCTTTGTTTGCTCCCGGGGTCTCCGCGGTCTCGATTTTGAGAGCCGGGGTGCGGTAGCAGCTCTGCTCGGCTACCTCGAAATGCTCTAAACTCAATCCGTGGGCTTTCAGGAGTTCCTCGGCAACGCGCAAACCGTCACGCATCTCCGCGAGAGCATCCGCGCCGGGCGTTTTCCTCACTCGCTTATCCTGGCCGGGCCGGCCGGGGCGGGCAAGTACACCCTAGCCCTGATGCTGGCCAAGGCCGTCAACTGCCTTGAACCCGCTGAAACGGACGGTCTGCCCGACTTCTGCGGCGCCTGCCGCAACTGCGCGCGCATCGCCCTCTCAGCCGGCCTCGAGGCGCTGGTGGACGAGGCCGTGGCCGCCCGCGACGAGATGCGCGATACCGACAAGCGCGAGACCCGCATCCTCATTCAGACCCATCCCGACGTGCTCATCGTCCCGCCCGACCCGCCCCAACTGCTCATCAAGCTGGGCCAGGTCCGCCAGGCGATTCACGTGGCCTACTACCGCCCTCCGGTCGAATCGGCGCGCACGTTTACCATCTTTACCTCCTCGGCATTCATGAAGGAAGCGGCCAACAGCCTGCTCAAGGTTCTCGAGGAGCCGCCCGAGCACACCTCGCTGATCCTGCTCACCGAGAACCCGCAGGAGATGCTGCCTACCATCCGCTCGCGCGCTGTCATCCACCGCCTCGGCGCGATCCCCGCAGCGGAGCTCGAAGCCCTGCTCGCCCGCTGCCGGCCGGAACTCAAGCCAGCCGACCGCGCTCTCGCCGCCCGGCTTGCCGAAGGCGCCGTGGGCCGCGCGCTCACCCTCGACCTGGGCGTCTATCTGGCCAGCCGCCAGGACGCCCTCATCCTGCTGCGCACCGCGCTGCGCGAGCCGGATTACTCGCAGCTATTCCATGCCACCGAGAATTACCGCGCCGGTGCCGACGGCCAGGAGAAAACCATCAACCTCCTTCGCGCCATGGGCAGCCTGATTGAAGATCTGCTGCTGATCGTCGCCGGAACACCGCGGCTCATCCGCAACATCGACATCGAAAGCGAACTCGGCCGCCTTGCCCAGGGCCTCAGCATCGACTGGATCGACTCGGCCGCCCGCGCCATGGTCCAGGTCGAGCAGGGCATGCGCCGGAACCTGCTCCGCTCGCTCTCACTGGACGCCATGGCTGCCAGCCTCGACCGCAATTAGCCCGAAGCCAGCCTCGCACCGCCCCGGTGCAAAATTAAGTGCAACCCGCGCGCGGCTCCAGACATCTCTCTATCAGCAACCCCAGCTATCGTTCCCACTCCGGTGCACAGCGGGCCTTTTCAGCCTTCGCAGTCCTGTATCCGGCGTTTCCTCAATGGCTGGGTAGAGGTCTTTGCGCTTTCAAGTGGTCTTCGGGCCACGTGAAATGGATTCCGCGGTGAGCTGGGGTGGAGCCGGCAGGCTCCCATCTCAACCAACGCTCGGCGTCTTCAGCTTCCACGATTGTCAGGAGGTTTGTTTCCCATGAGCAGTCGAGCCACTCTCCCCACCGTCCGCAACAAGAGCGGCCCAGTTTCGAGCCAGCCGCTTTCGCGCAACCGCAAAGCCGCGCCCGCGCCCATTCCCTTCCGCTTTCCCGCGCACCTGGCGATTGAGAGCGCCGCGCAGCGCCAGGCGGAGCTCTTTTACCTGCAAAAGCAGATCCAGGCGCAGACGGCCATGCTCATCGTTCTTGAGGATGGCGAGCAGATCGAGGGCTGCATCGAGTGGTACGACCGCAACGCCCTCAAGGTCCGCGGCCGCCAGAGGATCCTCATCTACAAATCCGCCATTAAGTACATGTACAAGGTGGGCGACAGCGGGAAGTAGGGCGCCCGCCAGGTCGCGAAGAGTTGGTTCCCTCCGCCCGGCTTCGGCCACGATGGCTGCGATAAGATCGCAATGCTTCAGGCCGTCTCCGCATTTCCGGTCGCATTGAGCGCGGGCGAGATTCACGCCCGGCAAACGGCAGCTATCTGTTGCGCCGGTAAAGCGACCACCACTGAGATCTGGCGACAAAGGTAAAGTGCTGCGCGATATAGGGACCGTATGCCTCTGCCAGTTCTCTGTTGCTTTTCCCGTTGGAGGTGGGGTAATTCGGCAGCATCGTCAGGTCCGCATTGCCGAAAACCATCTCCGGGTCGAGCATGGGAGTCCTTGGAAAGTTATCGCCGGGCCTAAGCCACGGGCTCCCGCCAAGCGCGGGCTTGCGCCGCAGAGCATACGCAAATGGATCCTCAAAGCCCAGGGTGACAACCGATTCTTCCGGCGTGGAAGACTTCTCAAGCAACGCCAGCCCATCGTCGACGATAGCCACGAACAAGTGGCCATTATCATAACTGAAATCCGACGCATCTCCCCCCAGGTCATAAAACTTCAAGCGCTCCATCCCGCAACAGGCTACGCTCGCTCCCATGGCCATAACCGAAGGCGCTCGATACCGGGACAAGGTTCGCAGGTTCTGCGCATCTCCGAAAAACTCAAAGAAGATAGCTCCCAGGCACAGCGCTGTTACCGCGAAAACTGCAATCTTCTCCTTAGACTTGGGGTAAGCCGCCGCCAGAAGTCCCACCACTAGGATCGCCCAAAGCGTTGCCAGCTGGCAGCCTGTCTCATTCACGTTGGTCTGGCTGAAGAATAATCCGGATGCAATCACAACGCCGCCCAGCAGCGCCACCCTGGCTGTGTAGCGCTGCCACAGCCGGCCTTGCGCCGTCAGCAGAACCACGGCCGCGGTCACCATAGCCAGCGGAACAATCTCTCCGCGTTTGCCAATCTCGCCGAAGAGCATACTGAAGGTGAGCCGGGTGCTGCGAGCTGCCAAGGCGAGCCGCATATCGAATAGGAACGCCGGAATTGCAAATCTGAGAAACAAGGCGAACGCCGCGAGCGTGCAGGCAAACCCGGCCATGAAGCCCCACAATCGGGCCATTTCTTCTCGCCTGACCGGCACGGTGGCCAGAAGCATGAGCCCCGCGATGCCAAAATAATTCAATTTCAGAAAAGCCATCAATACCAGAGCAATGCCGCTCGAAACGCCGCCCCCAAAACGGCTCCGTTCACTTGCGAATGCGCATTCCACGAGCACGATGCCGAGCAGCGCGTAACCATGACGGTTGTAAATCATGGCGCAGCTCATAACATTCGATGAAAGTCCGAGCGGCGTGGGGGAAGTGGCAGTCAGGATCAGCCATGCGGCAACAATCAAAGCCGGAACGACAGGCATTCGCCGCCGCGACAACAGCCATCCCCATAACCCGACAGTTATGCCAAAGATTGCGTTGCCGACGGCGATTCCCTGCGTGCTGCCGCGGGTCAATAACATGCCGAAGGCCGTGATCATGAACTCCAGGGGACCGAGCGCCAGGTAAAAGTCCCGATAGGGTATCTGGCCGCTCAATACTCGCCAACCGCCGTCCAGTAACACGATCACATCGTGACCGAACTCATTCACGGGGCCCGTTTCGGCCAAGCCGATGAAGATGAAATAGAGCGCGGCAGCCAATACAAAGACCCATCGGAGCCACCGGGTCTCTCTCTCGCCCACGAGCAGCCACTTTATGGCGCCGTCGATCCTGGCCGGGTTTTTGTTGGGAGAGGAAGAGGAATCGGGCATTCGCTCACCTTGCGATCGGTGACTCGTTTGTAGCACAGTCCAAGTTGGCGCGCCAACTCCGCAAGCTCCACTGCCGGCTTCTCCGGCATCGCCTTTCCAAAGTCGCGGCCGGCTAGATGCATCATCAGGTTCTGGCGCACCGGACTGTGTCGAAACGATACAGCGAATTTGGAAATCGCCGAAGGTGTATTGAAACGAGGCAGTGCCGGATGCGATACCGGGTTTCCCGGTCAGCGCGTCAGCTTCCTTTGCGCAACGCCGCAAGTTGGGTGGATTCGTGGAATTCGGCCGCCCTTCGGATCGACTGCGAATCGGCATTCGCCACAGCCGCGGTCTCGTTCAGCCGAAGCGCGCCTTCTTGACAGTCTGGCGGAAGTCTTCGCCGGTCATCTCCACGCGTACGCACATCTCCGCCAGCCTCGACCTCATGCGGTCGCCGATGCGGTCGCCGAGGGTGGGTTCGCGGGCGGCGCGTTCGGGGTCGGTCAAGCCGCCGCCGGCCGCGGGCAGGTCGGAGTAGTTGGTAGTCACGATGGTGGTCTGCCGGTCGTTGTAGCGGGTGTTCAGGATGAGGGCTACCGTGTCCCAGACCCATTCGTTGGGCTTTTGAGCGCCCAGATCGTCCAGCACCAGCACCTCCGCGGCAAAGACCGGCTGGAGCAGTTCGAGTTCGGTGGTATGCACTTGCGGGTTGTAGCTGTTCTGGATGTTCTTGAGCAGCTCGCGATAGTCGCAGAAGAGGCCCTTGACGCCGCGCTCCTGCACCAGCCGGCGCAGCACGCCCACGGCCAGGTGGGTTTTGCCCACGCCGATGGAGCCGGTAAAGAGCAGCCCCTTGCCGGCGGTATCCACGGGGTAAGCCTCGACAAACCGGCGCGCGGTCAAGTGGGCGCGGCCCAGCGAGGGGTCGGCGCCGCGGAAGGCCGTCTCATAGCCGTCCAGGGTGTAATGGCGATAGCGCTCGGGGATGTGCGCGGCGGCCAGGCGGCGCTCTTCGCGCACCATCTCCTGGCACTCGCAGGCCCGGGAAACCCACTGGCCTGCGCCGTTGACCACCCGAATCAGCCCGACTCCATCGCAGATTGCGCACTTGCTCATCTGGATTCAAGCCTAGCGCAACCGGGGCGGGAGCGTGCCGGTGGCATATCCGGCCCGGATTGTGGAAAAGGGTGCAGTCCCGCTTTCGCCGCGAAGCTCCGCCTTTCAGCCCGCGGCTACCCGTGGCGAGGATTGTCAGTATGCGGGCGCCTTGTTTTGCGAAAAGCAAGCCGGCCTCCTGCACGTTGCGGGAGATCGAATGTAACAATTTTTTCATGTTCAGGATTCGAGTTGACTTTTGTTCCTTTGGAGGCCTAGATTCATCTCCGTATTTGCGTGAAAAATCGGGAGGGGTCCATGTACCGGAAGAGTCTTGCGTTCTCTGGTCTCAAGACCAGTGCGGTTGTTTGCCTGTTTGTTGTCACAATGATTGCGGTCTTCAGCCTTTCGGGTTGCGGCGGCAGTTCGGCCCCGGTAAGCGTTGCCGTGGCGGCTTCGGCGACGACGGTGGACGCGACGGATGCAGTGACGATCACCGCGACGGTCACGAACGACAGGACTCCCGGCGGCGTGACGTGGAGCGTGAGCGGCGGCGGAGCGCTGTCGAACGAGACGACCACCGGAGCGACGTACACGGCGCCGGCCGCCTCCAACTCGGCGCTGACGGTGACCGTGACAGCCACCTCGGTGGCCGATACCTCCAAGTCCGGTGCCGTTACGATCACGGTGCCGGCGGCGCCGACGGTCACGACCGCGGCCCTGCCGCCGGGTGCGGTGGGAACTGCCTACTCGCAGGCGCTGGCCGCCTCGGGCGGCATCCCTCCCTATTCGTGGACCTTGTCGAGCGGCACCCTGCCGGCTTGCCTGACGATGAATTCGGCCGGGGTGATCTCTTCGGCTGGGACGACCTCGGGTGCGCCCACGGCCTCTTGCGTAGGGACGTCCAACCTTACCTTCAAGGTGACCGATTCCGGCACGGCCACGGCACTGAGCGCAACCAGCCCGGCGTTGGGGCTGATCATCAATGCGGCTCCGGCGCTTGTCTTTCCGGCTCCTGGAACGCTGGCGGCGGGAACCTATAACGTGGCCTACTCCGGTTCAGTGGCGACGACGGCAGGCGGCGCGGGAGCTGTCACCTCAACGGTGACCGCCGGTTCATTGCCCACAGGTCTGACCTTGAATTCGCTGAACGGAGCCATCACCGGAACTCCCACAGCCGTGGGCACCTTCAATTTTACCATCAAGGCTGCCGACAACTACGGCGACTCGGCAACCCAGGCTTATTCAATTACGGTCAGCTACCCTGCTCTGAAAGTTACGGCGGCCACGCTGCCCACGGGCTACGTGGGATCGACCTATACGGCGACGACGCTGGCCGCGACGGGCGGCTCGGGCACCGGCTACAGCTTTGCGCTGGCCAGCGGCTCCTCGCTGCCGGCGGGCCTGAGCCTTTCGTCGGCGGGCGTAATCAGCGGCAAACCTACGGGAACGCCGGGCCCCACCAACTTCACCGTTACGGTGACGGATTCGGCCTCGAACACCGGCTCCGGGAGCTTTTCCATCACCGTCAATGCAGCAGTGAGCGTAACTACCGGGACGACGCTGCCGACGGGCTACGTGGGATCGAGCTATTCGCAGACGCTGGCAGCAACGGGCGGCACGGGCACCGGCTATAGCTGGGCGGTAGCCAGCGGCTCGGCGCTGCCGGGAGGGTTGACCCTCTCCACGGGGGGAGTTCTCAGCGGCACTCCCACGACAGCGGGTACGCCAAGCTTCACCGTCACGGCGACGGATTCGGCCCAGAACACGGCCAGCGCGACGTTTACCATCACCATCAAGGCGGGGGTGAGCATCACCACCGCGACCACACTGCCGACGGCCTATGTTGGAGCGAGTTACTCGCAGACGCTGGCAGCGACCGGCGGTTCGGGTACGGGATACAGTTGGGCGGTAGCCAGCGGCTCAACGCCGCCGGCAGGGCTGGCCCTCTCCGCAGCGGGCGTGCTTAGCGGCAAGCCCACCGCGGCGGGCACGCCGAGCTTTACCGTCACAGTGACGGATTCGGCCCAGAACACGGCCAGCGCGACATTTACCATCACCATCAGCGCCGCGCTCGCCATCACCAACCCAGCGACGCTGCCCACGGGCTACGTGGGATCGAACTACTCGCAGACGCTGACGGCAGGGGGCGGCTCGGGCACCGGCTACACCTTTGCGCTGGCCGGCGGAACGAATCCTCCGGCGGGATTGACACTCTCGACCAGTGGAGCGATCACCGGCAAGCCCACGACCGCGGGAGGCCCCACCAGCTTCACGGTGACGGTGACCGATTCAGCCTCCAACACCGCCAACGGGACGTTTGCCATCACCATCAATCCCGCGGTGAGCATCACGACCGGGACCACGCTGCCGACCGGCTACGTTGGATCGAACTATTCCCAGGCGCTTTTGGCCTCGGGCGGCTCGGGAACGGGCTATAGCTGGACGGTAGCCAGCGGATCGACCCTGCCGGGAGGATTGACCCTTTCCGTGGCAGGCGCAATCGGCGGCAAGCCGACGACGGTGGGCACCCCAAGCTTTACGCTTACGGTTACCGATTCGGCTGGAAACACCGCCAGCGCGACCTTCTCTCTCACCGTCGGCGCAGGGATCACCATAAATCCGACCCCTCTGCCGACGGGCTACCAGGGAACAACTTATCCGGTGACGACACTGACTGCTACGGGCGGCACGGGCACCGGCTATACGTGGACCTGGGTAGCGGGCAGCGGCTCGTCGCTGCCGGCAGGGTTGAGTCTCTCGGCAGGAGGCGTGATTACCGGGACGCCGACTGCAGCAGGTACATTCAGCGTTGTAATCACGGTGACCGATTCGGCCGGGAACACGGTTTCGACGAATCCCTCGCTAGTCGTCCAGGCCACACTTACCATCTCGACCAGCGCCACGCTGCCGGGAGGCGTTGTGGCTACGCCGTATTCCGTCACACTCGCAGCAACGGGCGGATCGGGAGGCTATAGCTGGGCCACCAACTCCGCGGGAACAGCCAGCCTTGCGACCATAAACCTGACACTGTCCCCTGCCGGGTTGGTATCCGGCATTCCGGCCGCGAACGGAACCGCAACCTTCACAGCCACCGTGACGGATTCGGCCAGCCACACGGCAAACGTCACCTTCACGGTCACGGTCAGCAATGCGTTGACCATCACCACCACGACCCTGCCCCCAACCGACGCGGGCTTCGCATACTCGCAGCAGTTGGCGGCGGCCGGTGGCTCGGGAACCGGCTATAGCTGGTCCACCAACTCCGCGGGAACAGCCAGCCTCGCGGCGGTCAATCTGACTCTCTCCTCGGCCGGTGTCGTATCGGGCACGCCCACGGCAGGCGGAACCGCCACGTTCACGGCCAAGGTCACCGATTCGGCTTCCAACACCGCAACCGCAACGTTGGGGATTACGGTCTGGCCAGCGCTCACGCTGCCCGCCCCCAATCCCGCATCCCTGGGGTCCGCAGTCATTAGCCAAAGCTACTCGGGGACGATCTCGCCTTCGGGCGGCAGCGGCAGCTTTTCCTGGACGGTTACGGGACTGCCCGCGGGCCTGGGCTTCAACTCTACCGGCAGCCAGCTGACCATCAGCGGAACGGCGCCCTCCACGGCACAAACCATCACGCTCAACGTCACGGTGACCGATACCGTAACGAGCAAGTCCACTGGACCGATCCAGTACACCATCGCCGTCAATCCCATGACGCCATTGACTCTGCCCAGCCCCAATCCCTCTTCTCTCGGTTCGGCAACCGCCGGTCAAGCCTATCTTGGGTACATCAACGCTTCGGGCGGCAGCGGCTCCGGTTACGTCTTTACCGTGAGCGGCACTCAGATTCCCACCACTGGGTCGAGCGTCACCATCGCGGACGGCGTCGAGGTCTCCAGCACCGGCGGCAACACCCTGACCGTAGAGGGAGTGCCCACAACAGCGCAAACGGTCCCCCTCATTGTCTCGGTGAAGGACGGAGCGGGCGACACCGCCGGCCCCACCACCTATAACCTCGTTGTCAATACTGCCCCCGTGCAGGTGAACGGCCAGATCAGCCTCAACAACTCCTGCGGCGAACCCAGTAATCCCCCCACGATCACGGTGAACCTCTACACCAGCCCCGGCGGGAGCCTGGTCCAGACCACGACTACCACCGGCATGAATTACGGGTTCGCGAGCGTGCCCAGCGGGAACTACACGATTACTCCTTCGATATCGGGCCCGAGTTCCATCTTCTATCCCGCCACGCAGAGCGTCACCGTGACGAACAGCGTCGTGAATGTCCCAACCATCTACGTCTCGCTGGGTTACACAGTCTCAGGCGCGGTAACATACACCGCCAGCGGATCGCCGCAGTCCGGGCAGACATATCTGACGCTGTTGGGCGGCAACTGCGGCGAAGGCGAGCCGGGCACCAGCATTTCCAGTGCCGCGCTGACTTCGGGGGGAGCTTTCACCATCCGCGGCGTGCCGCCCGGCAGTTACGAACTTGAGGCATGGATGGATCCGCTCGGACAGGGCCTGCAGAACGCCATCGACCCGTCAGGCAGCTCCGCCGTGACGGTTACAAACGCGAACGTTACAAACGCCGCCGTCACCATGACCAATCCGGCGTTTGGGACACCTACCGAGAATCCCACGATCAGTGACATTATCCCCAACGCGCAAGGCGTGCTGATTGAATTCACTCCGAGCACAAACAGCAATGGCATCGAAGACGCGAATGGGTACTGGGTGCAATGGAGCACCAGCCAGGCACTTGGCGGCGGGTCCGGCGGCGGACAGTTCTCGTGTGCTGAAAGCGGCGGTACCTGCCCCCACTACGTGTTCACGGCGAATGGGGATAATGGCGTTTGGCTTCTCAGCAATGCTGTGCTTGCCAGCTCGGGCTACAGCTTCGCCAGCGGCCAAACCTACTACTTCCAGGCCCGATCCTACGACTCGCTGGACGGCAACTCCCATCCCAATGGCTGGTGCAACTACACAAGCAGCGGGTGCAGCGGGACCACCAACTTTGTGGGCGTGACCATCGGCACGCCCGCATGCACCGGAACCTGCACTGCGGTTTCCGGTTCGGTGACGATTCCTTCGGGCATTACCTGCCCGAGTAACTCCTCGTTGTCCATTTGCCCTGGCGCGCCGTTGTATCTGGGCCTGCTCCAGTTCTCGAACGGAACCGGCGGCAGCCCGAGCGCCATCTACGCTATGGAGATTACCAGCCCGGTCACTGGCGCGAATAACTTTAACCTCACTGTTCCGAGCGGCTCAAACTATGCGGTCTTCGGAATCCTCGACCAGAACAACACCGGCGGAATCGGGACTGGAGCGGTAACCAATGTCCGGAACAATGTCACAGCTAGCCTGAGCGTATCGGGCACCTCGCAGGCCGTACCGAACATCACATTGCCCAATACGAACAGCGTGGTTCAGGTGCAAACGCAGTACACGCAAAGCACGTCCTCGTCCGGCAGCTCCTCGAATTATCAACTCAATTTCGATGTGAGAGGGTCGAATAAGCTGCCGGTGGCCGTTACCCTGACATCGGGGCCCAATTTGATTGAACCGTTGGACCTTAGCAACTACTGCCAGAACTGCGGAAACCCGCAGTTCCAATACTCTTCCAGTATCCCCGGCGTCACGCCCAACGTGGGCGACACCTACGACTTCACCGTGACCTACAGCGACGGGAGCCATGATACCGGAACCACCGTAAACGGCGCGGTCACCGGATGGAATGGCACCAGTTCGTTGGTGGGCGCGAGCGATCTTGCCACCAACCTCGCACCCTCCAGTTCGGGCGCGGGCACAACGCCGACGTTCACCTGGACCTACCCGGCCAACGCCAGCGATTACAGCTATTCGTTCTGGCTGTGCTGTGCAAGCAGCAGCACGATCTGGGAGATTCCGAGCAACAACTCCAAATCGAATGGTTTCACCAGCGCCCAGATTCCTTCCGCTTCCATTCCCTGGAGCACGACCACCGACCCGACTGGAGCCGCAAACCCGCCGACGGTGCCCAGCCTGGCCGGTGGGACGACGTACACTTGGCAGCTTCAGGTCCAGGACAGCTACGGAAATGAGGCTCAAACCCAGGTGAACTTCGAACCGTAAGCCATTGCGCCTCATAGCTCGCAAGGGCGGCCAGCCTCCGGTTGGCCGCCCTCTTTGTTTGTGGAAGCCGCGATTGGCCCTGGGGAGGGGGAGTGCCTTGTACGGCAGACGCACTGGCCGGCCCTGAGTGCGAATGGCTACAATCGGAGCGCGGAACCTATTCTGGCCGCGCCGCTTGGGAAACGGAGAAACTCTCTTGAATCGAACCTCTTTGCGAACCGCCCTTTTCACTGCCGCAGCCCTGGCGGGGCTGCTCACCTCATCCTTGCTCACGGCGCAGGAGCCCGGAAACCTGCCGGAGACCAAAGCGCCGCCCTCCCTGCCTGAGACCATGGCTCCTGCTGCGGCGCAGGCCCCGCCAGGCGCGCATCCCGCAAACGACTATTGGAAGAAGCACGACGCGCAGTTGCTGGTGGATTTCGGCGGGTTGGCCAGATACAAGGAGGCGGATATGGCGCTTGCTCCGCCGGCCAATGGCGAGAGTCGCGTTGTTTTCATGGGCGACTCGATCACCGACGGCTGGCAATTCGAGGGCGCGGAGGGGTACTTTCCCGGCAAGCCTTACATCAATCGCGGCATTGGCGGACAAACCACGCCGCAGATGCTGGTGCGTTTTCGCCAGGACGCGATCGCGCTCAAGCCCAGGGTGGTGGTGATTCTGGCCGGCATCAACGACATTGCCGGCAACACCGGCCCTGAGACGCTGGAGCAAATTGAGGACAACCTGGCCTCGATGGCTGACCTGGCCGCGGCCAACCGGATTCGCGTGGTGCTCTGCTCGGTGATGCCGGCCTTCGATTTCCCCTGGATGCCGGGAATGGCGCCTGCCGGCAAAGTGGTAACGCTGAACGCCTGGATCAAGGCTTACACGGCCCGGAAGGGCTACGTTTATGTGGACTACCACTCGGCGATGAAGGATGAGCGCGACGGGCTGCCGGCGTCGCTGAGCAAGGACGGCGTGCATCCGCTGCCTGCCGGCTACGCCGTCATGACGCCGCTGGTGGAGGCGGGGATTGCGAAGGCGCTGGCAGGGACCAGGGACTAGGAACTAGGGACTAAGAATCGGGGTCGGCGGCGAAGACCAGCAACAGATCATTTTCATTCGAATCCCGTCGCTACAGGAACCTCGGCACAGCTTGCGCTTCGAATCAGGCGATGACGGGCAGCGTCGGCATGACACCTTGTTCTTTGGCTTCGGCGACTACGGCGTCCAGCTGGGCGAGGACTTCGGGGACGGTCATGGTGTAGATTTCGCGGCGGCTGTCGTAGCCTTCCTCGACCAACTGCTTGAGGTAGCGGCCGCCGATCTGGGCGGCGAGCTGGTCGGTGACGACCTTGCCGGAGCGCCGCTTCTGCTCCACCCAGGCCTCCAGGGGCAGGGCGATCCAGAGGGGGCGGCCGTTGACGTCGAAGCGAACATCGACGGCGTCGGCGTGGCGGGTGGCGATGGCTACGAGAGTGCCCTTCCAGCGGCAATGGAGGTCTTCGCCGCTCCAGCGGTCGGACACATGGAAGTCTTCGTACATGGCTCTAGGGTATCGCTCCCGGAGGGCAAGAGCAAGCGGCTGGGCGCGGAGCAAGCCTGCTCTGGGCGCTGTCGATGGGGAAGGGCGTCAGGGAGCCGGCGATCTGCGGCTGCGCCATTTTCTGCCGCCTGGCCTGTTCCATCGCTGCTGCCTGCCGATAAACCGGAGAGGAGAGTTACCGGCCATGCAGATTACAGTGACGATCTCCGACGCGATCATCCGGGAAGCTGGGACGCGCGGGCTTTCTGTCCTCGATTTTGTTGAATCGCTGATCGACAAGGGAGTGTCTTCCATGGCAACCGATCGCCCGGTGATGGACAATGCCATCGACCGGATCAGGGCGCTGCGGTCGCCTGGGCAGGGTCCGAGGCGTTAAGCTCTCCCGCCTTTGCCGGAATGCGGTCATCGTGCCGTACCAGCCTGGCCGCTAAATGCTGCCCCATGGGCGAAGACCCGTCTGCGGGAACCCCGGAGACGCGCCGAGGGCGGGGTGCCCGGCTCACAGGCCGCTGAGCGTTGGACGCTTGTCTCGGCGCGCTGA
>JBEKDH010000052.1:0-40432 GCA_050014455.1 Occallatibacter sp.
AGTTGTTATCGCAGGCTGGGGCTGTTGACGCGTGAGGGAGCCTACGGCGTCTTCGAACATGAACTTGACGCAGTGCGCAGACGGTATATGCACCGCAACCCGGTGGCGCGGGGCTTGGTTGAAAAATTGCCAGATTGGCCATGTCGAGCTTCCGGCATTACGCGACGGGTCAGCTTGGAGTGGTCGAGATCGAATCGCATTAGACTGCGTTCCGGAGAGGGAATCAACTACCAGAACACCTCCGTTACAATCAAAAGGGCGGTTGAGGTTCGTGCTCGCCCACCCTTCGCCAGAAAGGAGGCGAAGGATGGGGCACCCTCCAGTTGTGGGTTAGGCAAGGGTGCGCCACCCGCCGGGCTCCGCACAGATGATCAGCCTCGGCATCCAGCAAGGCGTTCAAGATCTCCTCGACTGTCGATCTGACCACCTCGTCAAGGTGATCGCGGATGCGTCCCTCGTCGATCTTTACCACCGGTCCCAACGGCGCTCTTGCCCCGCCGGCCGGCTCCACTCCTGCTCCCATGGTTGGCTCCATCGTCCCCGCCTCAGAGGTCTTCCTCCTCCTGCTTGTACCAACCCCCAAGCATAAAACTCGATTCAAATGTGCGAAAAATAGACTACGTTATCCGACTGAAGTCATGCCCTTGTTACAAAACCGATCGCGGATAGCGACGAGGGAGATTTAGTTGCGTTTGCCCTGGGAAACCACCGGCTCAAACATGGTCGCGGTCGCTACGAGCCGTATACTCAATCTCGCGCATGATTCGCATTCTGGGAACGATCTTTGCGGGACTGCTGGGGCTGGCCTTCGGCAGCTTCCTGAACGTGTGCCTGAGCCGCTGGCCCGCGGGCGAGAGCGTGGTCACGCCCCGCTCCCACTGCCGCAGCTGCAATCGGACGCTTGCCTGGTGGGAGAACCTGCCGCTGGTCAGCTGGCTGGCCCTGCGTGGCCGCTGCCGCACCTGCCGCGCCTGGATCGGATTGCGGTATCCGCTGGTGGAGCTTGCTGTGGGGGCGCTGTGGGCAGTCTCCGCCTCCCAAGCCCTCATGTTGATTCAGAACTTTTCTACTCTTGACTTCTTCATCCCCCGCTGGATGGAAATCGATGCTCTCCATTTCTTAGGCAATCTGGCGCTTACATGGCTTCTTGTTGCATTGCTATTTCTCGACGCTGAGCACCTATGGCTACCTGACAGACTGACCCTCCCAAGCATTCTTGTTGGATTCGTCTATCGCTTCGGGGATTTTTTGCTCCATCACAGCTTCTCGTTTCAACAGCCTGATACGATTCCATCCTTGTTGGCCACGCTGACTATGCAAGTCCTCGGCATCCTTGCCGCCGCCGGCCTCATTCTTCTCATCCGCTGGCTCTACTGGCTCATCCGCCGCCGCGAGGGCATCGGCCTGGGCGACGCCAAGCTGATGGCGCTGCTTGCCGCCTGGCTTGGCTTGCCCGGCGCGCTGCTCGCCTTTGGCCTGGGCGTAGTGCTCGGAGCGCTGGCCGCCGCCGTTCTGCTCGCAATCCCGGCTGCGCAAACCGAGACAGGCGGCTGGGCGCTCAAGAAGTTGCCGCTGGGCACATTTCTTTGCGTGGGAGGAATCGTCAGCAGTTTGTGGGGGCAGCCCATTATCGCCGCCTATCTGCGCTGGGCTGGCTTTTGAGGAGCCTCTACCCCTCCGCGAATGAAATCTCTTTCGCTATAAGTTGCGCCGCGGCAGCAACCTCCCCGACGGCCCACCCGGCAATGAGCAAACTCGGGGCGAGCGTGGGTTCCGCGTCGCCCAGGCCGCCAAGCGTAGTTCGCCGGACCAGCTGGCCGGGCTGAGCGGCCCGCGAGACCACGACGCAGGGAAACTCCGGCGGCAGGCCCTGTTGGAGCCATTCCCGCGCCAGCAGGCGAAGGTCGCGGCCCGGCATATAGACCACGCGGGTCGCGTCTTCCAGTTCCGGCAGTTGCGAACTGTTGTGCGACTGGGCGTGATGGCCGGTGGAGAAGATCACATTCGAGGCGCTGTTGCGGCTGGTAAGGGAGCAGCCGATCACCGCGGCCGCGGCGCAGGCGGCAGTGACTCCGGGGACAATCTGGAACGGGACTTCCGCTTCGGCCAAAGCGGCTATCTCCTCGGCGGCACGGCCAAAGATGAGCGGGTCGCCACCTTTGAGGCGAACCACGCTGCGATGCGCGCGCGCGTCTTCGATCATGATGGAGTTGATTTCGGCCTGCGTGATGGCCTTATCGCCGCAGCGCTTGCCCACGTTGACCACCTCTGCCGAAGGCGAGGCATGGTCGAGAATCGCCTGCGGGACGAGATCGTCGTGGAGGATGACATCGGCGGTCTGGATGAGCCGCAAAGCTTTGACGGTAAGCAATTCGGGGTCGCCGGGCCCTGCTCCCACCAGATGGACGGTTTCTGCCGGGACGTCGGAACCGGGACCGCTCTCTGGAAGAAGCTCCTCGTGCAGATCGAAGCTTTCCCCAAAACTGGCGAACTCTTCGTCGGCGATTGCGTCGTCTTCGCTTGCGGTCTGTTCTTCTTCAAGCGGCGGAAATGCCAGTTGACGCGATGGGCAGGATTCCGACTCGCAGAGCGGCCGCTGGGCTAAATGATGCAGCAGCAACTTGCGCGCCTCGCCGCTGGGATGGCTTTCCAGAACCTCACGGCGAAGGCGCCCGACGCTCTCAAGCCACGGACCAAGGTCCGCGGGCAGTTGTTCGTCGATCTCGCGGCGCAGGTGCTGAGCAACCGCGGGGCTTTGCCCGGAGGTGGAGATAGCAATCTGAAGGTCGCCGCGGCTGACCACCGAGCCGAAGTAGAAATCGCAGTTGGGAATGTCGTCGACGCTATTGGAAAGAATGCCTCGCTCGGCTGCGCCACGATGCACCTGAGCGTTCACCTCAGGCGAGTCGGTGGCCGCGATAATCAGCAAGTTGCCGTCCAGGTCGGCGAACTCAAATGATCGCGGCGTCCATTCGAGCTTGCCTTCAAGAGCCAACTGCCGGATCTCGGGCCTCGCCTCCGGAGCAACTACGTGAAGCTTGAGTCCCGTCTTGAGCAGGCTGTCGATCTTGTCCAGCGCGACGCTGCCCGCGCCTATCAGCAGGCAGCGGCGGCCGTCGAGTTTGAGAAAGACCGGCAACATGCTCATGGCTTGCTCCTCAGTCGCCCACGCCGTGCGGCACGCGTCCTGCGGGCGCATCGCGTTCCACGGCGGTGAGCGCTTCACCGGCCAGATAGGCGCGCAATTCGTCGTTGGAGTGGCGGCTGAACCAGGCGCGCAGGTTCTCCTCGGGCTGCCGGTCAGCAAGGTATTCGCGCAGCAGGCGCTCGATGGCGTCGGGTATCAGCGGCGCGGGGCAGCGATAGCCCACCGGGCGGGAGATTGCGGCGTGCTGGCCCACCGCCCCGCCCAAACAGAAGTAGAAGGCGTCGGTCAGCTTGCCCTCGTGCTTGATCTTCTTGCCCTCGATGCCGATGTCCGCAACCCAGTGCTGCCCGCAGCCGTTGGGGCAGCCGGTCACATTCAGCTTGAGCTGCTGGTCGAAGCCCGGCAGACGCTCTTCGAGTTCGTCCACCAGCCAGCGCGTGAAGCCCTTGGTCTCCGTGATGGCCAGCTTGCAGAACTCCGTGCCGGTGCAGGCGATTGCGCCGCGCCAGAAGGAAGAGCCATCGACCTGTATACCGATCTTGCCCAGCTCGCTGGCCAATTCCGCCGCCTTGCCGCTGGGAATATCGATGAACAGCAGGTTCTGTGAGACGGTGGTGCGCAGGGCTCCGCTGCCGAATCGTTCGGCCAAGCCGGCCACGGCTTCCAACTGCTCCCCCGTCAGCCGGCCGCGCAATACGCTGGCTCCGACGTAGCTCAGCCCGGCCTGGCGCTGCGGATGGATGCCGGCGTGGTCGCGAAAGACGTCGTTGGGCACTTGTTCAGGCGCTCCGGGCTGTAGCGCGAAGTCGAGCCGGGACTGGAGCTCAGCCAGGAATCTCTCCGCGGTCCAGCCCTCCTTGAGGAAGAGATGCTTCATGCGGGCGCGATCGCGGCTCTCGCGCAGCCCCTGCTGGTCGCGGAATATCTCAGTGACGGCGCGAACCACGCTGAGTACCTGGTCGGGCAGGATAAAGGCGTCCAGGCGGACGGCGAGATGCGGATCGGCGGAAAGCCCGCCCCCCACGCGCAGCGAGTAGCCGACCGCGCCGTTGTGCTTCACGGCCGTGAGGCCGATGTCGTTGATCTCCGGATTGCTGCACCAGGAGGGGCAGCCGGTGACTGAGATCTTGAATTTGCGCGGCAGGTTATAGAACTCCGGATTGGCCGTGAGCAGTTGGGCGATCTCGCGGGCCAGGGGCGCGGCGTCGATCAGCTCGTCGGCGGCCACTCCGGCTAGCGGGCACCCGGTCACGTTGCGCACCACGTCGCCGCATGCGCCCCTTGGCGACAGGCCAACGGCATTCAGCGTGTCCACCACCTCGGGCAGCGACTCGATGGTGAGCCAATGAAGCTGGATGGCCTGGCGGACGGTGATATCTGCGAGGTTGCGGGCGTATTTGCGCGCGAGCCCGCCGATAACGCGAAGCTGATTGGCGGTTAGGATGCCGTTGGGGATGGCGATGCGCATCATGAAGTAATCCGACGCCAGGCCCTCGCCGCCCTTGCCACCGACAGCGCCCACGCCATCGCCCTGGGTGTAAATGCCCCACCACTTGAAATAGAAAGCCGCCCACTCCGGGATCACACTGGAGCGGCCGGCGCGGGCAAAGGCGCGCACCTCGTCGAAGGCCTCCCAGGGGTTCTTCACGCGCTTCAGGCGCTCTGCCCGTTGGGCTTTCGTCTCTTTTGCTTGATCGGTTTGGACCATTTTTTCCTTTTCCGGCAAGAATAGAAATCCCGCGGCAGCTTGGCTGAATCGCGGGCATTGGGGAAACCTTGGTTGTCCGATCGGAGGTTCAGACCCAGGTCACCCGCGCGCTCAAAGCGATGAACAGCGGCGACAACAAGAGCGACCTAGCATATTGGGATGATAGCCGCGGGAACGGAGAAAAGCAATTCTTCGGAATCGAACGGCAATAACCCGGGCAATCCAAGCAGCCCCTGGAGGCGAACCTGGTTCAATGTCCTCATCTTTCTTTGCGGAAGCTGTTGCATCTTTGAGCGAAGCCCTTTAAGATGCGTCAATTGATACCATGACCCGCTCTTCGATCCGCACGCCTGTTTCCACTCCGCTGCCGCCTGGCCCCAGGTTGCGCGTGGGCAAGCTATGCATCGCCATTCAAGCCAGCTCGGCGGCCGAGATGATCGAGCGGGCCGGGGCGGCGATCCAGGATCCCAAACCCGACGCAAAGTTCATTGAATTCCGCCTCGACTCGCTGGCCAAACCTCTTCCAGCTCTGCCCAGGGTGAAGGAGTTTCTGGCCGGCCACCGCGACGTGACGGTGATCGCCACGTGCCGGCGCAAGGAGTTCGGCGGCAACTTCGAGGGGGCGCTGACGGCGGAGTTGGACGTGCTGGCCAAAGCTGCGGAGGCAGGCTGCAAGATTGCCGATCTCGAAGTGGAGTCGGCTGAGGAGGCCATGCCGGCGCAACTGGCCCGGTGGCGCTCTCGGCTGCGCGCTGCGGGCACGGCGCTCCTGATCAGTTGCCACGACTTTACGCAAACCGGGGATCTGGAGCAGACGGCAAGGCGCATCGAAGCCTTTCAGCCCGAATTCGTCAAAGTAGTTTCAATGGCGCGTTCGCTCGCCGACAATCTGGCCGTCCTGCGGCTGATCGAGGAGCGCTCGCTTTCGTCGCACATTGTGGGCATAGCCATGGGCGAGGAGGGACTGGTGAGCCGCGTGCTCGGACCCAGGGCGGGAGCAGCCTTCACCTTTGCCTCCTTCGACGATGGCGTCGGAGCTGGAGTTGCGACGGCGCCCGGCCAGGTGACCGCGCGGACCATGCGCGACCTTTACCGCGTGGAGCAGTTGGACCAGGCGACGCGCGTCTTTGGCGTGGCCGGCAACCCCATCGCCCACTCGCTTTCTCCCCTGATGCAGAATACGGCCTTCCGCCGCGAGAATGTGAACGCCGTGCTGCTGCCGCTGAAAGTCCGCGCGCTCGACGATCTACTTACCCTGGTGCGCCAGTTGCCGCTGGCCGGTGCGGCCGTGACCATGCCCCTCAAGCAGGAAGTTCTGCCCCATCTGGCCAATATGGACCCGCTGACCGCTCGCATTGGCGCCTGTAACACTCTGCGCACGGCAGCCGACGGCAAGCTCGTTGGCTTCAATACAGACGTGGCCGGCGTGGTGAGGCCGCTGGAAAAACGCCTGAAGCTGAAAGACGCGCGCATTGGCTTCGTTGGCGCGGGCGGCGCGGCGCGGGCCGGCGTCTTTGGCCTGGTGGACCAGGGCGCCGAGGTCTTCATCTTCAACGTCATCCACGAACAGGCCGTGGCCCTGGCCAGGGAAGCGAAGGCAAAGGTTCTCACGCGTGAACAGTTTGCCAAGGAGCGCTTCGACGTGCTCATCAACGCCACCCCCTGCGGCATGGAAGGCAATCCGCAAGCTATGCCCATTCAAGAAGATGAACTGAACGCCGGGCTGGTCTTCGATATGGTCTATAACCCGCTGGAAACGCCGCTTCTCAAGCTGGCCAGGGAGCGCGGAATTCCCACCATCAGCGGCATGGAGATGTTTGTGCAGCAGGGCGCGCGCCAGTTCGAAATCTGGACCGGCAAGCCCGCTCCCGAAGCCGAGATGCAGCGCGTGGTGGAACTGGCGCTGCGCAAGCGGGGCTGAGGCGGACTACTGTCCAGGAATGCGCGGACTCCGGGTCTTCGCCAGATGCAAAGACTCGCGCACGGTTCCCGTCAGTTCAGGCCCGGCAAGAAGCCAAAAGGCGATCACTCAAAGACGCTCCGGGAGGCGCTGCGGGCCACCGTCTCCGCACCCAGCCCATTACCAATGCGCGGCCAGCCGTAATCGTGCTTTTCAAACGGTTTCTGCTTAGAATCTCTTCATGGACGATCCCCTTGCTTCTCTTTCCCGGCTGCTCTCCGACGTGATCCTGCCCAACCTCAAGTCTGTGCAGACGAGCCAGGCCGAACAGATTGCCGCCAACGACCGGCTCGAAATGGCGGTTGAAGAGCTTCGCCTGCACCTGGAATCGCAGTTCGCCCACCTGACCGCCCAGCTCACTGCCTGCCGGGCCGAACTGGCCGCCACGCAAGCGGTGCTCAAAGCGGAGCAGGCGCATGGCGGCTTGCGGATGCTCGATCGAACCGCGCTGATCCACTGAGTGGGCTACCTGCTGAAGGTGGGCGGCTCCGTCCGTGTGTGAAAGTGCAGCGAAATCTGTGTTCCCTCTATGCCCGCGCGCCTGGATGCGATAGACTCATGCGGGAACGTTCAATGCAAGAAGCGATTTTCAGACGCATGGAGGGTACATAGAAATTGGGAAAAAGCATGGTCCCGAAGAAGCTTTTCTTCACCAAGGGCGTGGGCAAACACAAGGAGCGCTTGACCTCGTTTGAGCTGGCGCTTCGGGATGCGGGGATCGCCTCGCAGAATCTCGTGCGCGTCTCCTCGATCTTTCCGCCGCGTTGCAAGGTGATTCCGCAGAAGGAAGGCCTCACCTTCCTGAGCCCCGGCGAGGTGGTCTTCGCGGTGATCGCGGAGAACTCGACGCGCGAGCCGCACCGGCTGCTGGTTTCGAGCATCGGCGTGGCCATACCGGCCGACCGCAACACCTACGGCTACCTGAGCGAACACCACAGCTTTGGCGAAAGCGAGGAGCAGGCTGGCGAGTACGCCGAGGAGCTGGCCGCCGAGATGCTCGCCACTACCCTGGATGTGGAGTTCGATCCGGATACGAGCTGGGACGAGAAGAAAGAGATTTACCGCATCTCCAATAAAATCGTGCGCACCAGCAACATCACGCAGTCGGCCGTGGGCGACAAGCGCGGGCTGTGGACCACGACGATTGCGGCCGCCGTGCTGATTCTGGACGAGTAGCGGCGCATCTGGAACGACTGGCTGAAACGCAAGCGCGTTTGGAGTGCCGGGGTTACCGCTGGATCTATAAGTTGCTGGCGACGCCGCGATGGCTAGGGGTTTTCGCGGCGTTCAGCCGGATCGGGCGGTAAGACGCGGTGACCTTTCCTGGATCGCCAAATCCACGTTTCTGAATATGCCAGTTTCCGCCAATGGCGCTTTGAGAGGGGAAAAACATGTTCTTGGACCGGCTTCGGAGAGTGACCAGGGACGGGCGCTGGATTCCTGAAGTCGACGGTTTGCGCTTCGTGGCAATAAGCTCCGTATTCTTGCATCACGTGATGCAGGCGGCGACACTTGGGTCTGGGCGGATTAGCGATGGGCAAACCCGCTATTGGTGGCTAAAGCGGTTTTTGGATGACGGGGATCGCGGGGTCATGCTGTTCTTTGTCATCAGCGGCATGATTCTTGCCATGCCGTTTGCGCGCTCATTGCTGCTCGGAGCTAAGCCGGTGTCGCTGCGAAAATATTACATGCGGCGCGTCACGCGGTTGGAACCGCCGTATATTGCGTCGATGTTCGTGGCTGTTCTGGGCTTTTTGGTGGTTTGGCACAAGTTTGTTCCGGGGGGCTTTCCGCATCTGCTGGCCAGCATCTTCTATCAGCACAATCTGGTGTTCGGCACGTTCAGTACGGTCAATCCCGTGGCCTGGAGCCTCGAGGTGGAGATACAATTCTACCTCCTTGCTCCGCTGGTTATGCAGAGCTATCGAATCCGCCGGAAAGGACTTCGGCGCGCATTGCTTCTTCTCCTCATCGTCTTGATCTCGCTGGGATATGCGATGATTCCGGTGTGCCCCAGAGTCAAGTTGAGCATCCTGTTCTATTTACAGTATTTTCTAATGGGGCTCTTGGTGGCCGACATCTTTGTTCTGGATCTGGCGAACATGAAGTCTTCCTGGATTTGGGATTTGGTGGGAGTGGCGGCACTGGGCGCGATCTTCTGGCAGGCGAACACTGCGATCTGGCTGCGCGCTCTGACGCCGATACCGATGGGCGCGCTCTGTGTTGCTGCCATGCGAAGCCATGGTCTTCGACGGGTGCTTGCAAATCCGTGGGTCGCGGTCACGGGCGGGATGTGTTACTCGATCTACCTCCTTCATGCCGGATTGATCCTCAGTCTGTTCAAGGCGACCAAGCTGGCAGCCGTACATTCCGGCGAGTTCTTTGTCAACTACGCCATTCAGCTTTCGCTGCTCACGATCCCGGTGATGGCGATTTGTGTCCTGTTCTTTTTGCTCGTCGAGAGGCCATGCATGGACCCGAACTGGCCCTCGAAGCTCTGGCACGCCCTGACCGGCCGGCGGGGGGGCGAGGTCGCGGTGCTCGATGCCGCTGGCATTTCGGAGTAGAGCACACAGGTCTTGCAACGAACGCGGAGATCTCCGTTTGGAGGTTTTTCGGATTTCCGGCGAAAGGGGGTGCTTCCGCCACTTCGGCCGGGCTGATTTGCTGTACCGTTGCATAGGAGCGGCTTGGAATCATGGTAGATACACGCAAATACACGGTAGGCTTGGTGCAGATGCGCATGGGCGCGGAGCCGGAGGCCAACTTCGCCACGGCCGTGGAGCGCATAGAAGAGGCGGCGCGGCTGGGCGCGAACATTGTCTGCCTGCCGGAGCTCTTCCGCACGCAGTACTTCTGCCAGCGCGAGGAGCTTGCGCTCTTTGACCTTTCGGAGGAGATTCCCGGCCCGTCCGCAACGCGGCTGGCCGGCGTGGCCCGCAAGCTCCGCGTCGTCATCGTCGCCTCGCTCTTTGAGCGCCGCGCGCCGGGGCTGTACCATAACACGGCGGTCACGCTGAATGCCGATGGCGCCATAGCCGGCGTCTACCGCAAGATGCACATCCCGGACGATCCGCTGTACCAAGAAAAGTACTACTTCGCCCCCGGCGATCTGGGCTTTCAGGCCGTGGATACCGCCTTTGGCCGCGTGGGCGCGCTCATCTGCTGGGATCAATGGTATCCCGAGGCCGCGCGGCTCACCGCGTTGCAGGGCGCCGAGGTGCTCTTCTATCCAACTGCCATCGGCTGGCACCCGGTGGAGAAGGACGAGTTTGGCGCGGCGCAGTACGATGCCTGGCAGACCATTCAACGCTCCCACGCCATCGCCAGCGGCGTCTATGTGGCCGCGGTGAATCGCGTGGGCCTCGAGCGAAGCGAGGTCAAGTTGGCGCATGGCGAGGTGCTGGGCAATCAGGCGGAAGGGCCGGGCATCGAGTTCTGGGGCGGCAGCTTTTTGGCCGATCCCTTTGGCCGCGTGATCGCCAAGGCCTCGCACGACGCCGAAGAGATTCTGCTGGGCGAGATCGACCTCGGGCTCATCGAAGAGACACGCCGCCACTGGCCCTTCCTGCGCGACCGCCGCATCGACGCCTATGGCGGAATTACGAAGCGGTTCCTCGACCCGTTGAATGCCTGGCCGGCGGACGATGATGTCAAGTAGCAGTTGTTCTTCTGTTATCGCAAATAACTCTGTCATCCTGAGCGGAGCGCAGCGAAGTCGAAGGACCTGCGGTTGCCTTGCATCTTCTACATAAGATGGGGCCAAGCATGAGCTATTGGGGGATGAGATTGACCGAGCATGAACAACTGAGAGAGGCTCTAGCTCACATAAGCTATCCGGCGGGAATCATCAGTTGCGGCGGAGCACTGAGGCGCGAGGGAATCCCAATCCCATTTGACGGTTACTGTGCGATTGGTGGGCGGAGCTTCTTCCCCGGAGGTAAAGGCCATGTTAGCGACCGCTTGCCTACCCGCGGCATTATGTATTTGGGGCAAGATTTTGGCAAGTATTCTGATTTCGTTTCAGCTGTGCGACGAGGGCGCGAGGACGATACGAGTGCAACATGGAGGGGAATCAATGAAGGCGTTGTCAACCACCTGGACGAGGGAGTGATTTGGTTTACGAACTATTACATGGGAATTCGTGACGGCGGGAGCAGTGTTGGGTCACTCAAAGACTTCGTCAAAGAAAAATACTCAACAGATTCCTGGGATAGCGTTGGAGAGAAATGTTGGAATTCATACGAGGAGTTTTGTTGGGAGTTCTTCAAGCTGCAGGTTTCCTTGCAACGTCCGAAGGTGGTGGTGGCATTAGGCAGGCAAGTCATTGATTCACTTGGCGCACATCTGCCGCAAATGCTTCCCGAATGGCGTATTCGGAAATCCAGCACTTTTGGCCATTTGAGAGGGATTGCTCACCAAGTCGAGTTCGAAACTCAAGGGAAGCCTCCGCGAATTAAAGTCATTGCTGCTTATCACCCTATGTATTTCAGCGGCGATCCTCGGAAATTGGCGAAAATTGAAGATGATGCTCAGTTCGTAAGAGATCAGTTCGGGAATCCAAACACCGCATAGAATGCGAATAGAAATTCATGACGATTGAAACGCCGCGCGAACTCGGTTACCGCATGCCCGCCGAATGGGAGCGCCACGAGGCCACCTGGCTTGCGTGGCCTCACAATCCGGAGGACTGGCCGGGAAAGTTTCAGGCCATCCCCTGGGTCTATGCGGAGATCGTGCGCTTGCTCTCGGCGCATGAGTCAGTGCATATTCTCGTCAACGACGCCAAGGCCGAACAGCGCGCGCAGCGCATCCTGGAGCGCGCCGGAGCGAATCTCGACCGCGTCACCTTCCACCAGTGGCCCACCAATCGCAGTTGGACGCGCGATTCCGGTCCCATCTTCGTCCGCAACCCGGAAGGCCGGGTAGGCATCACTGACTGGCGCTTCAATGCCTGGGCCAAGTACTCCGACTGGCAGCTTGACGACCAGGTGCCGGGGCGCGTGGCTGAACTGCTCGGCCTGCCCTGTTGGGAACCATCGATTCAAAACGAGAACGGTACGAAGTACCTGGTTCTCGAAGGAGGCTCCATCGACGCCAACGGCGCGGGCGCTCTGCTCACCACCGAAGAGTGCCTGCTCAGCGCGGTGCAGCAGCGCAATCCCGGCGTCAGCCGCGAGCAACTGGAGCGCGCCTTTCACGACTATCTAGGCGTCGAACAGGTGATCTGGCTTGACCGCGGAATTGCCGGCGACGACACGCACGGCCACATCGACGACATCGGCCGGTTCGTCGCGCCCACGACCATCGTGACCGCCGTCGAGCCGCATGCGAGCGACCCCAACCACGCTCCGCTGGCCGAAAACCTTGCCCGCCTCAAGGCCGCCCGCACGCTGAACGGCAAGCAGTTCACGCTGGTCGAACTGCCCATGCCGCGCCCGGTGGTCTTTCGCGGCCAGCGCCTTCCGGCCAGTTACGCCAACTTCTATGTCGCCAACGAACTGGTTCTGGTTCCCACCTTCCACGATCCCAACGACCGCGTGGCGCTGAACATTCTGGCCGAGGTATTTTCAGACCGCGAAGTCATCGGCATCCACTCGGTTGACCTGGTCTGGGGACTGGGCGCGTTGCACTGCATGACCCAGCAGCAGCCGGCGGCCCTATAGCATTTTCTAATTGAGCGACGAGGCTGGGTGCCCCACCCATAAGCGCTAAGGTAAGATGGGATTTCTTCCGAATTGCCCGTGATCCAAAATGGATCGAGCTGCGTCGGCTACGGCAGACTGGATTTGTGGACAGCCGTTATGATGGCACCATGCCATTTCTCCTAACGTCGGCTTGGAAGTATTGCCAGAGAGGCGGATTGTGGCGCGTCGGATTATACCGTCTTTCCCTTCTCTTATTCGCGATCTGTATCGGGTCGCCTGCCGCTGCGCAAGCTGGGACGCCGTGGCCAGAAGCGGATAAACTCTTCCACTCCGATCCTCGGTGGCTGGGCGCGGATGGCGCCTATTCGGTCGATCTTGGCAATGGCCGGGTGCTTTGGATCTTCCAGGACACGCTTGTCGCTCGAAAGGCGGGAGATGATCGAAGACACGCGGCTTTTGTCCACAATACGGTTGCGATTCAGTCCGGCTATGATCCGTCGCATGCGGCCATCAAATTCTATTGGAGGACCAGAAAGGGGAGTCCTTCTGAGATATTTGCATCGCAAGGTCAGGAATGGATGTGGCCCACTGCTGGCATCCGTATCGGGAACAGCCTGCTCTTGTTCTCTTGCCGGATCGCCTCGGACAGCGCGAAGGAGTCGCTCGGATTCAAGCTGGTGGGCTGGAATGCTTACTGGGTGAGCAATCCGGACGACGAGCCAAGCGCCTGGAAGTTGAAAAAGGCCGCGGAGAGCAGCGATTCGGTGATCATGGCGTCGGCAGTGCTACGCGATGCCGGGTTCGTCTATCTCTTTGCCGAGAGCGAGCCTGAACATGACCTATACGTTGCGCGTTTGGGGGTGGAAACGCTTGCAAGGGGCAAGTTCGGGCCGCTGGAGTGGTGGTCAAGCGGAGGCTGGCAAACGGCTGCTTCGGGACGCCGTCCGATCCAACTCGCGGCCGGGACAGAGACGAGCGTGCAGCGCGACCCTGGCGGGACTGGTTTTCTTGAGGTCAATAGCAGAGGGTTCGGCGCGACCGACATCGTCATGCGGCGAGCGGAGAACCTTGAGGGGCCATGGAGCGCTCCAACGATGATCTATCGCCCACCGGAATCCGATGCGCCAGATGCGTTTGTCTATGCGGGGAAGTCCCATGCGGAATTGAAGGGAGCGGATTTGATCCTCACCTATGCGACCAATGGTCCGGACGAGAAAGTCGCCAAGGACATGAGTCTTTACTTCCCCCGCTTTGTGAAGGTGGGTTTGCATCCTCGTCAAGACACAAAATAGGCCTAAACGACTCCTGAGTGTATGGTCGGCTACTCGGAAGTTGCCAGAATAAACCGGCTCGCAGGATCGATTTTTACTGCTCCTGCTTAAATTGGCGCTTATGGGTGCCCCACCATCGCCGTCCGCCGCGGCGGATTCTTGCGGCTAGGGTGGGTTATCAGGACACTTGCGTTACAAAAGCAGTGAAGAGGCGTTAGCATGGTGACCATGATCGCCGACCACGAAGCCATGCAAGCCGCTCTCGCCGAAGCCCGCCTGGCCGCCGACGCGGGCGAGGTGCCGATTGGCGCGGTTGTCGTGCGCGAATGGGTGATCGTCGCGCGCGGGCAGAATCGCGTGCTGCGCGACCAGGACCCCACGGCCCACGCCGAGATCGTAGCCCTGCGCGCGGCGGCCACGGCCCTGGAAAACTACCGGCTCAATGGTTGTACGCTTTACGTAACGCTGGAGCCCTGCGCCATGTGCGCCGGGGCCATGATTCATGCCCGGCTCGACCGTCTGGTCTTTGCCGCCGCCGATCTCAAAGCGGGCGCGGCCGGGTCGGTACTTTCCGTGCTCAACCACCCCCAGCTCAATCACCAGATGCAGGTGGAGCAAGGTTTTCTGGGCGACGAGTCGGCTGAACTGCTGCGAAGTTTCTTCCGGGAGCGGCGGCAGTAAACTGGTTGCGCCGATCTCGTGGGGGCTTTCTGGACTAGACTGGTGGTTCACAGGAGGATGCAATGGTTTCACGAGTGGGCAGCTCACAACAGGATAGGTGGGACATTTACCTCGTCGTCGCTGGCCTCATAGCGATCTTTGTCGAAATCATCTTGGCGGTGACCTTTTGGAGGCACTTTCCGTCCCATTTCCAATGGTCTTACAATCAGGTTGAGAATCTCCTGATTCAGTCTGCTGCCATCGTTATCACTCCCTTGCCGTGGCTCGCTCTTCGCGAGGCGTGCGGAATAATCGAGAAGAAGATTCTCGGTTCGGGCGCGGATGAAGCGGCAGTTTTCTCCCTGCAGCAAGCTATGAGCAGCATATTGATATTCAGCTACTTGCCGCTCATGCTTTGTGTCTTGGCGCTGTCGAATCTCCTATAAGGAGTCATCGGCCCGGTGGATGACATTGGGAACGTGAAGAAGCTCTTCACGGGCGCTCCCAATGGAATCGGACGGTCGACAAAGGGGCCGGTCTTTCTGTTGACCGCTATTCTCTCGTCAGCGCCCTGATCCGCTCTGCTTCCCGCGGCCATTTGGCGGCTAGCTCCGCATAAACCCCGCCGCGGTAATCCGCATAATCGAACCCTGGCGTCACCGTGCAGCCCAGCAGCGCCACTTTGCCGTCACCAATCAGGCGCGTGCCCTGCCAGACTCCAGCCGGGACGGTAAGTTGCACCTGCTCGCCGGCCGCCAAATCGGGGCCAAGAGTGACGACGACGGAGCGCCCGTCGGGGTATAGTTGCAGCATCTCCACCGGGTCGCCGAGATAGAAGTGAAAGATCTCGTCGGAGTCGAAACAGTGCATCTCGGAGAAGGTTCCCGGCTCCAGCAGATAATAGATTGCCGTGCCGGCGGAGCGTAAGCCGCGCGGCAGCTCCACTGTGGCTTGGGCGGCGTAGGTTTGGCGGAAGAAACCGCCCTCCACTGGGTGCGGTTGGAGGTTCAGAAGCGCTTTGATCTCGGCTGCGGTCATTGTTCCCGATGGTAGCAGCGGGAAGTGAGTAAAATAACTGCATGGACGTGCAAATCTACGCCACTCGCTGGTGCCCGGACTGCCGCGCGGCCAAGCGCTTTCTCGACTCTAACGGCATCCAGTACACTGAGATCGACGTAGACCGCGACCCGGCCGCCTCGGCCGAGGTGCTGCGCCGCGTGGGCAAGCGGGCCGTTCCGCAACTGGTGATCGACGGGGAGTGGTTCCAGCCCTACGTGCCAGGTCGCGGGCTGCTCGTCGATGAGCTTCACGAGCGTTTGGGCATTCCTCGCGCCTGACGGCGCTTTCCTCGTACAATCGAGAGTTGGCAGAGGCCGCGCAATGCGGCTCTAGTAAGGAGTTCTCCCTTGATCGACCGCTATACTCGCCCGGCGATGGGCAGCATCTGGACCGATGAGAACAAGTACCGCTGCTGGCTCCGGGTGGAGTCGGCGGCAAGCACCGTGCTGGCTGAGGACGGCGTGATTCCCGCAGACGCCGCCGAAGCCATCGCTACCAAGGCCGGCTTCACAGTCGCTCGCATTCAGGAGATCGAGGCCGAGGTGAAGCACGATGTAATCGCCTTCACCACCGCCGTCGCCGAGACTCTCAAAGACCAGGGGCTCGACGCCGAGTCGCGCTGGCTGCACTATGGGCTGACCTCGAACGACATTGTCGACACGGCCCAGGCCTTGCAGGTTGCCGAGGCCTCCGCGCTGATTCATTCCGGTATCGCCGCCCTGCTCGAAGTGCTCCGGCGCCGCGCCATCGAGTTCAAGCACACGCCCACCATCGGCCGCACCCACGGCATTCATGCCGAGCCGACCACCTTTGGTCTCAAGCTGCTCAACTGGTACGCGGAGATGGAGCGCAACGCGGACCGCTTTGCCGCGGCGGCCGAGGACATGCGCGTGGGCAAGCTCAGCGGAGCGGTGGGCACGTTCGGCCATCTGAAGCCGGAGCACGAAGAGCGCATCTGCGAGCGGCTGGGCCTCAAGCCCGCGCCGGTGGCCACGCAGGTCATCCAGCGCGACCGGCACGCGGCCTACATTGGGACGCTGGCCATCCTCGGCAGCACGCTCGACAAGATCGCCGTCGAGGTGCGCCACCTGCAGCGCACCGAGGTGCGCGAGGCGCAGGAGTACTTCAGCGAGTTCCAGAAGGGCTCGTCGGCCATGCCGCACAAGAAGAACCCCATCACCGCCGAACAGATTAGCGGCCTGGCGCGCGTGCTGCGCGGCAATGCCCAGGCGGCCTTTGAGAATGTCGCCCTGTGGCACGAGCGCGACATCTCGCACTCCTCCGTGGAGCGGGTGGTCTTCCCGGATTCGACCATTCTGGCGGACTATCTGCTGGCCAAAACCACCGATCTCATTGACCGCCTGCTGGTCTATCCCGAGCGGATGAAGAAGAATCTCGAAAGTACTGGCGGGCTGATCTTCAGCGGGCAGTTGCTGCTCGACCTGGCCGAAGTCGGCATGATGCGCGAGGATGCCTACCGGCTCGTGCAGGCGCACGCCACGCGGGCGTGGAAAGAGGAGCTGGTCTTCCGCGATGAGGTTGCGCGGGATGCGGCGATCGCCGCGCTGCTCAGCCCGGAAAAGCTGGATCGGACGTTCGACTACACGCGGCAGTTGGGCAATGTGGACGCGATCTTCAAGCGGGTGCTGGGCGAGTAGGCAGAATTGGACCTGTGGTTTCCCAGGTCTCAAATGCGAGGCCTGGGGCATCCAGGAGCTGAAGTTGCTTCCGCCTCCAGCTTGGTAGAACCTTGTTTCGCACCTATTTGAACGTTGGAGTATAATGGGCAGTTGGAAACTGCTCAAAGGGGACTCGTATGGCCTACAAAACGCAGATGACCGGGATGCTCGGTGTCTATTTGGTCGCGGCTGAATTGTCCAGGCTGGGTTTTATCGTATCTCCCACATCGCGCAGCGCTGCTGGTGCAGACCTGTTGGTAACGGATCAAAGGTGCCAGAAGGCGTGGTCCGTCCAGGTGAAGACCAACAAAAACTGGGGCAAAGATTGGCTGGTAGGTGTGCAAGGAGAACGAATAAAGTCAGATAGCCATATGTACGTTTTTGTGAATGTTGGCAATGGGGTCCGCGCTGAGTTCACTGTAGTTCCGAGTAAACACGTCGCCAAGAATGTGTATCTTCAGACAAGCCCTAAGGGCAACAAGTTTTACTGGTTTTCTAAGTCTAATCGGTTGGTCAATGGAGAAGGTTGGGAGCTGTTCGGCGATCCTAATGGAAGCACGGATGCCGACGATAATAGCAATACCATTCATAAAGGAGATGGCTTGAAGGAGGATAATTCGCAAGAACAGGATATGCAGCCAGAACCGATGGTAATCTACGAAGGGAGGGTGAGCGACGGCTCTGAACATTACGCTATGCTAAGCAATCCTACTGCTAATGCCTTGGCCGATGAGTTGGCAATCGAGCAGGCTCGAACAATTGGTTTAACAGAGGAACAGATTGCTAAGTATGTGTGTGCACCAGTTAACGCAGAGGCAATCTGTTTTTCCGATGAAAAGAAATGAATTTCGGCCATTCTAGGTAAACTGGGAGTCCCGTAGGGACGGTGTACCATGGCGCATACATACGTGAGCAATTTCATTCATTGTGTCTTCAGCACCAAAGAGCGTCGCCCGCTGATAGCGGCCGCCCGCAACACCGAACTCTATGCCTACCTGGGCGGCATTGCCCGCGGCGAGAGTATATCGCTTGTGGCCGCGGGTGGAACCGCCAATCATCTTCATTTGTTGTTTGTCTTGCCGGCGACCTGCACCCTTGCCCATGCGGTTCAGAAGCTCAAGGGAAGCTCCTCCCGGTGGATGGGGGATGGCTTTTCCTGGCAGGAAGGATACGGAGCATTCAGCGTCAGTCCCTCGCAGGTTGAAGTCGTGAAGGAGTACATACATAACCAGGAAGAGCATCACCGCAAACGCGATTTTGAGCAGGAATTTGTCGCTCTTCTGCGAAATTGTGGAATCGCATACGACGAGCGTTACGTCTTCGGGTGATCGGAAATGGCGTCGTCCCTACGGGACTCGATTGGATCGCACATTGCAGCGGACCCCACGCTGAAGCGCGGGGCTAACCAACTGTGCGCCTCCGGCGCGCGGGTTCCATGACCGCTCAAAACTGAACAGCAATAGGCCGGGTAACCCAGTCCCCGCATTTGGGACCCGGGAAAACATGAACTCATGAGGATGCACAAGAGGGTTAGAGGCTAGGAGCTAGAAGCTGAATGAATCTTACCGTCGCACTCACCGGCGCATCCGGCGCAATCTTCGGCCGCGAGATGCTGCGCGCGCTGGAGGCCGACGACCGCGTAACCCGCGTCCACTTTGTCGCTTCGGAGAACTCGCTGCGCGTGCTGGCCGAGGAACTGGGCGTGAGCGGGCGCAACAACCTCCTGGAAAAACTCCTCGGCGCGGCGCCCCGGAAGACGGTGCAGCACTCCGGCGCCGACATCGGCGCGGCGATTGCCTCGGGCAGCCATCCGTCGGACGGCATGATCGTGCTGCCCTGCTCGATGGGCACGCTGGCGGCCATCGCTCATGGTTTGGCCAACTCGCTCATTGCGCGCGCCGCCGATGTGACCCTCAAGGAGCGCCGGCCGCTGGTGCTGTGCGTGCGCGAGACGCCGTTCAACCGCATTCATCTGCGCAACATGACGCTGGCCGCCGAGGCCGGCGCGGTCATCTTTCCCTGCATTCCCGCCTTCTACAATCACCCCGTCGACTCGACCGAGATGGCGCGGCAGTTCGTCTATCGCGTGCTGGCGCATATCGGCTTGCCCCAGCCGGGGGCCTATGTGTGGAAGCCGGAAGAGTGAAGAGCAGGGGTCAGGGATCAGGGGTCAGGGTGTTCCACCCGCTTCCACGTGTTTCTGCTTCGACTGGGCAATCCGTTCCAGTATGCCCGCCAGGTTCCCGCCGGGAACATCGGAGACATCCACACCGTAAAGAGAGCGAATCTTCGCGAAGCAATCGTCGAGTGAATCTTCCATTGTGAAATCCCATAGTGAGGACTCGTCGGAGATCCACGCCCCCTCCACGCCCAGCACGGATTGCAGGAACTCACGCGCCAGGGCTGAGTTCGCCGAAATCCGCTCCTGCGAAGCGAATGTAAGCGGAACGTGGGTTCCGGGACGAGGCATCGATGGCCGCTTTTCTCGAACCTTATTGAACGTTTCCCTGAGGCTCTCCAGCGCGGCATCGGCTGTTTCGCCTGAGCCGCTGAGGGCCCAGTTCACGATCCGCGCGCTATAAGCAGGGAGGGTCCATCGTCCCGTTTTGCCCAGGCGCTGCTTGGCATCGCGCTGTTTACGGACAATGATGGGATAGTCTTCCAGCGACCAGTCCCGCTTTCTGAAGGATAGAAGGAACTTCCAGCCTGCAAGTAATCCGAAATAGGGGCTCCTTAGGGACTTGAATGCCATTGCATCACCTGAAATACACTCGCCTGGGCGCTCCGGCCTGCATTCTTAATTTGACACGCATCCCCGCTTCCGTCGATACTGCCCTTAATGCTGAACTCAAGGGAATGCGGAATTGGGGTCATGGCCATGTGCATGTGTATGGCGTGCGGACCCCCCCGCGCGGCTCTTGAGAGGCAAGTGCGCTAGGCGCAACCGATCTTGAAGCCAGGCTGCCCGGGTCCCGGAGAGGATTCGGGCCGTTTCGTTTTTTGGGGGCGTGCGTTTCCCACCCTTGCGACAAGGACAAGTAAGTCGCAAGGATGGGGCACCCGGCTCAGAATGACAGCTAAGGATGAAGCGCCCAGATCCCTGCAACACGAAATCCGAATCACCGTGTGAATCGGTGAAAATCAAAACAAAGCAGAAGGAGCCCATCATGCCCGAATCGAAGCAGCATCTTGCCACCCTTGCCGTCCATGCCGGCCAATCGCCCGACCCGGCGACTGGCGCCCGAGCCGTACCCATCTATCAGACCACCTCCTACGTGTTTCAGGACGCGGCCCACGCCGGACGGCTGTTTGCACTCAAGGAGTTCGGCAACATCTACACGCGCATCATGAACCCCACCACCGACGTTCTCGAAAAGAGAGTGGCAGCGCTGGAGGGAGGCGTTGCCGGGCTGGCCACAGCCTCGGGCCAGGCGGCGGAGACGCTCACCCTGACCACGCTGGCCTCGGCGGGAGACGAAATCGTCTCCACCACCTCGCTCTATGGCGGCACCTACAATCTCTTCCACTACACATTCCCGCGCTTGGGCATCACGGTGAAGTTTGTAGACGCGGACGACTTCGACGGGCTGCGCGCGGCCATCAACGACAAGACGAGGGCCATCTACACTGAGACGCTGGGCAACCCCAAGCTGGATGTAGTGGACATTGAGAAGATCGCCTCCATCGCGCATGAGCACAAGCTGCCGCTGGTCATCGACAACACCTCGGCATCTCCGGCACTGGTGCGTCCCATCGAGTGGGGAGCTGACATCGTCGTGAACTCGGCCACCAAGTTTCTGGGCGGTCACGGCAACTCGATCGGCGGCGTGATTGTGGATGCGGGCAAGTTCGACTGGGCCGCCTCCGGGCGCTTCAAGGACTTCACCACGCCGGACCCCTCGTACCACGGACTTGTCTACACCGATGCCTTCGGTCCGCTGGCGTTCATTCTCAAGGCGCGCGTCCAGGGATTGCGCGACACCGGGGCGGCGCTCTCGCCCTTCAACGCCTTTCTGATTCTGCAAGGGATAGAGACGCTGCACCTGCGCCTGGAGCGCCACAGCCAGAACGCGCTTGCCGCGGCCAAGCACCTTGAGAAGCATCCTGGCGTAGCCTGGGTCAACTATCCCGGCCTGGAATCCAGTCCGTACTATAAGCGGGCGCAGAAGTACCTGCCCGACGGGCGCGGCGCGCTGGTCACTTTCGGCATCAAGGGCGGCTACGAGGCAGGCAAGAAGCTGATCGACGGGCTGAAGCTTTTCTCTCTGCTGGCCAACATCGGCGACGCCAAATCGCTGGTCATCCACCCGGCTTCGACGACTCATGCGCAGCTAACCGTCGAGGAACAGGCGTCGACCGGCGTCACTCCCGAGCAGGTGCGGCTCTCGGTGGGCATCGAGGACATTCGCGATATTCTGGCGGATTTGGACCAGGCGATCGAGGCGGCGAACGGGCATTCGTTCCCGGGCGCAACCGCAACTGCGGGCGATGCTGCACAATAAGTGAGATGACTGAAACCGGAATCCCGGCCGAGGCCGGGCCTCAAGTAAAGGGAGCCAGAACGAAACTTCTGGAGCCTACCTACGAAGGGGACTATGTACTCGACGAGCCTTTGTTGTTGGAGTGCGGCCGCACGCTGGCCGGCGTAACACTGCATTATGCGGTGTACGGCCGGCTCAATGCGGCCCGCGACAACGCCGTACTCGTGTGTCATGCCCTTACTGGCTCGGCGCTGGTGGGCTCGTGGTGGCCTGAGATCTTCGCGCCGGGTGCGGTCTTGTCGCTGGAACACGACTTTGTCATCTGCATTAACATGCTGGGCTCTTGTTATGGCTCAACTGGGCCCGGCTCGGTGGACCCCGAGACGGGCGAAGCATATGGCCCGAATTTTCCTCTGATTTCGATCCGGGATAATGTGCGCGTGCAGGCTCTGCTGCTGGATTCGATGGGCATCCGGCGGCTGCGGCTGGTTCTGGGCGGCTCAATCGGGGGAATGCAGGCCCTGGACTGGGCAATTTGCAATCCCGAGCGCGTGGCGCGGGGGCTGGTCATCGGCGTGTCGCCGGTTTCGGCCATGGCGCTGGCGCTCAACCACTTGCAGCGCCAGGCTATCCTGCACGACCCGGAGTGGGCGGGCGGCCGCTATCTGCCGAATTGTCCTCCGCGGCGAGGGCTGGCGCTGGCCCGGCAGATCGGTATGCTCAGCTACAAGTCCGCGGCGCTCTTCGATGAGCGCTATGGGCGCAACCCCAACCGCAACGGCGAGGATCCCTGGGCGCTCGACGACCAGGGCGGCGGCCTCATTGGCGGGCGCTTCGACATAGCCGGCTATCTTGACCTCCAGGGCCAGCGGTTCATTGACCGCTTCGACGCCAATGCGTACCTGGCCCTGCTGCGAACCATGGATACCTGGGATCCGATGCGCGGATTCTCCTCGGCGGAGGAGGCCTTCAGCCGCATCCGCGCCCGGCTGAGTTTTGTCGGCATCAGTTCTGACTGGCTGTTTCCAGCCGAGGCTGTGCGCCGGTTGGCGGATGCCATTCGCGCTGTGGGCGTGCAGGCCGATTACCGTGAGATGATCAGCGACCATGGCCACGACGCCTTCCTGGCCGAGCAGGCCGAACTGGTGCGGCTGCTGCAATGAGCGGGCTGCCCACCCCGAATGAAAACTCGGGAACAGTTTTTCCCCGCACGGTGTCTAAGCCGATATGCGCCTGGCCGGCCGGCAATCCGAAGGGACTGGGAAGCGGCTAGCTGCGGGGCTGTTTTTCATCCCGATGGCAACGGTTGCGCCAGTCGATCGGCGCTTTCGACTGACCCCCGCAAGGGCTTCGCGGAAGCGCGCGCCGCGGCTTGACAAACAATTATTTCTTTCCGTTGAAACTTTGCTTGTCACGGAGGGCTTGGCTTTCTATAATCCTTCCATCACCGCATTTGGAGCCGTGGTATGGTTTACCCATGCTTCGGTATTCAACCGCCAGATTGAACGGTTGCAACCTCCGCGAGCGAGTGCTTGAATATCGATCTCCATTTCGGCAATTCCCAGGAGCACTGAATGAAAAAGTTTGTCTTTGCGTCTGTGATGGCATTGGCGAGCATTAGCCTCGTTTCCGCGCCCACGCTGCGAGCACAGGATTCGGACCAGATCACCATCAAGGATCAACCTATCCCCAGAGCGTGGTTAAGGCGACCGTGTTCGACGCCCCGACGAGTGGGCTGATAGATACGTACGAGCAACTCGCCGCTCAGGCAAAGGACGCTCAGAGCTTGGCCGACGCCAGTGACCATACGCTCAGCGCGGCCAGCCGCCTGCTTCAGTTGGACCCCAACAACATGAAGGCCATCTACGTTTCGGTGGATATCAAAAGGAAGCAGTGCCAGAGAACCCAGGATTCGCAGACTTGCGACGATGCCGCGGCGCTGGCCAACAAGGGACTCTCGACGCCCAAGCCTGCCAAGACATCCGAGGCCGAGTGGAAGAGCCAGACCGCCGCGGTCTATCCGGTTTTTCGCTCGGCCATCGCCCTGGACGACATTCTCTCAAAGAAGGACATCAAAGCCGGCATCGATGAATACAAGCAGGAGTTGATGCAGTTTCCGGTCGATCAAACCACCAGCGGCACTGGATTGGTGGACACGCTGAACCTCGCCGAGGCCTATGCCAAGGAGACCCCTCCGGACCCAGTGAACGCGGTGTGGTTCTATGCCCGCGCGCTTAACTATGCGCCTGCCAGCTTCAAGCCCGCGATCGAGAAGAAACTCGATTACTGGTACAACAAGTACCACGGCGGGATGGATGGACTGGACGCACTGAAGGCCCAGTCGACGGCCACTGTTTTTCCGTCCGGATTGGTCATCAAGCCGGCGCCGACCCCGGCTGAGAGGATCCACGACCTGCTTGCCTCTACGTCCGACTGGAACACGCTGGCGCTGAGCGACAAGGAATTGGTTCTGGCTCTCGGCTCGAAGGAAGACGCCGATAAGCTCTGGGGGCTGATGAAGGACAAGTCCACTCCAGTTCCGGGAACCGTGATCGAAGCCACCGCCTCGGTGATCAAGCTCGCCGTGACCGCGGACGCCAAGGAAGCCAAGATTCCCGACTTCATCGTCAATCTGAAGACTCCGCTGGCCGACAAGGCCATTCCGGCCGCGGGTTTCGAGTTTGGGATACAGCCCAAAGCCGAGCTGGATGGAACCTACGACAACTACACGCAGGTTCCGGCCACGGCAACCGCGGCGCAATCGGCGCAGATCGTGCTCCGCGACGGAGTGGTTATACCCGAGAAGAAAAAGCCCGTCCCGGCGCACAAGCCAGCGGCGGGACACGCGGCGGCGCACCCGGCGACACACTGATTCGACGCTCGCGAATGCAACCTCCCGCTCCTGGGAGCATGAGGAATCACGAAGGGCAGCCTGCAAAAGGCTGCCCTCTTTGTGTCACTGCGACACCTTCATCCAAGGGCCCGCCCCGCGCAACGAGTGGTAAGCTAGGGGCACGATGGCACGATTGAGGACCTTGCCGCTGGTTTTGGCCGTTCTATCCATCGCCGGTCTCTGCGCCTTTGCCGAGGCCCAGACGGAGGCGGTTCAGGGTGCTTCCGCGACCCATCTCAAGGTCAGGCCGGTGCCCGAAGCCGTGCCTCCCATGCCGTTTCCGCCCGGCAGCGAGACTCCGGGCCCGGTGGCGCCAATTGAATTCCGCTCAGCCAGCCAGATGACCCAGAAAGATGCGGATCTGGAGGCAGACGCGGAGTCATCAATCGCCGAACATACCGCACGCATTGGCCTTCAGTTCACGCGGGGCGCATGGAGTTACCGGCAACTGGTGTGCCCGGCGCTGCCCAACCACCTCTTTCTGCGCTTTTTGCGTAATGGCGGAACGGGAGACGTGAGCGTCTTCACGGCCTCGGTTCCGCGCAACGGCGAGGGCCGGGTGCGCATCGTCCCCATTCAGCTTCGCGGCTATTCGCTCTTCTCGCCCGCGCCCATCAACGCGCTCACCATCTCGGCCTTCAATCGCATCCGGGCCGAGGAACACCCCGCCAAAACGCCTGACTGGCTGGGGACCGGCCTGTGCTATGCCGCCCTGGCGGGTGCGCATCCCCAGCTAGCGAATCTCGTTGACGATCTGGAGAGCCAAAAGTTTCTGACGGCTGTTCCGGCCAAGCTGGAGATTCCGGTCGAGGGCGGCGCCATCGTCTCGTTTACGGATGCCGGCGCGGCTCCCCGGCAGATGGAGTGGACCATGATCTTCGACCGCAAAGGCAGATTGCTGAAGGCGACCCATCTGCCCGTGGGCAAGCTTGCGGTCACTCCCGTTCCGCCCAGCGCGGGAGAGCCCAAGGGCACGCCGCTGCCCCCGACTATCGATGTCGATCCGCAGGGTAGCACTGTCAAGTAGACGAACCCTTGCCCGCGCCGGGAAAACTGGCCCCCGCCCCCTAGGAAGAAACAAACCATCGGAAAGTTGAGGTTCGTGTTTTCCCAGGTGCCCAAAAGCGAGGCACCTGGGGCACCCGCCATTGTGGGGGAACGCAAAAAACCAAGCCGATCCCGGTAGTTTCATCCCCTGTGGGTCGGCGAAGCCGGTGGGCGACTAATCCCTAACCCCTAATCCCTAACCCCTGTTCTTCTGTCACTCCCCCAGCATGATCCGCTGAATGGCGGAGGCGCGCCCGGTGAGCGGGTCGCAGGTGACCAGGGCCGCGCACATCTTGGGATTGCCCTTGGCGGCCTCGAACTTGCCTGGCATTCCCGTCAGGAACTTGTGCAGCACCAGGTCCTTGTCCACGCCAATGATGCTGTCGTAGGGGCCGCTCATGCCCACATCGGTCTGGTAGGCGGTCCCGCCGGGCAGCACGCGCTCATCGGCGGTGGGAACGTGGGTGTGCGTGCCCAGCACCGCGGTCGCGCGCCCATCGAGATGCCAGCCCATCGCCATCTTCTCGCTGGTGGCCTCGGCATGGAAGTCCACCACGATCACTTTGGCCTCGATGCCGGCGAGCGCTGCATCGGCCGCGTGAAAAGGATCGTTGGTGGTGTTCATGAAGACGCAGCCCTGCAACTGGACGACCGCGTAGGCCACGCCGCTTTCCGTGGTTCCCTCGTAGACGCCGTAGCCGGGCAGGCCAGGCTGCAAGTTGGCCGGACGCAGCACGCGCCGGGGCCGGGCGTGGCTACCGGCAGGCACGGATTTCAGGTAGTCGATCAGCTCGCGCTTGTCCCAGACGTGGTTGCCGGTGGTCAGCACGTCGGCGCCCAGATCGAAGATCTCCTCGGCGAGCGGCGGAGTCACGCCAAAGCCTCCGGCGGCGTTCTCGGCGTTGACGATGACCAGATCGACCGCGTGAGCCTGGCGCACATGGCCGATGTGCTCGCGCACAATCCTGCGTCCCGCGCTGCCGAAGATGTCGCCGACAAAGAGAATGTTCAAGTGCAGCTCCTAGCTCTTAGCTTCTAGCTTTTAGCTAGAGGCTCGATGCCCTCTCCAAGCACAAATGTGGGTGCCCCACCCCGAGCACAAATCTGGGTGCCCCACCCTCGCGACGTCTTTGTTTTTGTCGCTAGGGTGGGAAAGCACGAATCTCAACCGGCAGGTTCATCCGGCCCCTGATTTCTGACCTCTGACCCCTGATCTCTGATCTCTGACCCCTGTTCCCTGTTTCGCATTAGCGGAAAGAGAATCACATCCCGAATCGACTTCGATCCGGTCAGCAGCATGACCAGCCGGTCGACGCCGATGCCTTCGCCGGCGGTGGGAGGCAGCCCGTAGGCCAGCGCCCGCACGTAGTCCTCGTCCATCTGATGCGCTTCGTCGTCGCCATGGGCGCGTTCCTCAAGCTGCTGGGCAAAGCGCCTGTGCTGTTCCACCGGATCGTTCAATTCGCTGAAGGCGTTGCCCAGCTCGAAGCCGCCGGCAAAGAACTCAAAGCGCTCCACGTGAGCCGGGTCGTCCGGCTTGGCCTTGCTTAGCGGGGAGACTTCTGTCGGGTAGTCGTAGATGATTGTCGGCTGGATGAGGAACGGTTCCACCATCGCCTCGAAGAGGTTGTAAACGGATTTGCCGACAGGCGCGCCAGCGATTGATTCCTCAAGAACAGCTTCCAGGATCTTGCTCATTTTGGATAGCTGATCTTGCCTTGTCGAAATGCGGTGAGTCTCGTTTTCGCTTTTGGCGTTACACAATTGATCGCTAAGGTTGCTACAGGTGTCTCTCAGAGAAATAAAGGACGACTCTAAGAGTTGTTGCAACGCCTGTTGATCAGCAAAATGAGTCGAAGTTGGTTTGTTGATAGCCGAGCGAATGAGTTCCTCGGGCCAGAACTCGCGGATCGCCTCGCGCAGGGTCAGCCGCGTCCACTTTGCAAGGTCGATAGTATGTCCATTGAACTCGGTGACAGTAGTCCCGTCCTTCTCTGTCCCGTCCTTTTCTATCGTCGCGTTTACTTTTCTTGCCACAAACGCAATCAGTTCCTCGGTCATGTCCATCAGGTCTTTGTAGTTTGCGTAGGCCTGGTAGAACTCCAGCATGGTGAACTCGGGATTGTGCTGCGTGCTCACGCCCTCGTTGCGGAAGTTGCGGTTGATCTCATAAACACGGTCCAGCCCGCCGACCACGAGCCGCTTCAAATACAGCTCCGGCGCGATGCGCAGGTAGAGGTCCAGATCGAGCGCGTTGTGATGCGTGGTGAAGGGCCGCGCCGCCGCGCCGCCGGCGATCTGCTGCATCATCGGCGTCTCGACTTCGAGGAACCCGCGCTCGTCGAAGAACCTCCGTATCGCCTTCAGCACCTTGGCCCGCTTGACGAAGACCTCGCGGCTGTCGAGGTTGGCGAAGAGGTCCACATAGCGCTGGCGGTAGCGCAGCTCAACGTCGGCCAGGCCGTGAAACTTTTCGGGGAGCGCCAGCATGGCCTTGGCCAGGAAGGTCAGCCGCTCGACGTGTACGGTCAGCTCGCCGGTGCGCGTGCGAAACAAATAACCTGTCGCCCCGATGTGGTCGCCCAGGTCGAGCAGCTTGTAGAGCGCAAAGCCCTGCTCGCCCACCGCGTCCAGCCGGACGTAGATCTGCAGGCGCTCGCCGCCCTGCTGCAAGGTGGCGAAGCCGGCCTTGCCCTGGGCGCGGATGGCCATGATGCGCCCGGCCACGGCCACCGTCACGCGGCTGGCCTCGAGAGCCTCGCCCGTCGCCTCGCCCCACTGCGCCCGCACCTCGGGAACGGTGTGCGAGGCAGTGTACTGGTTGGGATAGGCGGGCTGCCCCAGCTTCTCGATCTCCGCCAGCTTTGATTTGCGCAGATCGAAGAGACTGCGCTCAAACTCCGAATCGAACACGGCGATTCCTTTGGATGGACCGCTCTAGAAACCCGTCCAAGAGCTTGAGTCCTCTTCAAATCTCATCGCTGCTGGATTGGTTCCCAGGTCCAACTGCAAGTATATCGTTTGCTCCGCTCCGGGTAAGGCGCGGCTGCCGGAATGCAGGGCGATTGCATGAACAGAGACCGAGAGCGCGATTGGGGTTCGAACCGCCCCTATGGGGCGGTGGATTCCAACTTTGACGCATTCCCAGGGTTCCACCCTGGGCTATTCTCAACCCTCCCTCCGGGAGGAATCGCAGTCCTTTACCTGTTCAAGAAGCAAATGGAGCCGGCTTCTGCAATAGAAGACCTTCATGCGAATGCCCTAGCCGGAAGGCAGAGCCGCCTCATAAGATGCACAAACCGCGCTGCCGCTCATTCCTCGAACCGGTCAAAGCCGGCTCCCGCCGCCTCAAAGCTCATTCAGAATCAGCGCGATGCGGCCCGCAATCGGTTCGCTGGGCGACTCGCCGGGATCGACCGCGACCAGGTCTACAGGGAAGGCGATGTTGTGCGGGCGCAGAACGAGCCGGTTGCTGAGGAAATCCACGTAGCGCAGGGTCAGGTGGGCGCCGTGCCGCACAGCGTAGAGGTTGGGCCGGTTGGGACGGCAGGGCGTGAGCGCCGTGTAATGGCGATCCAGCAGCACGATGGCCTCCGGCAGCACCAGCGGCTCCATCGCCAGAGCGTCGGCGGCTGGAATCCGCACCGCGACAAACCGCTGCCAGGCGCGGCGAGGGTTGGAGACGCGGGCGTGAATGGCCTTTAGGACTCCGGCCGGCAGGTGAAGCATGGCCTGAACCGCGGAAGGACGGATGAGCGGCTCAAAGAGCGCCACCGCGTGCGAGACGATGGGGACCGTGTTTCGTTCCTCGTCCGCGGGCAGGAACCTGGCTTGATGCGTGGCGGGCAGCAGGTCGCCAGCCGCCATATGCTGGGCCGCCAGGAGGCGATCCATGGCCTCCAGCGAGAGCTGGCGCCGGCTGTGCAAAAAATTGGAAAGATGAGACTGGCCCAAACCCGTCTGACGCGCCAATAGGGAGACGCTGACCGTTCCCCGCTGAATTCTGCGGAGCAGTTCCAAGCGGAGACGCTCGTGCATTTGAGTAAAGTTCATCTGTGGATAATCCGCCACCGGCAATGGCGAGGCCTTGTCGCCCTTTGCTACAAGAAAAACTGTTTGGGCTGGTTGGCCTTCATTCTCTGCGCTTGACCGGCGAATGGAAAGCGCCGGGTTAGAAATCCACCGGGAGTTGTTGACGCAAGAGAATCGTATTTCTACATTGGCTTTACTTAATCTCGCACTGGCTTGTGGGAATCTCTTACGAAGCGTTTCATTGCCGGAAGGCTGAGCGGAGCGCAATCCCGCCTTCGTCAGCGGCCAATGAAGAGTTGCCGGAGCAGATTCGATCGAATCCGGTTGTCCCATCTCTGTCCCAGGGCGCTCAGCAGAGGCGTCCAGGGCAGGTCACTCGAGAGAATTCCAGGATCTGCGCGCTATGAGCATGACAAAAAACGAGGGAATACGGGAGGCAATCCGCCATCAGGGCATAAGAAACCTGAATTGCCGTGCCCGGTTCTCTTCACCCCGCGGAAGAACGATCGACAGGCAAGACCGTCGGGCGAAGACGCGAATACGGAGAAAACGTCATGGAATTGCGCGTGCATTTGAAGGTTTGCGAGGGGTGCGGCTGTCTTTGGTACCGTGCTCAGACCATCGGGAGTGTCTATTGCAAGGAGTGTGAGGAAAAACTGAAGGACTTTCCAACGCCTGAGAGCCGAAAGCGCCGGGGGCGTCCATGCCGGAAGCAGTTGGCCAGGGTTTGGGCAGTGGCCGAAGCAGCCGGAGGTGCCGAATGAGCGCAGCACTCCAGTTGCCAATCTTTTGGGGAGCAGCCAGTTTACAGGCAGCACGGCACGAAACCCGGGGGCGGGAAGAACCGGAGGCGCGACCAGAAGCCAGGCCGGCGGCACAAGCGGCTGCGGCCGAGCCGGAGATCAGCCTGGCCTTCTACAGGAAGCACACCGAGAGCCTGCTGCGGCGCTATCTGTATGCCTCGATGCAGGTGGGCAGGTCGCCCTCGATCCTCGGCGATCCGGTGGCGCGGGGCTGGGCCTCCAGCCGGCCGATTCGCACCTTCGAGGATGCCGTAATCTTCGTCCTCGACGTGGAAACCTGCCTGGGCAAACTGGGATCGTTGGACCGGCAGATGCTAAGCCGGATCGTGGTCCAGGAGTACACGCAGGCTGAAGCGGCCACCTTGCTGGGGATGAGCGTGCGAACCATCTCCTACAAGTTTCCTCTGGCCCTGGACCGGCTGACCCAGAAGCTGCTGGAAGCCGGGCTGCTGGTGCTGCCGCAGTGATTCTGCAAGAAGCCAGTCAAGAGGGGGAGCGTGCGGTTGGCGCTTCCCCTTTTTCATGAGCTGAAGCGGATTCCTTTGCCGCGGCAGCCGGATTCCTGCTGACTCAAGCGCAAATGCGGGCAGGCGAACGTCGTGCAGGGAGCACTCGGCGGCTATCGACTGAACTCACCCGGTGGCATCCGCATAGCCCGCCGTCCCACCGCCGAGCCGAGGGAAGATGGTCAGGCGAAGGTGGGTGGAACCGTAGGGAACGAGGGTCACCTGCTGCTCGGGGCCCGCCGCGCGGCGGGCGTCGGCGGAGGGCAGCGGCGGCGTCAAATGCTGCTGAGGCGCATCCGCGGCGGCATCTGGCTTGGCGGGAACGGTCGCCAGCTTCCACGACTCGATAATTTGCGCGGGCGCTATGAGTGAGACCGGCGGATCGACCCATGGGTCCGGCGTCATGGCCTTGCGTTCAAAGCGCACCTCGTCCGCGAGCTTTGCCGGATCGACCGCGAGGCCGTAGTTCCAGACGCTGGCCGGCTCCGCGTTCCAACTGGGAAAGTCGGCGGTGGACCACCTGGGTTCGATCACGGGCGTCCACTGCTCCTTGATGGGCAGCGAATAGACCAGCGGCCCGCGTTCGAGGCCAGCGCCATTGTCCGGCCAGCGCGAGACGGCCGTGGACATGGGCAACACAAGCGTGACCGTATCGCCAGGATGGAATTTGCGCGCCAGCGTGACGAAGCGGTTCTTGGCGGCGGGCAGCGGCTGCGCCTGGCCGTTCAGCAGCAGGCTGGGCTGGGCGCACCAGCCCGGAATTCGCAGGCTCAGCGGAAACTCGACTGGCTTTCTCATATCCAGGGTGAAATGAATCTGTTCGTCGAAGGGATAGTCTGTGGTCTCGACGATCTCGATGGGGTGATGGTCCTTGCCTGCGGTGGTATTGACGCGGCAGGGGCCATAGAGCGCGGCCGCCAGGCCGCCCTGCGTGTCGCGCATCCACATGCGGATGACATAGTTGGGGAAGAGGCGATGCACGTCTCCGCCGCAGCACGCGGTGGCGTGGCCGGGGTTGGGCTGGTACGACATCATCTGGTGGCCCAGGTTCATGGCGTTGTGGTCGGAAGTTTGGGTTGCCAGAAACTGGTTGGGGCAGGAGAAATACTGCACGCCCTTCCAGTCCTTTTTGATGGCGCCCATGCCGGCGTTGAAGCAGGCGCGTTCCACGCGGTCGCCCCACAATCCATTGCCCGTGGCCATCATCATGTAGCCCCACGACCAGGTGTGATCGGTGATGTCGCAGGTTTCATGCGAGTCGAGCGCGGTGACAGTGCTGTAGTGCTCCGATGTGGAGGGAATGCCATCGATGAGCATGTGGTGGTCGAAGATGCGCTTCTGCGCGGCCAGGGCGAAGTTCAGGTATTCGAGCCTGCCCGTGTACATGTAAAGAATGGCCGGCTGCTTGGCGATCTCAGCATAGCTGACGCCGTGCGCATCGATGGGAGTATTGGCAAATACGCGGTCGGCTTGGAGGTCGGCGCCGTCCTCCTTGCCACCGAGAGCTGCGTAGTCGGCCCAGGCCGTCTCGGCCATCGCCAGCAAGCGAGGGTCGCCGGTGCGCTCGTAGCACCAAAGCATGTCTTCGACGTTGGTGATGTTGCGGATAGGCACGCCGTAGCTGGCCAGATCCCCCAGATAGTGCTTGCGCACTGCTTCCACAATGGCATCCCGCAGCGCGGCATCGCTGCGGATAGCATCGGCATCGGCAGCCAGGGCGCGAATGAAAAGCGTGTGCGGCCAGCGATGAAAGTTGCCCGCCGGGTTCCTGATCACGTCGGGGCCGAGGTAGCCCTCGGGGCGCTGATGGGCCAGCGTGTACTCCAGTGGCTCCTGCACACGGCGCAGCAGGCGCTCATCGCCAGTCACCAGCGCCAGGCGGGTGGCGCCGTCGATCCAGTAGGCCTTCTGCTCCCAAGGCCACCATTCTTCTGACTGGCCGTTCACCTCCTGCCCCTGCCAGTAAGGGGCGGAAAAGGGCCAGGAAGTGTCAGGCAGGTGATAGCCAAGGCCGTCGGCCTGCTTGCCCAGCCATCCCGCCAGCCAGCCGTCGGCGCGGACTGCCCCCGGAGCCAGCGGACGAAGCGCGGCAGATGCCGGAAGGACCGGGTTTGCGGCATTTGAGGCAGTTGGGATTTCAAGAGCTTCGAGCAGATCGCAGGGAACGAGCAGTGCGCCTGAGCCAAGCACGGCAAGGCGCAAAAAGGATCGGCGATTGAAGCCGCACGAATCCGCGCGCTGCGGCGGGGCGGCATCGCCAAGGGGTGTGGTGCTGAGACATTCGCTGCCGGTGCAGTCCTTCATGGAATCCTCGAAGCGGGCGATGAGGACAAGGCGCGAAGATCGCTCTTCCTCAGGAACCCGATTGAACTTGGTTTGCATCCACCTTGCGGCTGCGGGTGCGTGTTTGTCAGTGGGAGGGCAACGGCCATGCCCCGAACAATCAAAGAACCAAGGCCGCCCATGAAGCGCCTCCGATTCGCAATCCTTGCAGCGCTTCGATCCGCCTTCGCCGCCGTTACATGGGCAATTGAATCGTCTCCCGTTCGCCCTTGTACAAGATCACCTTGTCCGGATTGTTAATGGCGTCCACGCCCGTGCCATGGCTCTTACCCACGATCACGACATCGAAAAGCCGGGTCTTCAACATGCCCGGAAACTCGCCCTTCCTGCGGTCGATCGTTAGCTCGCGCTTGGCGTCGTCCCAGTGAAAGGCGATGGTGGCATAAACGCCCTTTTCATAGTCGTAATTGTCGTTCTCGTCCTCGTACAGCGTAAAGCTGCCGTCGGCTCCGGGATAGATGCGCAACTCGATGGGGTCGGCGGGCTTCTCCGTGGAGTATTGGATGAACGGTCCCATGGGCACAATCGATCCTGCCCTGACCATAAGCGGAATCTTCTCGATAGGGGCATCCGCCACGATGGTCCTGCCTCCGTCCAGCTTCTCTCCGGTCCAGAAATCCACCCACGAGGTCCCCGCAGGAAGATAGACGCTCCTTGTCTTCTCCCTCGGCTCGATAACCGCTTCCTTGGCGTGAATCGAGGGAGTCTTCCAGTAGAGTTGGGCCCTGAAGGCGCCCAGCGAGGCATTGGTCGTTTCGAACTTGAAGTCGTATTCCTTCCCCGCCGTCAGTTCGACAGGCACGGTGTAGGATTCCATCGAATCATAGTTATGCGGCAGTTCCTTGCCGTCCAAATACACCCGCCGCTGCCCGAAGCTCTTCAGGTTGAAACGATAACTCCCGGTCTCGGTGGGAATCAGCTTGCCTTCCCAGCGGATTGAGAACTTGGAGTTGTGAATGAAACTCGCCCAGCCCGTGTACCAGTAAAGGTCGACGTCCGGCTCCGTGTCCTCGTGGCACAGGTTCTTGAACTCGTCGTCGCAGAAGTATTGAGCGCGCAGGCCGGGCTTGCCGTCTGCCGTCCTGAAATGCTCGGCGGTGACAAGCGTGCTGTTTTCCGGCGGGCGGTGATACATATACTCCGTTACGGGCGATACCATGACAGCCGGGCCGAACATATACTGATCGTCGATCGAATACGTCTTGTGGTCGGCGGCAAAATCCATCGGCAGGCCGCGCATGATCGAGTAGCCGTTGCTGGTAACCTGCCAGCCCAGCGAATAGATATACGGCAGTAGCCGGTAGCGCAGGTTGTCGAACTTCTCCAGCACGGGCACGTATTCGCCAAATTCATAAATCTCGCGCGGAGTTTCGGAGCCGTGCGACCGGAAGATCGGTGCGAACGCGCCGAACTGGAACATGCGGGTGTAAAACTCCTGGTAAGCGGGATCTTTGCCGCCATTCATAAAAACGCCGCCCTGGCATCCCAGCGAATAAGCGCCAATATCAAAAGTCCAATAGGGAATGCCGGCCATGCTGTGATTGAGCCCGGCGGCGATCTGCCTCTTGTACACATCCCAACTGGAGCCAATGTCTCCCGACCAGGTGGTTGCCGCGGCCCTCTGCTGGCCTGCAAAGGTTGAGCGTGTAAGAATGTAAACCCGCTTCCGGTCCGTTTCCTTGCGCTGGTTGCTATAGACGGCCTCGGTGTCCATAAGCGAGTAAGTATTGAGGTATCTGGCGAAGGTGCCGAGATGATTGTCCTTTTCCCTCTTCATCTCAAACTCTTCGGACTCCTGCGTGAGCGCGTTCACAATGTCCGGCTCGGTCGAATCCATCCACCACGCGTCGACGCCCTTTGAGAAGAGCCCTTTGCTCGCGTAATCCCAGTACAAATCCGTGGCGGCGGGATTGTACACGTCGAAGTATCGGAATCCAGCCCACCCCACAGTCGGAAACAGATACCCGCGCTTGTCCATCTCCTTGTAAATATCCGAAGAAGGCCCAAGCCCGGCCCAGATGGAAATCATCAGGTGAAAGTTCTCCGCATGAAGCTCATCGACCATCTCCTTGGGCCGCGGATACTTCGTTTCATCGAAGACCATTCCGCCCCAGTTATCGTTATTGCCCCAGTAATCCCAGTCCTGCACGATGTTATCGATAGGAATGCGGCGCTTGCGATACTCCTGCGCGATGCCGAGCAGTTCGTCGCGCGTGGCGTAATGCTCCTTGCTCTGCCAGTAGCCGTAGGCCCATTTGCCGTACATCGGGGCCTGGCCCGTGAGCTGCCGGTAACCGGCGATCTCCTGGTCGATCGAGGGACCGTAGAAAAAGTAGTAATCGACGTTGTCGGCAACCTCGGACCAGAAGGACGTTTTGCCGGTCGTGTCGTCGAAGATCGTCTTCGAGTAGTTATCCCAGAAGATTCCATATCCCGCGGTTGAAACCAGGACGGGAGTAACAGCCTTGGTGTTGGCCTGCACAATCTTCACCGTGTGCCCGCGATAATTCATTACTCCAAGCTGCTGCTGCCCCAAGCCATAAACGCCTTCGTCCGCGCTCAGCATAAAGTTCTGTCGAATGCTGAAAGCTTTCTCTTCGCGCTCGATATGCGTGGGCGCAAAAGTCGCCGGTCCCGACTCTTTCAGCAGCGTGCGGCCGCCGCCGTCGAGATATTGAATGGAGCCGTCGCTCTTGCTCACCAGAATCTTGACCTGCGCGGAACTCAGAGTGATTTCTGCCTTGTTCTCGGCAAATTGAATGTCGAGTTTCGGCAGATCCTTCTGGATGACAGAGAGGCTGAGTTTTTCAGGCGTGCCGCCGGCCGGCCACTTCACCACGCGGACGGTTCCCTCGGAATAGAATTGCACCTTCACGTTCAGATCGCCGGCCGCCAGTTGAACGCCGTTCTGGATGCGCTCGATCTTCGTCGTTGCCGCGGCCGCGTGTGTATCCTTCGCTTCTCTGGAGTTATCCTGGCAAACAGCCGGCAAGACGCCCGCGCAAAGCGCCAGGCTTAATATCCCAAGCCGCATAGCAGAAGTAAAAAAACTCATTCCCGGTCTTCCTTTCTCGTTCCACCCAGAGTTGATATCCATATTGCCAATCGGCAAAAGGGGAGCGACAAAACATTATGCCACACGGCCCGCCTCAGCTGGCGTGCGGGAACGCCGCCGCAGGGCAATTCAATGAACGCAGGGCGCGCGAGAACGCCTGCGCGCGGCGGCGGCCGGGCGCAGGCTGAACGCCGCGCTCCGCGGAACTCGGCGAATCGGAGTTGTCGGTTGATGGCCGGCGATCTTGCGGGGAGTGAAGAGCCGGCGGCGGGCAGGCCGGTTTGTCCGGTTCGATTTGGACGGCGTTTGCGGTGCGCACCGCGACCATCTCGCCTTGTGCCCTTCATGTATACTTGCACGCGGGAAGCGGCTTTGCCGTGCCGCGTCCCTGCGGCCCAAGGGCAGATTGGCTTTCGTCTTGAAAGCGAACCTGGCGGTTTGCCTGGCATGACTGGCCGCGGCTATCTTTGAAGCCGCGACCGCCGCTTTCGTCCGGCGGGGGAAAAGCTCAGAATGCGCATGTTGACGTGACCCATGAACGGGAAAGACAGGATCTATGACAAATAATACCCAGAAACTGACATTTGCCGAGAAGGCGGGTTATGCCTTCGGCGATGCGGCCTCCAACCTGTTTTGGATGACCTTCATCTATTTTCAGATCAACTTCTATACCGACGTCTTCTTTTATACTCCCGATGCCGCATTGGAGGACACTCTACTGAAGAAACTCGCGGTCCTGCTTCTGCTGACCCGAGTCTTCGACATGGGGTTTGACTTATTTATGGGCGTGATGGGAGACAGAACGCGGACGCGATGGGGCAAATTCCGTCCCTACCTGCTCTGGTTTGCTGTTCCCTTCGGGATCATCAGCGTCCTGACCTTTACCACGCCTGGGTTCAGCCCGAACGGAAAGTTGATCTACGCTTACGTCACGCTGAGCCTGATGATGATGGTGTATTCGGCCATCAACATCCCGTATTCCGCATTGATGGGCGTCATCTCACCCGATTCGCAGGAACGCACCAGCGTCTCGTCCTATCGCTTTGCGTTTGCGTTTGCGGCGGGTTTGGTTGTGCAGTATTCGACGCTCCGCCTGGTGGACCACTTTGGAAGAATCAAGCCGGGGATGGGAGGCGTCGTTTTGGCTGCGGCCAAGGCCCATGGATATCAACTGACAATGACAATCTATGCCGTCGCTGCGGTCGCTCTCTTCTTTCTGACCTTTGCTCTGACGCGCGAGCGAGTGCAGCCGGTCGCCGATAAGAGTTCGTTAAAGGAGGATTTAAGGGATCTGGCAACCAACGTGCCGTGGCTCATCCTCTTTGCCATGGGGACACTGACCGTCTGCGCCGTTGCCATCCGCAGCGGTGCCATCCTCTATTACTTCCAGTATTATGTGGCCAATCAAGACGTCAATTTCTTCCAATGCCATGTGGGCAGTCATTACTTTCAGCTTCATTTGGCCAGCAAGGATCTGCCCGGCGCCTTTATGGTTGCCGGTACGCTAATGTCCCTCACGGGAACGATCTTCATTCAGCACGTCACGCGATTTTTCGGAAGAAAGGCCACCTATATTGGTTGCGTGTTTCTGGCCATGGTGTTCCTCGTTCTCTCATTCTGGGTCAGGCCCGAGCAGGTGGCCTTGATGTTCGTCTTTCAACTGCTCTACAGCGCCGTCACAGGGCCGACATCCGCGGTGCTGTGGGCCATGTTCGCAGACTCCGCCGATTACTCCGAGTGGCGCACCGGCCGGCGAGCCACTGGGTTGGTCTTCTCGGCGGCGGGCATGTCGAACAAGCTCGGATGGAGCATAGGTGGACCGGTGATTGTGGGGCTGCTCGCCATGTTTGGCTACCAGGCCGGTGTAGTTCAGACGCCACATGCCCTGCATGGGATTCTGCTTCTCTTTACAGTCATCCCCGGTGTCACCTTCGTGCTGACTGGAGTTGGATTGTTCTTTTATCCGCTCAACGAAGCCAGGATGAAGAAGCTCCAGGGCGAGTTGCAAGCAAGACATGCGGCAAACCAGGCTGCGGTTGCATGAGTTTTATCGACGCGGAAGACGCCATCGATCTCTGTGGCGCGGACCAGAAGATAACCCTCCCCGCGCCTTGCCCCGCATAAGTTATAAATCAATCGGAGGAAGACTCTTCAATGCAATTCGGGCATTTTGACGATATAAACAAAGAGTACGTGATCGATCGTCCTGATACTCCCAGGTCGTGGAGCAACTATCTTGGCTCGACGGAATACGGCGCCATCATCACCAACAATGCCGGCGGATACAGCTTTTATCAGTCGGCGGCCATGGGGCGCTTTACGCGCCTGCGCTTCAACTCGCTGCCCATGGACCAGCCAGGCCGATATATCTATCTGCACGACCATGACAGCAGGGACTACTGGTCCGCGTCTTGGCAGCCGGTGGGCAAGCCGCTCGAACGGTACAAGTCCGAGTGCCGTCATGGCAGCGCGTACACGATCATTTCGTCGGAGTATGACGGCATAGCAACCGAGACTACTTACTTTGTTCCCTTGGGAAAAACCTTCGAGTGCTGGCATGTGAAGCTTGCCAACCTGAGCGACAAGCCGCGCCGGCTTAGCGCTTTCACTTACGTCGAGTATGCCGGAAACTGGGATGCATGGAACGATCTGATCAACTTGCAGTACACGCAGCACACCGTGAAAATGGAGGTCGAGGACAATATCATCGACCACGGGACCAACGTCAACGTCCCGTCCGTTCCTGAGGATTTTGGCGAGAAGGATCAGGGGCGCCACACCTTTCTGGCTTCGGTGGGCGCGGAGATAGTGGGCTACGACACTGACCGTGCCGCCTTCATCGGTAGTTATCGCGGTTATGGCAATCCGGTGGTTGTCGAGCAGGGGCAATGCACAAACTCTCTCGCCGTGGGCGACAACGGCTGCGGCACGTTGCAGGCTAGGATAACGCTTGCGCGCGGAGAGACGAAGGAGTTTCTCATCCTGATGGGCATTGGGCGGGCCCGCGATACGGGCCGGGCAGCGGCTGCGGAATTCGCCAGCATGGCGAGGGTTCGCGAGGAGCTGGCCAAGTTAAAGAGTTATTGGTGCGAGCGCATCGCCGGGCTCACGGTTGAAACGCCGGATGCGGAGTTGAACAGCACGCTCAACATGTGGGGGCCTTTCAACTGCCTGATCACGTATGCCTGGTCGCGCGCGGCGAGCTTGATTTATGCGGGCGAGCGCGATGGATTGGGATACCGGGATACGGTGCAGGACATGTTAGGCGTCATGCATACCATTCCCTACGAAGCCGGCCGGCGGCTGGAATTGATGATCACGGGACAAGTCTCGACCGGCGGCGCCATGCCCGTGGTGCGGCAATTCGATCATCACCCGAGGAAGGAGAAAGCTCCACAGGAAGATGACTACCGCTCCGACGACTGCCTGTGGCTTTTCAATGCGATCCCGGCCTATGTAAACGAAACCGGCGACCTGTCTTTCTATAACAAGGTACTGCCCTATGCCGACAGGGGCGAAGACACGGTCCTGGGCCACATGAAGCGAGCCATCGAGTTCAATCTGCAGCGCTCGGGCGCGCATGGCTTGCCGTGCGGCCTTTCTGCCGATTGGAACGACTGCATCCGTTTGGGCCAGCAGGGTGAATCGATCTTTGTGGCTTTTCAATTGCGCTACGCCTTGCGAGTCTATCTGGAGGTGTGCCAACTGTTAGCCGCGAGTGAGGGAGAAGAATGGGCAAGGGAGCAACTGGCTAAGTTGGACAATCGCCTGGAACAAGACGCATGGGACGGAGAATGGTACCTGCGCGCGTATCGCGCCGACGGTTTCAAGTATGGCGCGAGAGAGTGCGGCGAGGGAAGCATTTTTCTGAATCCGCAGTCGTGGGCGCTGATCAGCGGACATGCTGACTCCGAGAGGGCCGAGCGGACGATGCGGTCGGTGCGCGAGCGTCTGGCGACGGAGTTCGGCCTGATGATCTGCGATCCTCCTTACAGGCAGACTGACTTTCGCGTGATGAGAGCCGTGCTGTTCAATGAGGGCTTGAAAGAGAACGGAAGCATCTTCACCCATACCCAGGCCTGGGCAGTTATGGCGGAGACGCTGCTCGGCCACGGCGATCTGGCCTACCAGTACTTCAG
>JBEKDH010000053.1:0-22920 GCA_050014455.1 Occallatibacter sp.
CACGGCCATCGTTTTTGAAGGCGGCAAAATCAACATTGTGGATACGCCGGGGCACGCCGATTTTGGCGGCGAGGTAGAGCGCGCGCTTAAGATGGTGGACGGCGTGATGCTGCTGGTTGACGCCGCCGAAGGGCCGCTGCCGCAGACGCGCTATGTGCTGGCCAAGGCGCTTGAGGCCAAGCTCAAGCCCATTGTGGTGATCAACAAAATCGATCGGCCAGACGCCCGCCCGCAGGAAGTGCTGAACGAAATTTACGATCTTTTCATCGACCTCGACGCGGACGAGTCGCAACTGGATTTTCCGGTGCTCTATGCCGTGGCCAAGGATGGCACTGCGACGCTCGATCCCACCACGCCGGGCGTAGACCTGCAGCCGCTCTTTGAGACCATCGTCTCCACCATTCCTCCGGCCACCGGCAACGCCGAAGGCACGCTCCAGATTCTGGTTACCAATCTCGACTACTCGGAATACTTTGGCCGCATCGCCATCTGCCGCGTCTTCCAAGGCACTCTGCACGCCGGCGACGATGTAACCATCTCCAAGCGCGACGGCACTTTGCAGAAAACGCGCATCACCAAGCTCTTCACCTTCAGCGGCCTCAAGCGGATTGAGACCACCGAAACCACCATGGGTGACATTGTGGCCGTGGCCGGCGTGGAAGGCATCACCATCGGCGAGACCATCACCAGCGTCGAGAATCCAGCGCCGCTGCCGCTGATCGTCATCGATGAGCCGACCATCGCCATTCAATTCAGCGTGAACAACTCGCCCTTTGCCGGGCGCGAAGGCCAGTACGTTACCAGCCGCAATCTGCGCGAGCGCCTGGAAAAGGAGTTGCTCACCAACGTCAGCATTCGCGTGGAAGAGACCGGCTCGCCGGACAGCTTCAAGGTGCTGGGCCGCGGCGAGCTGCAACTGGCGATTCTCATCGAGATGATGCGCCGCGAAAGCTTCGAGCTGATGGCCGGCCGCCCGGAGATCGTCACCAAGACTGTGGACGGCGTGCGCATGGAGCCGGTGGAGCATCTGACCATCGACGTGCCCGAGGCCTTCACCGGCGTGGTGATCGAGAAGCTTGGCCCGCGCAAGGGCGAGATGAACAAGATGCACAATCACGGCTCGGGCCGCGTGCGCATGGAGTTTCGCGTGCCCAGCCGCGGCCTGATCGGCCTGCGCAGCGAGATGCTCACCGAGACCCGCGGCACCATCGTCATGAACGCGCTCTTCGACGGCTACATTCCCTACCAAGGCGAGATTCCGCAGCGGCCCACCGGTGCGCTCATCGCCGATCGCCTGGGGTCGACCACCACCTATTCGCTCAACGGCCTGCAGGAGCGCGGCATTCTCTTTGTAGGGCCGGGCGTCGAGGTCTACGAAGGCATGATCGTCGGCGAGCACTCGCGCGACAACGACCTCGACGTGAACGTGGTCCGCGAAAAGAAGATGACCAACATGCGCGCCTCAAACGCCGATGAAGCTATCCGGCTGGTGCCTGTCAGAACTCTCAACCTGGAGCAGGCGATCGAGTTCATCGCCGAGGACGAGATGGTCGAGGTAACTCCCAAGTCGCTGCGCCTGCGCAAGAAGATATTGCAGCAGAACCGCCGGCCGAAACGGTGGGAGAAGAACGCCTTGTAACCGAGTCGCCCGTTTGATAAGCTCCTTATCGTATGGGCGGCTTGGTTCTTGACATCTTTGTCGAGTTTCTCTTCCGGATCATGGCTCGCGTATTCAACGAAATCCGAAGCCAGACATGGCCCGTAGTCACCGCAACGGTGACGGGCTCCGGTTATGTGTCAGCCGATTTCGGATGCGATGTGGCCGTGATTCGATACGAATATTCAGTGGCAGGCGAGCGATTCGATGGCGTTTACAAGAAGCCGTTCATTTTTAAGAACTATGGCGAGGCTTATCCGCGCCGTTTCCCAGATGGAGTCGATTATTCGGTGCGAGTGAAGCCGGGCGATCCATCGACATCGGTGCCGGTCACGACGTAAGACACCGTTTACTCCGGCAGATTCGACTCGAGTGCCTCCTGCGCCCGCGCCGCGCGCCACACGGCCAGCGGCAAGCTCATCCGCTGCCAAGGCAATGAACTGTTCGAAAGCCGCCGGAGTTGCTACAGTGGATGCAACGCCGATTCGCGGCGCGCTCTTGACCGTGCTGACAAGCGGAGCCATGAGCATCTGGAGTTTCCCATGAAGAGTTATCGTATCCTTGTTGCGCTGATGCTGCTTGCCGGAATGGCGGGCGGCGCGTTTGCCGCCGCGCATGGCGCAGAGCGGCCCTGGCCGGAGCGCGCGGCGAACGCAGCCATCGAGCGCTGGCCGGATGGCCGCTTTGCGCCCGCCGGCGCGCGCTGGGTGTGGAACTACGAGCTGGGCACGCTGCTTGAGGGCGTGGACGCCGTGTGGTTGAATACTGCCGATCCGCGCTACTACAACTACATCAAGAGTTCGGTCGATCAGTTTGTAACTCCCGACGGCGCGATTCCCACCTGGAAGCCGGAGGAGAATCAGCTTGACAACATTCTGCTTGGGCGTCAGCTTCTGCTGTTATACGGCGTGACCCAGGACCTGCGCTACGCTAAGGCCGCCACGCTGCTTTACCAGCAACTAATTCATCAACCGCGCACCCCCTCCGGCGGATTCTGGCACAAGCAGAGGTATCCCAATCAGATGTGGCTCGACGGGCTGTATATGGCCGAGCCATTCTATGCCGAATATGCCGCCACCTTTCATCATCCTGAGGCATTTGAAGAAATTACTCATCAGTTCGCGCTGATAGACGAGCACGCGCGCGACGCCAAGACCGGCTTGCTCTATCACGGGTGGGATGAGTCGAAGCAGGAGCGCTGGGCCGACAAGCAGACCGGGCTCTCCTCGCAGTTCTGGGCAAGGGGCATGGGCTGGTACATGATGGCCCTGGTTGACACGCTTACGTATTATCCCCAGGACGATGCGGGACGGAAGCAGTTGATCGAGCAACTCAACCGGGACGCGGCTGCCGTCGTGCGCTATCAGGATGGAGCGACCGGGCTGTGGTATCAGGTGCTCGACAAAGGCGGCGCAAAGGGAAACTATCTTGAGTCCTCCGCCTCGTGCATGTTTATCTATGCGCTGGCCAAGGGAGTGCGCCGGGGCTATCTGCCGCAGAGTTATCTTGCCAATGCGGAGCGCGGTTACAAGGGCGTTCTAACTCATTTCATCGAGACCGGAGCCAGCGATTTAGTATTGCTTACCGGGACAGTGAAGGTCGGCGGCCTGGGCGGCGATCCCTACCGGGACGGAAGCTACGCATATTACATCGGCGAGAAAACAGCTACCGACGATCCCAAGGGCGTGGGCGCGTTTCTGCTGGCCAGCGCGGAGATGGAGAACGCCGCGAATGCAAAGCTAGGGCGCGGCGCGACCATACTGCTGGACGGCTGGTTCAGCAGCCAGAAGCGGCCCGACGCATTCGGCCAGCCCGTCTACTTTCACTATAAGTGGGACGACTGGAGCAACAGCGGCTACTCTTTGTTCGGCCATATCTTCCGCAACTTCGGCGCGGAGACCAAAACTCTTTATGCGGCGCCCACGGTTTCTGCTCTAAGCCAAGCGCAGGTTTACATCGTCGCCTCACCGGATATTCCAATCAAGAACCCAAATCCGAATTATATCCAGCCTGAAGACGCGGCGCAGATTGCCGAATGGGTCAAGAGCGGCGGAGTGCTGACGATTCTGGCCAACGATCCGGCGAATACCGATCTGGAGCACTTGAATCTCATCGCCGATCCATTCGGCATTCACTTCAACAGTGTTCTGCGCAAGCATGTGCTGGGCGATTCGTATGAGATGGGGAAGCTCACGGTTCCGGGCGGCGGCCCCATCTTCCGCAGTCCGCATACTCTGTTCATGAAGGATGTGTGTAACATCTCGATCAAATCTCCGGCTGTAATCGCATTTCAGGATGACGAAGGAATCCTGATGGCGACAGCGAAGTACGGCAAGGGAACCGTCTTTGCCACGGTCGATCCATGGCTTTACAACGAATACACTGACGGCCGCAAGCTTCCCGCCGGGTTTGACAATTATGCAGGCGGCAAGGAACTGGTCCGCTGGATTCTCGCCCAGCTTCCGAGCCGTACGCCAGATGCAAAGGCCGCTTCATCGGGCAACGGAAGGGGCGCTGTTCCAAAGTTCTAAGGCGGCTTGTTGCTGCATCGATTGGAGACCTATGCGTTTGCTTGCTGTTTCATCGCTTTCCGCGTCCTTGCTGTTGTCTATTCCCATAACTCTTCCCGGCCAGGATACCCGCAAGGTATCGGAACCGCATATCCCCGCGGCCTGCGTCACGCTGGACGCCAAGACAGCTGCCAGCCACGGGGTCATTTCGCCGCAGGATGAGGCGGCACTGGATACCGCGCGCATCCAGCAGGCGATGGATAACTGCGCCGTGGGCAAAGCTGTTGTGTTGCGCGCGCACGGCGAGAAGAATGTCTTTTTGACCGGTCCCATCGCGCTGCGCTCCGGGGTGACTCTGGTGGTGGACGCGAATACCGCGCTGGTGGCCTCGCGCGATCCGCGCCTCTACGATCTGGCTCCCGGCAGTTGCGGCGTTGTGAGCGAAAGAGGCCACGGATGCAAGCCTTTGATTGCGGGGAATGGGGCGCAGAACAGCGGCGTCATGGGCGAGGGTTCTATCGATGGCCGGGGCGGAGCCAAGCTGCTGGGGCAGGACGTGAGCTGGTGGGACCTGGCGCACGAAGCCAAGATCACCGATAAGCAGCAGAGCGTTCCCGTACTTATCAGCATGCGCCACGCGGATAACTTCACGATGTACAAGATCACGTTGCGCAACTCGCCCAACTTTCATGTGGGCGTGAATGAGACCGACGGTTTCACGGCATGGGGCGTGAAGATCATGACGCCCAAGACCGCCCGCAATACCGACGGCATCGATCCGGGCTCCTCGCGCAACGTGACCATCGAGAATTGCTGGATTCACACCGGGGACGACGACGTAGCGGTGAAGTCCAGCAAGGCGGGGCCGTCGCAGAATATCTCCATTCTGCACAACCATTTCTATACCGGACACGGCATGTCCATCGGCAGCGGAACCAATGGCGGCGTGGATCACATGCTAGTGGAAGATCTGACCATCGACGGCGCGGACAACGGTATCCGCATCAAATCCGACCGCAGCCGCGGCGGCCTGGTGCACGAACTGATCTATCGCGATGTTTGCATTCACGACACCAAGAATCCGCTGGTCTTCACGCCGCTCTATACTACCTTTGGCGGCGATCAATTGCCTGTCTACCGCGACATTCTCCTCGACAACGTTCACATTCTCACGGCGGGCAGTTATACCTTTCTTGGATTGGACGCCGATCATAAGCTGGGCCTCTCGCTCAACAATGTCTTTGCCGACGACCAGGAGCATTCCACCTGGCTGGTCAAAAATGCGGATATTGTTATTGGCGGCACGCGCGGCAACCTGGAACCCAAGGGTGAGGATGCGGCCGTGCGGCAGACTCCCGATTCCGGTCAGGGCAAGCCGTTGGCCTGCGATGGGCGCCTGGTTCCCTTTCCCGAATTGAAGACTGCGCCGGAGATGGCGGGTACGGTTCCGGTAGAGGACCTGACGCTGTATGTGGCGGCCGACGGCACGGGCGACTTCTACTCCATCCAGCGGGCGCTGGATGCGGCGCCGAAGGACGGTGCGCTGGTCCTCGTGGCTCCTGGGAGTTATCGCGAAGTTCTAACTGTGGTCAAGCCGAATATCCGGCTGCGCAGCGCAACTCCCGACGCCAGCAAGACGGTGGTGGTGATGGACAGGAGCGCGGGCACGGCGGGCGGAACCTTGCATTCGGCCACGGTGAATGTTACAGCCGATAACTTCATTGCCGAGAACATCACCTTCGAGAACGACTTCAATGCGACGCATCCGCAGCTTCCGGCAGGCTCCCAGGCTCTGGCGCTGCTGGTTACGGGCGACCGGGCCATCTTCCACAATGTGCGCCTGCTGGGCAATCAGGATACCGTCTATGCGGGCAGCCGCAACTGCGCGCCCGACGGAGACAATTGCATTCCTACAAGGCAGTACTTCTCTGATTGTTATGTCGAAGGGAACGTCGATTTCATCTTCGGCGACAGCAAAGCGGTCTTCGATAACTGCGAGATTCACAGCACGGCCCATGCCGGGGGATACATTACCGCGCAGTCAAAACATTATCCCGACGAGGACTCCGGCTTTGTCCTCAACCGGTGCAAGCTTACCGCCGGCGAGGATGTTACCAAGCCTGTTTATCTGGGCCGGCCGTGGAGGCCCTATGCCAGGGTGATCTACCTGAACACGGAGATGGGTGCGCACATTGACCCCGCAGGCTGGCGCGAGTGGCACCCCGGAGAGACGCATTCGATAGAAACCGCGTTCTATGCCGAATACAATTCGACCGGGTCCGGCGCGCATCGCGACGAACGCGATCCGCACACGCATTTTCTTTCGGCGGAGGAAGAGCGGCAGTTTGAGCCGAAGGTCTTTCTAAGCGGCAGCGACAACTGGGATCCAACGAAGGGAGCAAGCAAATAGATTGCGCTTGCGGGGTGGGCCGCCTGCTCACTCGCTTTCCTGTTAAGGGCGCCGCTACTCCGCCTCGGCGATCTCTTCCGGCTCCGCTGCCAGTGCCAGCGCCGGTTCCTCGGCCCCCGCGACGTCCAGCAAATTCCGCGGCAGAGCCTTCCCAGTCCGCACGCCAAGCCCTTTCAGCATCTCCACCTGCCGGATCAGATTGCCGCGCCCTTCGCTCAGCTTCTTCATTGCACTGCTGTAACTCTGGTCGGCCCCGCGCAAACTCTTGCCAACAGCCTCCAGATCGTTCACGAATCCGACAAACTTATCGTATAGCTCAGCCCCTCGATTCATCACATCCTGCACGCTGCGCGCCTGCAGCTCCTGCTGCCAGAGGTTATCCACGATGCGAATGACGAACAACAAAGTCGTCGGCCCTACCAGCAGAACTTCCTTCTCATAGGCATAACGCCACAGCCCTTCGTCCTCATGCAGGGCCACCAGGAACGCTGGCTCGATGGGCACAAACATTACTACGAAGTCCGGCGTTTCCAGCACTGCCAGCTTGTGATAGCGCCGCGCGGCCAACTCGTCCACGTGGTTGCGCACGCTGGCCAAATGGCGCTTGGCAGCGGCCTTTCGCTCCTCTTCGGCAGCCGCATTCACTGAATCCGTGTAAGCGTTCAAGGAAACTTTGGAGTCGATCACCAGATGCCGTCCGCCGGGCAGGTTCACAATTACATCCGGCCGCGCCTTCTTCTGCCGCTCGTCGCCGTCGCTTAGCGTAGCGTCAAAACTCTCCTGCACGCGGAACTGCTCACCCTCGCGCAAGCCGGCCTTTTCCAGCAGATTGCGAACGATCAGTTCGCCCCAATCGCCCTGCGCCTTCGACGACCCGCGCAAAGCTGTGGTCAGGTTGCGCGCTTCCTCGCTCAACTGCTGGTTCAATCCGCCCAGAGTTCCGATCAGCGTCTCCAGTCTGGTCACGCCTGTCTTCGAATCCGACTGCGCCTGCTCCACCTTCTCGCGGAACTCCTTGATCTGTTCGCGCAGCGGGGTCAACAGTGTCCCCAACTCATTCTTGCTGCCCTCGGAGAAGCTCTTCGACTTCTTCTCCAGAATCTCTCCGGCCAGCGCCTCGAACTGATTGGCCAGAGCCTGCTTGGCGCTGTCGAGCAGCGCCAGTTTCTCTGCCAGGCTCTTCCGTTCGGCTTCCAGTTCGGCAGTCAGCTCGGCGACGCGCTTTCCATGCGCGCCCACAGATTCGGATTCGGCTCTCAGTTCCTGGCGCAATCGGTCCCGTTCAGCGGTCAGCTGCCCAATGGTTCTTTCCCGCTCTGCCGCAAGCGACTCAAAGCCCGCCCTTTGAGCCGACTCAGCACGCGCATGTTCCAGCGCGCCGCGGACCACCGTCAGCTCGTCCCCTAATTCCTTCGTTCGCCGTTCCAATTGTTCTTTTTCTGCTTTTCCGGATGCAGTTCCCAGCCAAAATCCCAGAAGAATGCCTATGAAGGCAGCGACGATCCCCGCAATCAAAGCCAGCATCGGTTCCCTCTTTCCCCTCTTCGCCTAATGTACGCTTCCTACCTGTGTATTTTCCGCCAATTGTCAGAATCTGCACGCCCGAAGCGGCTGGCCGAGTTCTTCCTGAGTCACGTACATGGATAAGGAAGGTTATCTGAAAGCCCGCAACGACGTGGGGCGGATGGGCATCGACCGGGACTCGATCGGCCACCTCCGACGGCCGGACTGGGCCTTCATGATCCCGCCATCCGCAACCGCCATCGACTACAATTGCCGGTATCCCGGACTGTGGAGGCTTGCCCTGTTCGCCGCGCTTGTGATCCGTCTGAATTCCGCTGCCAGTCTGCTCCAGCTCCGGCTCGGAAGCCTGGCGCCGCGGGTAGCCGCGCTTATGTTTGCGCCCCAGAACGGCCTGCGACACTACCTGAAGGCGATGCAGACGACCGACCAGATCTTCACGGGGCTCTACCACTGGAACCTCTTCGACGCGATGGTGCTGCTGCCCTACTTTGCGGTGATGATCGTTCTGGCGCTCTACGGCGTTCACCGATACACCATGTGCTACTTGTACTTCAAATACCGCAAGAACTACCGTCCCGATCCACCGCGGCACTTCGAGGAGTTGCCGCGGGTGACCGTGCAACTGCCCATCTTCAACGAGCAGTTCGTCATCGACCGGCTGATCGAGGCCGTCTGCGCCATGGAGTATCCGCGCGAGAAGCTGGAGATCCAAGTGCTGGACGACTCGACCGATGAGACCCAGCAGGTGGCCGCTGGCATTGTGGAGCGCTATGCGGCGCTGGGCCACCCCATCGCCTACATTCACCGGACAAACCGTCACGGCTACAAGGCCGGGGCGCTGGACGCCGGCCTCAAGGTGGCCAAGGGCGAGTACGTGGCCATCTTCGACGCCGACTTTGTGCCCCCGCCCGACTGGCTGATGAAGGTGATCCACCACTTTGCCGAGCCGGAGATCGGCATGGTGCAGACGCGCTGGACGCACATGAACCGCGACTACAGCGTCTTGACCCAGATCGAGGCCATTTTGCTGGACGGCCACTTTGTGCTGGAACACGGTGCGCGCGTGCGCTCGGGCGACTACTTCAACTTCAACGGCACAGCCGGCATGTGGCGCATCCAGGCGATTGCCGACGGAGGCGGCTGGCAGCACGACACCCTTACGGAAGACACCGACCTAAGCTACCGGTCGCAACTGGCTGGCTGGAAGTTCAAGTACCTGCCTGAAGTGGAGTGTCCCTCGGAGCTGCCCATCGAGATGACCGCCTTCAAGACGCAACAGGCGCGCTGGGCCAAGGGTCTCATCCAGACCAGCATCAAGATGCTGCCGAAGATCTTCCGGGCCGACGTACCGCGGCGCATCAAGGTCGAGGCTGTCTACCACCTGACTGCCAACTTGAGTTACCCGCTGATGGTGATCATGTCGGCGGCGCTGATCCCGGCCATGATCTGCCGCTTCTACCAGGGCTGGTTCCAGATGCTGCTGATCGACGTGCCGCTGTTCACCGCCTCCAGCTTCTCCATCGCGGTCTTTTATCTTATGAGCGAGCGCGAGCTCTACCCCAAGACCTGGATGAAGACCTTTCTCTATTTGCCCTTCCTGATGGCGCTTGGAATTGGCCTAACGGTCACCAACACCAAGGCGGTGATGGAGGCTCTGTTCGGCATCAAGAGCGCATTCGTCCGCACCCCCAAATACCGCGTGGCCAAGAAGGGCGAGAAGTCCCAGGCCGCCAAGTACCGCAAGCGCCTGGTGCTGGCCCCCTGGATCGAGATCTTTCTCGGCTTCTATTTCTTTGCGGCCATCCTCTACACCTTCTCGAACCATAACTACTTCACCGCGCCGTTCCTGATTCTGTTTGTCATCGGCTATTGGTACACCGGCCTGATGAGCCTGCTGCAAGGGCGCTTCGAGCGCTGGCGCACGGGCGCCGCCGCCAACACCGACGAATCCAGCCCCAAGCCGTTTCCGGTGGGGGTTTAGCAGTTACATTTTGCAAGGGGTGAGCGATGCAAGCCGGACCAAACGATTTCCCGCCTTACAATTGGGTCTTCATCCCGGCCCTCGCCATTGCATTCTGGTGCTTCATCTGCTTCGTTATCGGCATTGTGAGCGGTTGGTTCTCGCTGTCCAGGCGCTTCCGCGCACAGGATGAACCGTGCGGGGAAACCAAGAGCGCGGGGCCATTCTTCTACACGGTGCATTTGCGGTTCTGGCTACACTACAGCAGTCTCATCCGCGTGACAGCCGCTGGCGATGCTCTCTATCTCTCAGTGCTCTTCCCATTCAGCTTCGGCCACTCTCCGCTCTTCATTCCCTGGAAGGAAATCCAGATCGGCAGGACAAAGTTCCTGTGGCGCTCGTACGTGGTCCTCACCCTTGGCGAGCAGGAGCGCATCCCCATGCGCATCTCGGAGCGCATGGCCGGTAAGCTAGGAATCCTGGAGCGCCTGCCGGGCTGAAGGGGAAGTGCGGCACTGTCCTGTGCCGGGGGCATGCTCTAGTACCGCGACCGCATAGATTTGTGGTTTCCCTGGTCCCAAAAGCGGGACCTGGGGCACCCAGGTTCATGGGCACGACTACGAAATCACCAGGCCGCGGTACTAGGATGGAAAGTACCCCGCTGACTGTGCACAGCGCTCAAGAGGAATCGGCTTGAGGTGCGCCTGAGGATGGACAAGGGCGCAGGTTCGCGCGCGTCGCCGCGGGTGGGCGAATGAGGCTTCGGCGCTTTCGACAAGGAGCAATGGGTGTCAAGGCAGGCCAGGCCCGCGAAGGAGGAGACCGGTCGATTGAACTCCGCACTGCCAGCGCGCCCTGCCCGGCCTGCGCCGTTGGAAGAAAAGCCAGCCGCGAATTACCTTTTTGTGAGCAATGTCCGGTTCCTGTCAATGGCCGCGGTCGTGTTTGTCCATTGCACCACCTGGTTCGTACCGTTGACACGGCTCGATCCCGTGGGTTGGCCGGTGTGCTGTTTGCGCCAGCCATTCCAGTTCGACGTGATCGGCTTCTTCCTGATCTCCGGATTCCTGATGGAAAAGGGGCTGACCAGGTGGCGCCCGGCGCAGTACATGAAGCGGCGTTTGCAGAGAATCTTCTTGCCGTGGCTCTTCTGGTACCTGGTATATTGCGCGACGATGCTGGCCGGCCCAGCTCTGCATGGCCAGTTCCGGGACCACCCATGGGCGAGCAACGCCCGGTGGATACTCCATTCGCTGTACAACTACATGATTGGGTCCGCCTACTGGTTTATTCCCAATCTGATGATCGCGCTTTCCATTCTTCTCGCGTGCAGGCGCTTTCTCTTCGACCTTCGCTTGGGCTGCGCGCTTCTGGCGGTGAGCCTGTTCTATGGCCTCAACATCCACGCGCACTGGATTCCCCTGAAGAACCACACCCAGGCATTGTTCGGCTTCGTCTTCTATCTATGGCTGGGCGCGTGGGGCGCGCGGAACTTTGCCGCCATTGAAGCCAGGATCGCGCGCACTTCCGCACTTGTTCTAATTCCCCCGGCGGTGCTTGCCGGACTAGCCGCTCTGCTGGAATCGAGAATGCTGGCAGCGGCCGGCGATCCCCTTCCCATGAACGTTCTGCGCATCTCGAACCAGGTATATTCCATTGCCGTCGTGCTGGCGATCTTCAAGCTGCGCCAGCCGGTATGGCCGCGAGTGGTGAATGTGCGCACAAACACGTTTGGGATCTACCTGATTCACCCCGTCTTGAGGGGACCCCTGCTGCGCCTGTTCAAACAGAGGCCCTTTGGTCCCTTCCTGCTCCAAGGTTCCAGCGCCGCAGCGGTCTGTTTCTTGCTGGTCACATTCGCTGTGATCTATGCGAGTTCGCTGGCCCTTGCTAAATGGCTACTGCGTCATCCGCGCCTGCGCTGGATGGCCGGCGGCTTCTCATCGGGCTAAGCAACGCCTCTTTCGGAAGTGCTTTGGAACGAAGGCAACGCGCTCCGATCAGCGCGGTTTTCATCCCCTCGCCGGCCCGCCGCCCACCCTGAAGCGCAGCTCCAAAGCGGGCGGCGGAGTGAAGATCAGAAATCCGTTCCCGGAATAAGGTTGGGGTTGCTGACGTACGAGTACTTGTTGGGATTGGACTGTACCAGGCCATCGGCGGCGTTGTTCCAGAGGGTGCCGTGGGCGCCCGTGGAGTTGTTCTGGACGACCGACTGATCGAGCAGGTAGTTGCTGAAGCCCTGGCCGTTCTGCGCGTTGGCGGTCTGGCCGGCATTCCACGAGGCCTGTTCGACGGAATTGGCGGCCTCGGTCGTGTTCATCCGGGCAGTGGCGTTTGCGCCGATCTGCTTGATCTGGTTCACCCTTGCCTGCGCCGCCGCCAGCGTCTGCTGGTCCGACTGCTGCTTCTGCTGAATCAGTTTCGAGTTCTCCGCGTTCACCACCTGCATGTTCGGTTTATAAGTGCTGATGATCGAGTTCAACATTGGCTTCTCCTTGTCGGTGATCGCAAGGGGCAGCAATGCATGACTGAGAGTCACGGAATATGAGCCGTAGTCGCGAGTCGGATCGGTCACCGTCATCAGGTCGCTGAAGAACTGCATTCCTTTGCCGTCAGGATCCATCTGCCCGCTGGCCATCACACCGTGAACGCCCTGAGGCTCAGGCATCTCCTGGATTTTGTCCACCTGGATCTTCGCTGGGCCCTGGCCGCCTGCCTGTCGCCATGCCTGGAAGACGGGAACGAACTCCTTGGTCAGATCGCCGCGGAAGGCATAGACCACGGTTCCGGGTCCTTCGAGTTGGCCGTGCGCATCACTCCTGGCCCGGAAGGGGTTGGTGGGATCGATACCGCCGCGGTTCATCTCCAGACCTAACTGCTCGCCGTTCGGCCCGCGCACGATGATGGCGCCACGGTAGCTTTGGGGATCCACCGTCCAGCCATTGGGGACTGAAAGGCTGGCCGAGTTGTCAGGCGCAGTGACGGGGTGGAGCGGCACGGAGGATGCAGATGCAGCGCCAGCCGGGGAGGAGGCGTTGGAACTCGCTGCTGGAACGGAGCCGCCGGCAGCAGATGCAGCTCCCGCGCCGGAAGCAGCCGCCTGGCCGCCCTGCTGCCAAACGCCGGACAGTTGCTGGAGCATGGGGTTCACGGTCTGGCCGAAGCGCGACGCAAGATCGTAGAGCATGGCCCCGTCCGCCTGGTTGGGGCCGGTCGATCGAGCAATCACCATGCCCGCCAGCGGGAGGTTTCCTTCCGGATGGTCTGTCACCGTGAAGAAGACCCCGACGGAGTTGGTTCCGGTGAACTGGAAAACGCGGCCAATTTGTGGCTTCTCGCCGCAGAGGGTATGCACCCTGGCCAGGAGGCTGGTGAGGACGGCCGACTGAGTGGTGGCACCGCTGACGGAGCCGTAGACGATCTTGCCCCCTTGGGGGGCGGCGATTGTGGTCAGCGGGGTTGGCGCCGGCGCTTGCGTACTCGCCTTGCAGGCGCAAAGAACCACGATGGACAACGAAAGAAATACGGAATATCGCCTCAATGTAAGCATCTGGACAGGAACCTGACCTTTCCGGGAGCAGAACCGCTCTCACTGCAGACTGCAAAAAGGAAACGCAAAATGCGTCACTAAAACAATACTCCGAAAGTCGCAGAAGCTGCAGCCGGGAACGGCGGCTCTGCGGCGCGCCCAGGCCCCCTCCGCTACAATAGACTGCAAGCGTCTGCCGCGCCGGGGAGTGGAATCCTGGCCCGCCAGGCGCATCAGAGCATTATGCTAGCCAAAAACCTAACTGAAGCCCTTACCTTCGACGACGTTTTGCTGGTGCCATCGTACAGCGAGGTGGTGCCAGTACAAGTCAGCACGCAAACGCAACTGACCCGCGAAATCACGCTGAACACGCCGCTGCTCTCCTCCGCCATGGACACGGTAACGGAGTCGCGCATGGCTATCGCCATGGCCCAGCAGGGCGGCATTGGCATTGTGCACCGCAATCTGAGCATCTCCGACCAGGCCGGCGAGATCGACAAGGTGAAGCGCTCGGAGAGCGGCATGATCGTGGACCCGGTGACCATCGGCCCGGAGCAGATGATCGGCGACGCCCTGGAAGTGATGCGCCGCTACAAGATCTCCGGCGTGCCGGTAACGCAGGGCAAGAAGCTGGTTGGCATTCTCACCAACCGCGACCTGCGCTTTGAGACCCGCACCGACATTCCCATCGGCGAGGTGATGACCAAGGAAAACCTGATCACCGTTCCCGTGGGCACCACGCTGGAAGAGGCCGAACTGATCCTGCACAAGCACCGCGTGGAAAAGCTGCTGGTGGTGGACGATCATTACAACCTGAAGGGCCTGATCACAGTAAAGGACATCCAGAAGAAGCTGAAGTATCCCAGCGCCAGCAAGGACGATCAGGGCCGACTGCGCGTGGGCGGAGCCATCGGGGCTACCGGCGACTTTCTGGAGCGCGCGGCGGAGCTGGTGCGGGCGCGCGTGGATGTGCTGGCGATCGATTCGGCCCACGGGCACTCGTCGCGCGTGCTGGAGGCGGTGCGCGAGGTGAAGAAGCGCTTCCCTGGGGTGGGCCTGCTGGCCGGCAACGTGGCCACCTATGAGGGCGGGCTGGCGCTGATCGAGGCCGGTGCCGACGCCATCAAAGTTGGCATCGGTCCGGGTTCGATCTGCACGACGCGCATGGTCACCGGCGCGGGAATGCCGCAAATCACAGCCATCGCCGAAGCCGCTCGCGCCGCCCGCGAACACGGCATTCCGGTCATCGCCGACGGCGGCATCAAATACTCCGGCGAGATCACCAAGGCCATCGCCGCCGGCGCCAGCTCGGTAATGATTGGCTCGCTCTTTGCCGGAGTGGACGAGAGCCCCGGCGAGACCATCCTTTACCAGGGCCGCAGCTTCAAGAGCTATCGCGGCATGGGTTCGCTGACCGCCATGAGCCAGGGTTCCGGCGAGCGCTACTTCCAGAGCACCGCCGATCTGGCCAGCGCCGAGATGGGAGCGGAGGGCATCGTCCAGCGCGAGCGAGCCAGCCAGAATCGTTTGGCCAAGTTTGTCCCCGAGGGCATCGAAGGGCGCGTGCCCTATCGCGGTCCGCTGGAGTCCATGGTCTTCCAGCTGGTTGGCGGCCTGCGCTCCGGCATGGGCTACCTGGGTTGCGCCACCATCGCGGAACTTCAGGAGAAGGCTCAGTTTGTGCGCATCTCCGGCGCCGGCCTGCGCGAAAGTCACGTCCACGACGTGATCATCACACGAGAGGCGCCCAACTATCGTGTCGAGTAAGAGGAGCAATCCCAAGTACTGGATAAGCGCATGGCTGCCGGTCGCCATCGGTGTCGGCGCGATCATGCTGGAGTCGGCCGAATGGATGGGCTCCGACCACACCAGCGGCCCGCTGCGCTGGCTCTTCGAGTCACTCTTCGGCCGGGTAGCCGACGCCCAATGGGAACTCCTGCATCACATTATCCGCAAGTCAGGACATTTCCTGGGCTATGGGGCCATGGGATTGCTATGGCTGCGCGCCTGGTGGATGACCCTGCCCCGGTCCCGCTTCCTCCACGACGCCATTCTCGCCCTGCTGGGTACGGCGCTGGTGGCCAGCTTCGATGAATGGCACCAGAGCTTCCTGCCCAACCGAACGGGCTCGCCGTGGGACGTGCTGCTGGACTGCTGCGGCGCCATCACGCTGGAAGTCCTGGTCTACGTCATCATGCGGATCTTCAGGCCCAAAAAGCTGGCGCGGGTGGAGTAGCGTGGTCCAGCTCCGCAACTTCCCGTCTTGCCGCTCGCCGATCTCTGATCTCTGCCCTCTGCGCTACCATATTCTTGAAGACAGAATAGGGGAACGCATGTTTGTGGTGGTTTGGCAATTCGAAATTGCCGAGGAGAAAGTTGCCGCCTTTGAGGCCGCCTATGGGCCCGAGGGCGCATGGGCCAAGCTCTTCCGCACCTCCCCGAAGTATCTGGGAACCGATCTCCTGCACGACGCCTACATCCCCGGCGGCTACCTCACCATCGACCGCTGGACGAGCGAGGAGGACTTCCGCGCCTTCCGCAAAGACCACGACGCGGAGTACGAATCTCTCGACCGCTCCTCGGACGCGCTCACCAGCCGCGAGACCCGCATCGGCGCTTATATCCTGTGAGTTCAAGCTGCCCGCGCCGCCCTCCGGAAGACTGGCTTTGGGCCGCGCCGCAAAGCTCCGCTGACGCAGCGGAATGGCAACCAGCTACGCACAACCCCGCAGCAATTACACTCTCATTGGAATGACCCCGTCCGATCCACTCGCGCCCCAGCTCGATCTCAGCTTCGACGAACCCCGGCAGAGCCGCCGCATCTGGCCGGTCCGCGAACTGGTCGCACAGGTCCGCGAACTTGTCGAGCTGGAATACGGCGACGTTTGGGTCGAGGGCGAAATCTCCAACTTCCGCCCCGCGCCCTCCGGTCACATCTACTTCACCCTGAAGGATGCCGACGCCCAACTGCCTATTGTCCTTTTCCGCCGCCAGGCGATGCTGCTCCGCTTCCGCCCCGAGGATGGCCTCCACGTCCTGGTCCGTGGCCGGGTGAGCGTCTACGAGCAGCGGGGCCAGATGCAACTGGTGGCCGAGACCATGGAGCCGGTCGGCGCCGGCTCGCTGCAACTGGCCTTCGAGCAGCTCAAGGCGCGCCTCGGGGCGGAAGGCCTCTTCGAGCCGGCGCGCAAGCGGCCGTTGCCTGCCTTTCCCCGCACCGTCGGCATCGTCACCTCGCCCACCGGCGCCGTGATCCGCGACTTCTTGAACATCGTCGCCCGCCGTCACTCCGGCCTCAATGTCCTCGTCGTCCCCGTTACTGTGCAGGGCGATCAGGCTCCCGCCGAGATCGAAGCCGCCATGGCCCAGCTCAATGCGGCCAGCTCCCGCGATTCCGGCCTGGTAGACGTCATTGTTCTGGCCCGCGGCGGCGGCTCGCTTGAAGACCTGGCCGCCTTCAACTCGGAGCGGGTAGCCCGCGCCATCGCCGGATCGCGCCTGCCCGTAGTCTCCGCCATCGGCCATGAGACCGACTTCACCATCGCCGACTTCGCCGCCGACCTGCGCGCTCCCACCCCTTCGGCCGCCGCCGAGCTGATCACCGAGGCCCAGCACAAAATCGCCGAGCGCCTCGCTAACCAATCTCACCGGCTCGACCGCGCCGTCCGGTTTCAGCTTTTGCAGAGCCGCCAGCGCTTCACCCGTTGCGCCGTAGCGGATCGCGCCGAGTCCCGCATCTCCACCCTCCTGCATCGCTCGGCCCAGCGCCTCGACGATCTCTCTTTCCGTCTTGAATCGGCCCTCGCCGGCCAGCTCCGCCTGTGCCAGCTAGACGTTGCCGCCCTCACCGCCGGCGTCCTGCGCCGCGATCCCCGCCAGGCCGTTGCCCAGGCCCGCGAACGCCTGCTGGCCTGCCGCGCCCGTCTCGGCCATTCCATCGAGCGCCAACTCCACGCCTCCGCCGCCAACCTTAGCGCCCTTGACGCCCGCCTCCACTCGCTCTCGCCGCTGGCCGTCCTCGATCGCGGCTACGCCCTGGTGCTCAGCGACGCAGGCGGCCTCATCCGCTCCGCCGCCCAACTCGCCCCCTGCGACCGGCTCACGACGCGCCTGGCCGATGGCTCCTTCACCAGCCGAGTCGAAACCACAGCGAGCCGCGTGGGAGCCGCTGCCCCCGATGCCGCTCCCAGGCACTAGAATCAAGAATTGAGCCTATGACCGCATCCACCATCGCACCGGCCGAACGCAAACTCTTCGGCACCGACGGCATTCGCGCCCTCGCCGGCGAATATCCGCTCGACCCAACCACTATCTTCGCCGTCGGGCTTGCTCTCGGCCACACCCTGCGAAAGACGGCAGCCGAGCCCAAAGTGATTCTAGGCCGCGACACGCGCGAGTCCAGCCCCTGGATGGCCGCCACTCTCGCCGCCGGCCTGCGCCAGGCGGGAGCGCGCGTTGAAAGCGCCGGGATCGTGCCCACGCCGGCCGTGGCTTTCCTCGCCCGCACTCATGGCTTCCAGGCTGGCGTCGTCCTCTCCGCCTCCCACAATCCCTGGCAGGACAACGGCATCAAGCTCTTCGGCGCGGACGGCTTCAAGCTGGCCGATGCGGTCGAGCTGGCCATGGAAGACGAAATCCTCCATCATGCGTCCCAGGTTGCAGCGCCCGATCCGGCATCCCTGCCCGCCATCGAAGACAAGCCCGCCCTGCAGTCCGATTACATTCAATTCCTGATCGACTGCGTTCCGGGGCTGAACCTGGCCGGGCTGCGCATCGTGGCCGACTGCGCCAACGGCGCCGCCGCCGCCATCGCGCCGGAGCTCTTCCGCCGTCTCGGCGCGGACGTCATATTCCTCCACATCGGCCCCGACGGCCGCAATATCAACTTGAGTTGCGGCGCTCTTCACGCCGCGCATGTCGCCGAGGAAGTGAGCGCGCGCGGAGCGGATCTGGGTCTGACCTTCGACGGCGACGCCGACCGCTGCATGCTGGCCGGCTCGAGGAAGAACGTCCTCAACGGGGACGCCATTCTGCTGATGGCCGCGCGCGACCTCAAGGCCCGCGGCTTGCTGACGGGCGATCTGGTTGTGGCCACCACCATGTCCAACATGGGGCTTGAGGCAGCCCTCAAGCGCAGCGGCATCCGCATGTTGCGCGCACCTGTTGGCGATCGCTACGTCCTGGAGCAGATGCTCGCGCACAAAGCGGCGCTGGGCGGCGAGCAGTCCGGCCACATCCTGCTGCCCCACCTGGCCACCACCGGCGACGGCTTGCTCACCGCCCTCGTTGTCCTCGACCTGATCGCCCGCACTGGCAAATCCATTGACGAGCTCACCGCGGACTTGAAGGTCTTTCCGCAGGTCATCGTCAACGTCAAGGTCCGGGAGCGCAAGCCGCTCCAATCCATCCCTGCCGTGGCCGCGGCCATCCGCGCCGCCGAAGACGAACTGAAGGATTCCGGCCGCGTCGTTGTTCGCTATAGCGGCACCGAACCCCTCGCCCGCGTCATGATCGAAGCCGAAAGCGAAGAGGCGATGCGGCGACACGCAGACACCATCGCGGATGCTATTCGCCGCGAACTTGGAGTGTAGCGAGGCGGAACCAAGAGCGTTGGCTTTGCTGCGCTGTCCCACGCTTCATCGTCACCGATTCTGCTTTAGAGCGGGACGGGAAGCTGCGCGGCGTTCTCAGGTTTATGGCTTGCACTGGAGGTTGCGCCTGAGTCTCCCGGCCTGGGCGGATTCTGCCCTGCTCGCATCTCTTCGACCTCCTCGATGAGCTGCTCCAACTGCTCGCGCTTGCGGGCGCTTATATCGAGAAAGCGGATGCCGACGAGATGCCGGTCGTGGATGGCCTGAATCACGCCCCCCAGGCGAAAAGGCAGCCCTTCCAGCAGAAACTCCGCCTCAACCCGTGTATAGATTCCCACTTTGAAGCGTTCGTCTGTGCGGATGCGGCAGCCGCCCACGCTCAGATCCAAAATGCGCCCGCTTAGCCTGGACCCAACGTTGATAAGGAGAATCATGACTGAGGTATCCACCTCGTGGCGGGACTGTATGCGGCGTTCGCGCTTGGATGCCAGCGGGGGCCGCTGGCTGGCGGGCTCGGCTTGGGGCGGTTGCGGCCGAGTTGGGAAGCCCAAAGGCACAGCCGCCAAAATGGGCCTCGCAACGGGCTCAGGAGCGGATTTGGCCGGATGGGAGGCGGCAACCGGATCTTGCGTCTGCCTGGCTTGGATTTGGGGAATCGCAGCCCAAAGCCGGTCTAGAATCGGCAGAGCCCCGGTTGGCTCCTTGGCCTGTTTTTCGGCCTCTTGCCTGGCTTGCTCTTCCTCGGCTTGCTTCTCGGCAGCGTCCTTTTCCCGCTTGGCTTCAGCTTCCGCATCCAACTCGCGGAGCACCTCGATCAGTTCATCCCTGCGGCGGGGTATCAGGTCGACGAAGCGGACTCCAATCAGGTTGCTATCGTCTGCCCACTCGATCGAACCACCGAAACGGAAAGCGATTCCCTGAGCCTTGAAGGTCGCCTCGACGCGGGTTCCGCTGCCCGCCGGGAGCCGTTCGCTGACGCTCATCCGGCAGCCTGAGAGGCTGAGTTCGACGATGCGGCACTTGATCCGGTTGCCGCGTCCCACCAGCAGAAGCTCGGCGGCTTCTTGCAAAGCGCACCGGGGCATCACTCGGCGATCCAGACCCTGCGCTGTCAGGCCCTCGCCTGCATCTGCCTCTTCCATGGCCTGCTCCGCCCATAAATCAGTGCCCCGCAGTCAGCTCCCAGGGCGCCTGGCAGCAGCCTCCACGGCTTCCAGGCCCTTCAACCGATCATATTCATACAGGTCGCTCGTCGTTCCCAGCGACTCGTTGTACAGGCTGATTCCGCCAGCCAGTTGCTTCAGCTCCTCGCTGAACAGATGAATAGCTTGCAATTGGCTGGCCGATGCCGGCATCTCAAATTTGGAAGTCTTAATGAACTTCTGGAAGCCTCGGTCAAGCAACCGCGCCACCTCGCCCCCTATCAGCGCTCCCGGCCGGCGCGCAAAGGCTCCCGGCGCGGCCCCGGCATCCTTGGTCTGGACCGGCACCAGCACCGCCCCTGCTCCATGCTTGCTCACCAGCATCCCGCCCGCGACCGCGGCAAAGGGCGCCACGGCGAAAGAATGGTCGCGCAGAATCTTCAGCGTCTGATCGAAGTCCGGATTGCGGGGTTTTCGGGCCATGGTCGCTTCCAGTCTGAGAGGATATTGAAAAGCTGTCCTTTGCCCAAGGCAATCTTAGGCATCGCCTCAAGCCGCGCACCCTGCGCAAATGGCAAGAAGGGATTGGGAGCAAAACCGAGTCAGCTGGCCTTGGCCGCTGACTTGGCGGAAGAGCGTTGTTTCAAGATCTCTGCGCGCTTGGCTTCAATGGCGGTGAAGTCCGTCAGCCTGGACTCTCGCCTGCGCAGGAACCGCTTCCTGAGCAGAACAGGCTTCCGGCAGATGGGGCACTCCCAGGGAAAGAAACCGAAGAGTGGAAAGAACCGTTTTTGCAGAAAGCTTTCCCGCATCAGGCGGCGCATTTCCATCCCGCATTTCACACAGTTCATCGCTGTTCTTCCCTAACGGTTGGCCATGAAACGCTGGACGGCGCAACTGGCCGTTCCGCCATCTCCTGCTGCAACCGCCTTTCCATCATCTGTTCGTGACCGCTGGTGCGCCGTTTGACAATCGACTCCGGCAATCTGAGCCGCAGTACGTCCAAGGAGCGAAGAACCCGAGCTTAACCCCTTACTTTATCCAATTGAAGCGTTTGAGGAAAGAGAAAGTAAGACGAAGTGTATAGAAAATGGTAACCAGCCGGCCACGGGAGGGATCGTCCCGCTTCGACGCCGCGCCGCTGGTGTCATCAGCTGGCCGGCGAATCCTGCAAGCGCGCCAACCCCTGCCGCGCCAGGTCTGCAACCGCCCTGGCCAAGGTGGGGGAAACGTTCAGCGACTCGGGGCGCTCCAGGCGGATGCCGAGTTTGGCTGCATAGCCGCGAAAGAGAATGTCCACGTCGTAGAGGATCTCGACGTGGTCGCATAGAAAGCCGATCGGCTGCAACAGGAGCGTACGGACGCCCTCGGCGGCAAGTGCATTGAGAGTCTCTTCGACGGCCGGTCCAATCCATGGTCCGCCGCTCACTCCCTGGCTCTGGAAGGCAAAGAACCAGCGGGAAATCCCGGAGACGCGTTCGGCCACCAGCGCGGCGGTGAGCTTGGCCTCCTGGGCGTAGGGGTCCGCTCCCGCTCCGGGCCAGAGATTCGGCTGTTCGTCCAGCTCCCGGTTGGGCGGTGAACCGGTCGCGGGGGTTTGTAGGGTGCGGCAGGGCACGCTGTGGGCAGTGAACAGCACCGGAACGGCGTGGCCCGCCTCGGCGCTAAGCCTTGCCAGGGCTGGGCGGAGACGCTCGGCAAAAGCCTCAATGAGCAGCGGATGCTGCGCCCAGGCCTCGGTGAAGTCGATGCGCAGGCCGGAGGCCTCGGTTTCTACGGCGCGGCGGTAAAGGCCCACGCTGGTGCGCGAGTTCTGCGGCGCCATGCAGACGACTGCAGCCTCCTGAACGCCCGCGGCGCGCATCTGCCGCACGACATCGGCAATGTAGGGCCGCCAGTTGCGCATGGCCACATAGACCGGGACGGGACGGCCGCCGTCAGCCAGTTCAACCTGGACGAGCCGGCCTTGTTCGAGGGTGATCTCAGTGAGCGGGCTGCGGCCAATCATGCTGTAGCGGTGCTGGATCTCTTCGACGACGGCCTGCGGCAGCGCACGGCCCCCAACCACGTTGCGCAGGTACTCGGGAATCTGCTCGACGGTCTCCGGGGTTCCGTGGGCGAGCAGCAGAACTGCTTGTTTAGGCATTCACCGACTCCTCGTGCACGGCCCTTTCGGCTTTTTTTCTATCCCACCCTAGCGCCAGAGAAAAGGCGCAAGAATGGGGCACCCAACTTCTTTAGCAATTTGCCGGCTCCAAGCGGAATTCCCTGACCATGCGAACGACGGCCTGAACGCTTTCGACCGGAGTGCCGGGAACGATGCCGTGGCCAAGATTGAAGATGTGGCCGGGACGGCCGTTTGCGGCACGAAGGATCTCTCTCACGCGTAGTTCCAAAACCTCAAGCGGAGCAAAGAGAGTGATGGGGTCGAGGTTGCCCTGCACCGCGTGACCGTGGCCGACGGCACGCCAGCCCTCATCGAGGGGCTGCCGCCAGTCCAGGCCGATCACGTCAGCGCCGGTTGCGGCCATCTGGCCCAGCAGCCCCGCCGTCTCCACGCCGAAGTAGATCACCGGCACGCCCATCTGCTGCACCGA
>JBEKDH010000054.1:0-22685 GCA_050014455.1 Occallatibacter sp.
CGCAAGCTCATCCTCGATGAGCACATGGATGTCTATCCCCGCACCTACGTCATCGAGCAATATGGATACCACCCCAACGAAGTAGCTCTCTCCTTCGACGACGGCCCCGACCCCAAGTGGACGCCCAAAATTCTCAATATCCTCCGCAACAAAGGCGTCAAGGCAACCTTCATGCTCATTGGCGCGGAGGCGCAGGCCAATATCAGCCTGATGAAGCGCGTGGTCCGCGAGGGCCACGAGATCGGCAACCACACCTGGACCCATCCCGACATCAGCGAAATCTCCTACCGTCAACTGGACTTCGAGGTCAAGGTCACCGAACGCCTCTTTGCCAGCAAGCTGGGCATCCAGCCCCTCTACTTCCGCCCTCCCTACGACATCGACGAGGAACCCGACACCGACGACCAGGCCGCCCCCGTCGTCCGCATTCAGGACGACGGCTATACCATCATCGGAAGCAAGCTCGACACCAACGACTGGAACGAGCATCCCCGCAAGTCTCCGGCCGAGATGGTTGAGTCCATCCTCGGCCAGTTGGAGACCATGAAGACCAAGCCGCAGTTCCGCGGCTCCATCATCCTGCTCCACGACGGCGGCGGCGACCGCTCGGCCACCGTCGCCGCGCTGCCCATCCTCATTGACGCACTCCGCGCCCGCGGCTACACCATCGTTCCCGTTTCCGCGCTCATGGGCAAGACCACCGCCGAGGTCATGCCTCAGCTCACATTCCGGCAATACGTCCGCGCCTTGCCCGACTCCATCGCTTTTTCCGGCGTCGCATTTGTGGTCAAGTTCATCGTCTTCGTCTTCTTCGTCGGCGACATCCTCATGAGCGCCCGCCTCATCCTCGTCGGCCTCTTGGCCATCATCGACCGCCTCCGCAAGCCCCGCGGCACTGCCTCGCCCGGCTACAACCCCCGCGTCGCCGTCCTCATCCCCGCCTACAACGAAGAAACGGTCATTGTGCGCACCATCCGCTCCGTCCTCAACTCCACATACAAGAACCTCCGCATTATCGTCATCGACGACGGCTCGCTCGACCGCACCGCCGATGCAGCCCGCGAGGCCTACGCCGCCGAGATCGCCGCAGGCCGCATCCAGGTTCTCTCCAAGCCCAACGGCGGCAAGGCCGCCGCCCTCAACTACGCTCTTGAACGGGTGAGCGAAGAGGTCTACGTCGGCATCGATGCCGACACTGTCATCGCCGCCGACGCCATCGCCAAACTCATCCCCCACTTCGAGGATCCTCGCGTCGGCGCCATGGCGGGCAACGCCAAGGTGGGCAACCGGGTCAACCTCTGGACCCGCTGGCAGGCCCTGGAATACATCACCAGCCAGAACTTCGAGCGCCGCGCCCTCGACCTCTTCCACGTAGTGACAGTGGTCCCTGGCGCAATCGGCGCATGGAGGACCGCTCCCGTGAAAGCCGCCGGCGGCTATCCCCTCAATACCGTCGCCGAAGACGCCGACCTCACCATGAACTTGCTCGAGCAGGGGCTGCAGGTCAATTACGAGGACCGGGCGCTGGCCTACACGGAAGCTCCCATCGACGCCAAGGGCCTCATGCGCCAGCGCTTCCGCTGGTCATTTGGAACATTGCAGGCCGTCTGGAAGCATCGCGCCGCCTTCATCCGCAACAAGGCCATGGGCCTCTTTGCCCTGCCCAATATCCTCATCTTCCAGATGTTCCTGCCCCTGGTCTCGCCCTTCATCGACATCATGTTCGTGACCGGCATTGTCAATTACTTCATCGATCGCCACTTTCACCCCGAAGCCGCCTCCGCCGCCAGCTTTGAGAAACTCATGGCCTACTTCGGCGCCTTCCTGCTCATCGACTTCGTCACTTCATCGCTGGCCTTCTCGCTGGAGCGCCGACACCCCGCCAACAAGGGCTCGGGCTGGCTCCTCTTTCACATCTGGCTGCAGCGCTTCGCCTACCGCCAGGTTTTTTCGATCGTCCTCTTCAAGACCTTAAAGCGCGCCATCGACGGCAAGCCCTTCAACTGGGACAAGATTGAGCGCACCGCCAAGATGAGCAAAGCCACAGAAGCGCTGACGGAGACGCCGTAGTAGGGTTGGCAGTTTCATAAGGCCGACAACCCCGATCTTGGATTTGTGGTGGGGCGGTTTCCGTGTCGGCGACCGTACCTCCGGAACTTCGAAACAGAATGTTGCGCATGCACTTGAAACGGTGGAACACGATGCAATCTGAGAACTCCGAGACCCTTAGCAACGCCGAAAGAGCCCTACTGCAAGTGCGCCTACTACAGGAAGCAGTGACTGGCCGCCTCGACAATCTCGAGTGCCCAAAGTGTCACCACGCGACCGTGTCCGTCTGGTTCACTCATCCAGCCGCAGACGCTTACAGAACATGGGTAATCTGTACCAATTGTGATTTTCGCTTCCGTGCTCAGAATGCAGATAGACCGCCCCACTTCTCGGAAGATCGTCGTCGCAAAGACCTGGAAGAAGCCGACTTATCTGTTATGAAACGGACAGTTTTCAAACGACCCTAAGAATCGATGGTGGACCGGTTTATGCACCACATCGAAGTCGTTCCACTTTCAAGTGCGGAGGAGAGTTTGGTCATTATCGCCCTTCCCGATGGCAGGGACTGGTACAAGGCCAATTGGGTTTTTCGCCAGCTCGTGCAGGATATTTCGCAGCGGTTCGGGAATGATAACGAACTATGCAAGATTCTCGATCTCGCGCAGGCGTATGGGATGCTTGATCTGAAGGGGATGCCTATCGAGTTGGCTTGCCGAGTCTCGGAAGCGATGTCAGCTGTTATTAGGGCCACGCAGAGGAGTGAAATACAGGGATGGCGGCCAGAAGACCAAAATGGCCGGGAGATGTACCTTCAGGCGTTGGCAGAGCTTGCAGACTTGCTCAGAGAACCGCCACAACCGATCAACTGAGGATCAAACAGAAACGCAGGCTGTTGTGTGCAGACCACCGGCAAACCGGAAACTGACCCACCACCCTCGCCTTCAAGAGCTGGATGTAAACCGACCTGAGGCCGGCTTGAAGGTCAACGGAATGAATCGCCGCAAAGGAGCGAACCGCCAATGCACAAACCGCGCGTCCTCTTCGTGGGCCGGACGACGCTCGACCTTCTCTACCGGCTCGACCGGATGCCGGAGGAGGACACCAAGACCTATGCGCGCGACCTTCGGGCCTCGCCCGGCGGGCCCGCGCTCAACGCCGCCATCACCCATGCGCTGCTCGGCGGCAGGGCCATGCTGATCAGCGCGGTCGGCGGCGGCCCGTGGGCCGCGCCGGTGCGCAGCCAGCTTCGCCGCCGCGGCGTTCGCCTGCTCGACCTAGCCCGCGGCACAGCCTATGAAACGCCGCTGTGCACCGTGCTGGCGAATGCCGCCAACGCTGCCCGCACCATCGTGAATCCGCCCATCTCGCACATTCCCCTGCGCCATCTCGGCGCTTCCTGGGCCGCTGAGATGCCATCCTCCTGGGGCAGAATCCCGTCTGTCGTCCTTACCGATGGCTTCTTCCTGGAGGAGACCTCTGCCTTGGTCGCCGCCTGCAAAAACGAGGGAGCGGCCATCTGCCTGGACGGCGGCAGTTGGAAGCCCGGCACGGAAGAACTGGCGCCGCTGCTCACGGCTGCCATTTGCAGCGAGAGGTTTGCCATTCCCGGCCATAGCGGCGGCCCAAACGGCAATTCAGACGCCGTCTTTGCATGGTTTGCAGCCCAGGGCGTGCCCTATGTGGCCGTCACTCGCGGAGCGAGATCCGTCCTGGCCAGCGACCGCGGCCGCCGCTTCGAGATCGAGGTAGCCAAAGTTGCCGCCACCGATACTCTCGGCGCGGGCGATGTGCTGCACGGAGCCTTCTGCCACTACTTCGCGCACAGGCCCGACTTTGAGCCGGCCCTGCGCCGTGCCTCTGAAATCGCCACGCTCTCGTGCCAAGGCCTTGGCGCACAGGCATGGGCCACGCGGGCCGGCAGCATTTCGACCGGGTGACCAAGACGCGTGCTCTCGGTCTCACTCATGAGACCGCTGCAGACAGGAACGCAAGAACGCCGCCAATCCCTAATCTTCTGTCTCTCGTCCCTATTCCTAGTCCCTATTCCCTAGTCCCTGCCCCCTGTTCCAGCACGGCCGCTGCCATCCGGTTCAGCGGCGTCTCGATTCCGTGCTTCTCACCCAGCCGCACAATCACCCCATTGCGCGCGTCGATTTCCATCGGCCTGCCCGCCAGCCGGTCGGCCAGCATGGAGTTGATCGAATCCCTTGGCTGCGCCCGGTAGCCTTCCAGCACCTGCTCGGCCACATTGCCGTCCAGCCGCGCGCCCTCCGCCCGTCCCACCGCCGCGCACTCCCGGACCATCTCCAGCGCTACCCGCCCCAGGGCGGCGTCGTCCAGTACCCCAGCCGGCTTCATGGTCATTGCGTTCAGCGCTCCCGGCGCGTTGATGCACAACTTCCGCCACGCCGCAGTCTTGAATTCTTCCGTCAGCTCGATCTCCGCCTTGCTTCCTGCGAACAGCTCCGCGAACTCGCGTCCCAGCGGCCCCGCTTCCACCTTCATGCGCGCCACACCGCGCTGCGCGACGGTTCCATCCGCCCGGCGCTCCACCGGGCAATCGATCACCACGGGCACAATCCTCTCCGCCTGCACATACGGCGCGAAGCGCTCCCGATGCTCCACCCCGTTTTGCACCACCGCCACCGCGGCTCCATCCGCCGCCAGCCCCCGCAGCCATGCCCCGGCCCCGGCGGCGTCATAGGTCTTGGTCGCCACCAGCACCCAATCCATCGCCTTTGCCTGCGCCGCATCGGTCAGGTTCCGCGCCTTCACCCGCACCACTTCCTCCGGGGTCTTCACGACCAATTCCTCCAGGGCCCGCCGCGTACAGAGAGTAATCTCATGCCGCCCCGCCGTCTCCAGCAGCGCCGCCAGCACCCCGCCGATCGCCCCCACTCCCACCACCGCAACTCGCGCCATTCCCATCCCTCCCGATGATTCGATATAACTCAAAAATACATGCTCCGCCCTCCCTCTTTGCCGAGGTTGACTCCGCTTTTCCACCGCTCCTTGTCTGCTAGCCTTTCCCCATGGTGCAAGTCATCCCCACCGGCCGGCTCGTTCTCCGCCACTGGCGCGATTCAGACCGCCGACCCTTTCAGGCGCTGAACGCCGACCCGCGCGTCATGGAGTTCATGCCCGGTTTGCTCTCGCCGCAAGCGTCCGACGAGTCGATTGCCCGCATCGAAAAGCACCTCGACCGGCACGGTTTCGGCCTCTTCGCCGCTGAACTTGTCGAGGAAAAGGAATTCATCGGTTACATCGGTCTCGCCATTCCATCCTTTGACGCCCCGTTCATGCCGGCGGTCGAGATAGGCTGGCGGCTAGCCCACGAGTATTGGGGCCGTGGCCTCGCCACCGAAGGCGCGCGCGCCGTTGTCCAACACGCTTTTGAGGCGCTCTCACTTTCCAGCCTGGTCTCCTTCACTGTACCGCGGAACCTGCGCTCCCGGCGCGTGATGGAGAAGATCGGCATGGTGCACGATCCGAAGGATGATTTCGAACACCCCAGCCTTCCGGCAGGCCATCCCTTGCGCAGCCACGTCCTTTATCGGATTCAGACTCGCCCGGCTTCGCAGGGAAGGCAGGGAGCCGAGGGCGGGAAGCTTTGGGCTGGAGACTGAGACCTAACGCAGCGCGGGTGCGGGGGCGGCTGGCGCGGTCAACCCGCACTCGCCGTTGCGGACAGACTCCGTCATCCGCGGCTTATCCATCTCCCTTTTCACGCTGGCCAAAAGCTCCCTTTCCAGCTCTTTCCGGCTCTTCCTCGTCATGACGAAACTCCCTTGAGCGATAAGTAGAGTGGCAGACGGTTGGCCGGCGCCGCGAGGCGCGACCACATCGGTAATAACTTCAGAGTCGGGTTTTGAAACTTGACCCATGATTTCTGCCCTCAATTGCTTGCCCGATCGAGTCCAGGCAGAGGCGCCAGCTTGAGCGCGACCAGAACCTCGAGCAGCGTGGCGGAGTTGCGGACGCTTCCCGAGAGATTGGAGAGCGCCACCGAGATGGGAGCGTGTTCCCCGGCCAGCACGTCGAGACTGTCACTTACTTTGTGAAGCTTCCTGGCCTCTTGCAGAATCGCGGTCGCGGGCATGGGACACTCGGCTTTCTCGGGTCGCGAAGGAGGTTGGACCTGGCTTTGAAGCGACCGCGCCGCCGCTTCACTGTGCACCATCGTAGATGCGCCGCAAGGCGGCGTCTGTGCACCTTTGACCACCACAAACAGCGCGCGGCGCCCTGTGCCGGCGGGCGGTCCAGCATTTGGAAGTTGGGAATGTACTGTCACGGCAAGAAGCGGCTCGCCGCTGATACAATTTCGGGCATGGAAACCATCCAGTACAATTTGCCGCAATCCCGCATCCCACTTGCCTGGTACAACATCGCCGCCGACCTGCCCACGCCCATGGCGCCGCCGTTGCATCCCGGCACGCTTCAGCCCATCGGCCCCGCCGACCTGGCCCCGCTCTTTCCCATGGCCCTGATTCTTCAGGAAGTCAGCACGGAGCGGGAGATCGAGATTCCCGGCGAGGTCCGCCAGATCTACGCCCAGTGGCGTCCCGCTCCGCTCTATCGCGCCCGCCGCCTGGAGCAGGCGCTGGATACTCCCGCCCATATCTACTACAAATACGAGGGTGTCAGCCCCGCCGGCTCGCACAAGCCCAACACCGCCGTTGCCCAGGCTTACTACAACAAGAAGGAGGGCACCAAGCGGCTTTCCACTGAGACCGGAGCCGGCCAGTGGGGATCGGCGCTGTCCATGGCCTGCGCCTTCTTCGGCCTGGAGTGCAAGGTTTACATGGTGCGGGTGAGCTATGACCAGAAGCCCTACCGCCGCGCCATGATGGAGACCTTCGGCGCCACGGTCACAGCCAGCCCCAGCGCCGAAACCGAGTCTGGCCGCGCCATTCTGGCCCAGCATCCTGACTCCAACGGGTCACTGGGCATCGCGATTTCAGAGGCCGTGGAAGTGGCCGCGAAAGATCCCGACACCAAATACGCGCTGGGCAGCGTGCTGAATCACGTGCTGCTGCACCAGACCGTGATCGGCCTGGAAGCCATTGAGCAGATGGCGCTGGCAGGCGATGAGCCGGACGTTGTGATTGCCTGCGCGGGGGGCGGATCGAACTTTGCCGGTCTGGCGATGCCCTATGTGGGCCGCAAGATCAAGGGCCAGAGCCATGCCCGCATCGTGGCTGTGGAACCGGCCGCCTGCCCCAGCCTCACCAAGGGCAGATTCACCTACGACTTTGGCGATACCGGCCATCTGACTCCGCTGGTGAAGATGCACACGCTGGGCAGCACCTTCATGCCTCCGGGGATTCACGCGGGCGGGTTGCGCTACCACGGCATGGGGCCGCTGGTCTCGCACGTCATGGACCTGGGATTGATTGAAGCCACCTCGGTTCAGCAGCTCGACGCTTTTGCCGCCGGCATCCAGTTTGCCCGCTCCGAGGGCATCATTCCCGCGCCGGAATCGAACCATGCCATCGCCGCCGCCATCCGCGAGGCCCTCGCCGCCAAGGAAGAAGGCAAGGGAAAGACGATCCTCTTTGGCCTCAGCGGCCACGGGCACTTCGATATGGGATCCTACATCGCATACCAGGCCGGGAAGCTGGAGAACTACGACTATCCCGCCGAGGAGATCGCCATGGCCCTGGCCGGCCTGCCTGTGGTGGGGTGAACCCGGCGAGAGAGGTTGTTGGAATCCCAGGTCTCAGAATCGAGACCTGGGGCACCCGGCATGGGGATCGGTTCCCGCCTTAGATAGAAGCAGAGGGCACAACTCGCTCGCAGCCCCGTAAGCCGCTCGGCTGAGCTCGATCTGGCGAGCCGCGGCCGCAAGCAGGGAGTCTCTGACTCGCTCGGCAGACTCCCAGGCGTCGCGGATCGCATCCCCAATCTCGCTGGAAGCAACGGACCGCCTGAGGTCGATCATCCGGCACCCCCGGGAAGTTGTTCCTGCAGGCCGACGAACATCTGTTCATAGTTAGCGGACCGCACCTGACCGACCACTCATCACTCTTTTGGATCACGGCCTTATCTTCGGAAGAAGGTTCGCCAACTGTTCGAGCCTCGACATGAAAAGAAGTTCGTTGCTGAGGTACGAAGGCAATTCCACCACTTGGCGCAACTGCTCTGCCGCGCGAAGCGTTCGCGCCTGGTCCTGCTCTTTCTTGAATCCTGTGAGCGCCGCCGCCGTGCAGATCCGCTTAGGAATAGAGTAGGCGATCCTCGTACCCCACCGTCTCCACAGGGGCCAGTATCTCCAGGACTTGAGCCGCATGAAACGCGCGTAATGCTCAATCGCTTTCGACGGATCTCGATCCTCAAAAGAGGTCCTAGGTCCAATCAAACGAAGCGATCTGTACCGCACAGACTCTAATAAGGTAGATGGCGGCAGCATGGCCGGTTCATAAGGGAGGTTCAAGCTCATGGTCCAGTCAAGCCACTTGAAGGTGTTGTGCTGCGGTGAAAGGGCAACAGGAATCCAGGGGACACGCAGCGCATCCGCCACGATAGCAGCATGCATGGCGTCGGCGATTACGAGCCTTGCTTTACGGATGCGCTGAACCGTCTGCTCGCTGTCAGCTAAGGGATCGAGAAACTCGACGCCGGCCATCTCGCATACCTGCAACCAGTTTCCGCCGGGCAGCGAATCGTAGTGTGGCATGAAGACAATGCCTTTGCGTTGCGCCTCGGGCAACGGCTCGCACTCGGGAAGGAGCCGCAATAATGCCGCGCCGTCGATAATTGCCTTTTCGGGCGGCAAACTCAGTGCCGCCGCTGTCAATGGACCGCGAACCGACAAAACCTCCCACTTCGGCCCTCCGAAGTCCAAAGGCGGAGCGTCGTAGCCAGCGCCGCTGCTGAGCACGATGTATCTTTTTGCGAATGGAATTAGGCTGCGCGATATAACTGTGCCAATTCCCAGCACAAGATTCCCGTCATCGACATCCAAGGGGAAGCCGAGAAGCCGGGCCCACAACCATCGATTCAGGTCATCGCCGAAATTGCTCCTTTCGTCATCCGCATAGCAAACAATCTTCAAAACTATATCCTCCGATTCTTGTAACTAGCGATGCACGGTTCTTCGATGAGCCCATTTCTCGTCCCACACCTCGACAGCGCTATGGATTCGCAGCACTATGTCAAAATACTTGCCTAAGCCGGCGAAATTTGTTTCTCACGCTTACCGCAAACGTGGCAAAGCGCTTTGGCTGATAAAAAGGAGACGGCCAGATGCATAGCGACCGAAACAGGTAGGTCAACTCGCTCTTGAGCCCGTTGTCCCGCGCGATCAACCCGGCGCTACAGAACTGCGTTGCGAGAATCCGGCGCCTCCACGCCCAGCGATCGAAGCCCCGCAGATCGGCCACAAGGGTCTTATCGAGAATCTGGCGAGTCCCCAGAATCATCGCGTCCGGATTCGCGCTGACGCTGGTCGGATGCACATAGTAATCCGTAAGCGGATCAACCACCGCTTCAAATTGTCCCACTGGCATCAGACGCACCCACATCCCCCAATCCTCGCATGCCAAAATACCTTCCCTGAAACCTCCAATCCTGAGGACAGCCTCGCGTTTCAGGAGTACGGTCGATGGGGATATTGGATTGTAACAACGCAGAACCTTCCTCGCCGAGATTGGGTCGATTGCCGGCAGCTCCGCACGAACGCCATTGTCGTCGCAGATTCGGATGCCGGTGTAAACAAGGACGTTCTCGGGGCGCACGCAGGCAAGCTGGCGCTCCAGTTTTGTGGGCGCCCACAAATCGTCGGCGTCCAGCAGAGCGATCCAGTCGCCGCAGGCATTCCGAATCCCAGCGTTCCTCGCCGCCGCTATCCCTCCATTCGGCTGGCTGATGACCTTCGCGCCCAGCTCCGCCGCCAGCGCCGCCGTATTGTCGGTCGAGCCGTCATCGACGACGATGACCTCCTCCGGCTTCAACGTCTGCGCGAAGACAGACTGAAGGCAGCGAGTAATAAAGGCCGCCGCATTGTAGGCCGGAATGACAACACTTACCTTCATGCCAGGGTTCCTCTAGATTTGCGCCCAACGGCACCTGCGGGAATTGGAAGGCGCCTTTCTTGCCGTTCTTCGCCCTGGGTCCATGAGTGCGCGTACACCACCGCTCCTCGCGCTCTTCCAGCTCCGGCACACGCATCGCCTCCAGCAAACGCCCTGAAGAAGAGCCCGCGAATCTGGTCAAATGAAGCGTTTCCATCCTCTAGAGTACGCCAGTGAGAAGCCCGCCGCATAGCGATAGCCATGTCCGGTAGTGGTGCAGTTTGAATTTTATATGCTATTCTGGCAGCAAATAGAAAACCCGCCTGCCAGGGCGGGTCTCCGGTTCGACACTCTCAAGCGAATCATCGCATGGAGTGTGTGAAAATGCAAACGAAAAGAGAAAAGCAGCGTCCAGACCCAGAATCGCTCTACAGGACTCGCTGGTTACTGGCGCACAATGCCATTCACTCAATCGTCTACGACGATGCGGCCACTGTGAAAACGGCCTGGCGCGCATACCTCAAACAACTGAGAAACTCCGAAGAGCTTGCGCGCCAACCCGCCTAGAAGATGTAGACGTATTTGGTCTGCGAAGAGAGATTGCCGCCAGTTCCACCCTTCATCCTCTTCTCGTTGATGAAGTAGCTCTCCAGGTCTCTTGCGTCTTGGGAAGAGTCAGCTTGCCAGCAACGCCAGTAATCGACATTCTCGCCTGCATCTTTCCACTGCTTCTTACGCGTATCCCCGTCGTCTGTAATTCCGATTCGCCAACTTGAATAGTTGGTGCCAACTGCTGATTCGATTGCTGATTTGATGCTCGCTTTGGTTGACATAGGTTTGGCTCCAATTCTTGGCCCCCGCAGGCCATGTTGATGGGTAAATGCGTCCCTTTGGCATCGAGCTGGCAAGACCCATAGCCATCGGGACTCCTGCGGCCCGTTGGACGCAGGGATACCCTCTACGAAGTTTTTGCTTGACTGCGGGGGCGCTACAGGCTATCTTTAATCCAGGTCGTAGCACTCCAGCAACCGCCGAGATTTCCGGTTCTACACAAGCGCCTCATCCTAGCCGATGGGGCGTTCGTGTTTGTCAAAACCTCCACAGAGAACACCAATTTCAGTATCTTCCCTTTTTCAGGTTGAAATCAAGGGAAAAACCACAAATATGGTGTACGTACCCTAAAAATACCTCTAAAACCCTAAAAGTGATACCAGTTCTTCCAGCGTCCAGACGTGGTCTGACAAACCTGCTTCCATTGCTGGCGTAACTCGAAGCGTCTTGTGAACGCGGCAGAAGTTATAGTGCATGAAATAGAGCGCGACGGCATGGCCGTGATTCTCAAGTTTCTTGCTGAATCCGTTCGTCAACCGCGTAAACCGGCGCATCGACATTCTCATGGTCAAATTCTGCCGTTCAACATAGCTGGTACTTACGTGCGCCGGGTCTGGGTCACCGCTCACCGTCTTCATGTCACAGCCGATGCAGGTTGCCGGAGAATAGCGGTGTTCCGGCTCGTTAGATGCCCCAAAGACCTTGTGGAGCATCGCGTAATCCGCATCGCCGCCGAAAGCCTCTTCTACGGCCTTTAGATAGGGCTTGTGAGCGTCAGTTGTGATCTGAGGCTTGCCGACTATGCGTTCCCGGCAGTCTAGCATGAAGTCGGTTGCCCAGCCCGTAGTACGACCGCCGACGAGGAACGTAACGCACAGTTTCGTGTCAGCGTCGATAGCCGTCCAAGTCCAAGCATCTCCCCATCCTTCGGCTTTCTTCTCCGGACTGGCGTTCTTTTGTTTCGCCCCAACAAACGCCCAAATCTCATCGCATTGGAGACGGCGGACCTGGACGCCGCGAACCTTGAAGTCATGGAAGGCGGCGGCGGCGCACCCCAAATCCCGAAGCAGGTTTAATACGGTGTGCTTGGCAACGCCGGTCATGCGGCAAGTCGCATTGATCGATACGCCTTCCACAAGAGCGGAGACGACTTGGACCTGTTTTGCTGTGCTCAGTCGATTCATCTTGATTTCCTCTGCAAGCATCCTTATAATAAATGCTTGCACGGAAGATTGCAAGCATTATTTTCCAAAAGGAGCAAGCATGGGAGACGATATTTCCGGGAAGGCAAAAGGTGGATTCGCAAGAGCCGACGTATTGAGTCCAGAGAAGCGCAAGGAGATCGCTAGCCAAGCTGCAAGGGCTCGTTGGAAGGCGAAAGGGGTCGCCGACGCCGTTACCCCTCATGTTTTGGAGAGCTTCAAAAGTGTTCTAAGTATTGCTGGGTCTAAAATCCCTTGCGCTGTCGTGATGGGGCCCAATGGAATCCAGCGAGTTCTCTCTGAGTCGGGAATAACGGACGCTATTCTTGGCACGAGGAGCGGAGCATCGAAACGCCTGAAAAAGGAGGCTATGGAGGGCGGGGCCCTTCTGCCTGTTTTTCTTGCCCCAGGGCAACTCAAAGAGTTCATAACAAATGATTTACTTGAAGGGCCCCTAAAGCCGATTGATTATGAGGACGGAAGCAGGATTGTGAGAGCCTACGACGCCAGTATATTGGCCTCCGTTTGCAATGTATGGCTTCAGGCTCGTCAGGCCGGTAAGCTCCAGCACCAACAGCTTCCTAAAGCTCAAAAGGCCGAGATTCTGGCAAGGGCCCTTGCAGAGACGGGCATAGTTGCACTTGTCGATGAGGCAACGGGCTATCAGAATGTTCGTCCTCAAAATGCTCTTCAAGCCTACCTTGAATTAGTCATTCGCAAAGAACTCGCAGCATGGGCAAAGAAATTCCCAGACGAATTCTATGAGAATATCTACAAGCTCAAGGGATGGGCTTGGCCAGGCATGAGTAAGAACCGCTACAGCGTAGTGGCTCAATACACCACTGACCTCGTTTACGAACGGATCGCTCCGGGTTTGTTGGACGAATTGCTTAGAAAAAGCCCGCCAAACGAGAAAGGGAGACGCCCGCACAAACTTCATCAATGGCTAACCGATGACGTAGGGAACCCTTTATTGGCTCAACATATGCACTCGATTGTTATGTTCCAAAGGCTGGCTTTGAATAGCGGTTTTGGATGGAACAGATTCGTGAAAATGGTGGATAAGGTATTGCCCCGACGCGGCAATACGCTTGAATTGCCCTTCCCAGAAGCGGAGGAAGATTTTCGCTAGGCTCTCTCAGTTGCTTCCCTCACGATCCGCGCGGCGGCTTGGCTAAAGTCCTCGCGCGGTTTCCGTTTGGCTGGTTTCGGCTTGGGGACAGAGGCGGCTTTCTTCGGAGTGGTCTTCATGTTTCAATCATCCCACTGTCATCCCGAACGCGCTAGCCCTGTGGAAAACCAAACTGCACCACTACCCCATGTCCTGCGCGGATACTGGAATCCCTATGGAGGCGATCGAATCCGCCAGCCTCCCGGATAGGTTTCACTTTGCAGAGGAGGCCTGCCGCGGCCAGCTTCTTATAGCCGGAGACCGCGCGGTTGCGCAGTTGCTGAGCGGCCGCGAATACGGGGTGCGCCTTCCTTCGCGAATCCCGATCCGATTCCCGCACTTGGAGGCCGCCTTCGGGCTGGCCCTGGATTGGAGGAGACTGCAAGCCGGCAGCCTGGATCATGCTACCCTTGCAATGAGCGAACGGCCGGATATTCTTCAACGAAATGGCAGCCACGGAAGCAGCCGTGGCGAGAATCGGCAGTTTGTCCGGATTGAGGCCGCGCGCCGGAGGCTGGCTCGATAAGATGCATGAAACCGGAATCGATGCTTCGGCCGGAGAAGAAAGCGCCAGCGCCGTGAAACCGCATGGAAGAAGGGCCGCCGCGATAGCTTTCTTGCTTGTTTTGGCTGTGACTGGAGTTATCCTGCTAGGCCTGTTTCTCTCCATTTTGAAGCTGAACAGCGGCACCTTCATCTATACGATGGACGATCCGTACATAGCTCTAGCGCTCAGCGACCAGATACGCCACGGAAATTATGGAATCAATGCCGGCGTGCATGCCGCGCCCGCCTCTTCCCTCCTGTTTCCGTTCTTGCTGGCGCCGGCATCCGGCACTCCCCTCCATCCCTATCTGCCCCTGATCCTCTGCTGGCTGGCGCTATTTGCCACCCTGACTATCGTGTGGCGGCTCTTTGAGCATCTGCGCCTGGCCGAAGATACGTTTGGAATCGTTGCGCAAGCGGCCGCGCTGCTGCTGCTGGCGATCTGCCTGAATCTCGTCGGCGTTGCATTCAGCGGTCTTGAGCACAGTCTGCACATAGCGGCGGTGGCCGCCTGCGTCTATGGCCTTGCGCTGTTTCTTGACACCGGCAAGCTGCCGGCCTGGCTTCCCGCGGTTATTGTCATGAATCCGCTGTTGCGTTATGAGGGACTGGCGCTGAGCCTTGCAGCGCTGTTGGTAATTGCTCTTCGGGGGCGTTGGCGCACGGCGGCCGGAACATTTGCGCTTATGGTTCTTTTCGTCGGGGGCTTCTCGGCATTTCTGGTGAGTCTTGGGCTTCCGCCGCTGCCGAGTTCCATTCTGAGCAAATCCGACGTGGTGGCCAGCGGCGTGGGCAGCGCAACCAGCGGGCTTTTTCACACGATCGGCCAGAACGCACTCGATATGGACCTGATCCCAGCCGGCGCTCTGCTGCTGGCGATTGGCGTGGCCGCAGCAGCGCGATGTGTGCTGGAACTTCCAGCCAAGCCCTGGCGCTGGACATCGCAAGGGTTGATGGCGCTGCTTCTGGCGTGCCTGATCGGCGCTCACGCCGTCGCCGGCCGTTTTGGATGGCTGGATCGATATGAGGACTATGCCTTGCTAGGCACGGCATTGATGGGCATCTGCTTGATGCGGGAACCGATTCGCAGGACGCTTTCGAACAAGAAGCGGCGTCTTGTTCTTTCCTGTGCGGCCGCCGGCGCCTTGCTGGTGTTTTGCTCGCCCTATCTTCGGTCGACCTGGCTGGTTCCGTTTTACGCCAACAATATCTATGAGCAGCAGTTCCAGATGCACCGATTCGTCAACGGTTTCTACCGTGCGCCGGTAGCCGTCAACGATCTCGGCCTTGTTTCCTACCATAACCCCAACTTCGTTCTTGATTTGGGCGGATTGGCTTCCGAAGAGGCCCGCATTCTGCGATCGGGCGATGCGGACGCCGATGACTATCGGGCCTTCGTCGACAGAAACGGCGTCCACCTTGTCATCATCTACGACGAGTGGTTCGAGGACCAGATTCCCGCCAGTTGGGTGAAGGTAGCCAGCATGGACCTATCTCGGGAATGCGTGTCGTCAAACCAGAAGGAAGTCCAATTCTATGCGACCGACGCTTCCACGGCAGGCAAATTAAGGCCGGAACTGGAGTCCTTCAGCAGCGGTTTGCCGCCCGGAGTAAAGCTGGCAATTTACAACCCCGTTGCGGATGCAAAGCGGGAGACTGCAAAGTTTTAGGGCAGGTTCAAACTACTTTGGCGGTGACGGCCTGAGTAGTGCGAACAGACCCTCACTCGGACGGGTATTTTGGACGCCGCCATGCCGACGGCGAAGGTTCTCAAGAACGAGGGTGGCATTGGGGGGCGCCGGCCCGAGCCGCCGGCGGCCGATTACGGCCAACTCGGGTTCGCTGCTCTATCCGCGCACTGAAACCCCAGAGAACGACAGCACCGCCAAGCCGCGCACCGGCTGGCCAAAGAATCGCGCCGGCTCAAAGCGGCTGGTCAAAAGCAAGTTCTCAATCTGTGCGCGAGTCGCCTCGTCGGTAGGGCCGGAGATGATTCGATAGTCGTACATCTGGCCCAAGCCGTTGATGGAAACCTCCACCACCACCGGGCCGGAGACGGCGCCGATCTCGTTCTTGCCCGCGCCGCTTGAAAGATAGAGGAGCCTGGGAGCGGTGGCGTTTCCCAGCGGCTCGTCCTTTGTGGCCTGCGCCATCTCCGGCTGGGCAAACAGGGTCACCAGCACAATCACCGTGCCCAGCAGCAGGGTCGCGCTTGCAAATCCAGCTGAGGCTTGCAGCAAAAAAGGTCCCAGCGTATTCTTCCAGGCCAGATTCCAGCCTTGGAAGGGACTACGGCGGCTGCGTGCCCGCTCCTGGCTCACGGCCACGCGAATGCGCAGCAGCAAATCCTCGGGCTCCGGAACCGGACCGAGCGCGGCCAGCGACGCCTGCGCCTGGCGCAACGAGGTCCAATCCCGCGCACACCCTCGACAATTCTCCAGATGGGCGGCAACGTGCTGCATCTCACGCCCCGTCAACTGGCCGTCCAAATACTCCGTAAACCTTTTCTGCACGTCATCGCAGCCCTTCATTGCGCCTCCTCTCCCAGAGGTACCTCAAACCCGGCGTGAGCCGGGGAGCGTGTGCCAAGCGCCGGAGCCGTCAGAATCGCCTTCAAACTGGCGCGCCCGCGCACCAGCCGCGACTTCACCGTCCCCAGATTCACGCCCTGCATCTCCGCCACATCCTCGTACACAAATCCTTCTATATCACGCAAAATCAGCGTGGCCCTGTACGGCTCCGGAACCTCCCGCAATGCCGCCTCTACCCGCGCCCGGTTCTCTGCGTGAACCGCCATCTCAAAGGGCGACTCGGCCGGGTCTACCAGCTTATCTTTCAGCTGCACCGGCGTCCCGCATTGACCATCCATCAACTCCTGGTCGATGGGAATCTCCTGCTGCTTGTGCCGCATCCACCAGCGCCGCTGGTTCGAGGCCTCGCGCAAAGCGATCCGGTAAATCCATGTCCGCAACGACGACTCGCCGTGGAAGTTGCCCACCCCCCGGAAGACCTTTACGAAGACTTCCTGGGTGAGGTCGGCAGCTTCGGCGCGGTCCTGCACGGTGCGCGCAAGCAGGGAGTATATCGGTTGGTGGAAGCGCGCGATCAGCCAAGCAAATGCTTCCTCTGAGCCGGCCTGAAGTTCCGCAATCAGAGCGGCTTCTTCGCTTTGCAGCGTTAACGCGCTGGCAAGATTGCCCATGGTGAGGTCCGCCTGCATTCAGTGTCCTCCCACCTTACCGCAACTTTGGCACAATTGGCATCCTTCTTTTTGCTCCGGTCCACAAAACCGTCGCGAAACGCCCGAATGCCGACTGCCAGAATCTGCTTTGTTGCGGCCACTCGACCAGCGGCCCCAAAAGCCACCGCTGGAAACCGGTACTCCCATCGAGTGCGCGGGAAACGGAACACTGGCTTTGAAACCGAATGCCCCGCGCGCTCTATTGTCTTAGACACCGGCGCGGCAAAAAGTGTTCCCTGTCACGAGGGTTTTGTTTCCTGCCGGCGCTTCCGCCGGGGGCGGCAGGCGCCCATCCGGGAAACGAGCCGATCACTTCCCTGGCGCGCCTGCCTTGGCCAGGCGTTGAACCGCGAACCGCCGAATCCGATTATCATTCCCACTGGAGGCCCAAAAACATGATTCTCACCGGCAACACCGTCCTTATCACCGGCGGCGGCTCGGGCATTGGCCGCGGCCTTGCGGAAGAGCTGCACAAACTGGGCAACCAGGTGATCGTCGCCGGCCGGCGCAGGCAGGCGCTGGACGAGACCACCACCGCAAACCCCGGCATGAAGTCGCTCACCCTCGACATTGAGAGCCCCGCCGCCATCCGTTCCTTTGCGGCCCAGGTGGAGGCGGAGTTCCCGGCGCTGAACGTGCTCATCAACAACGCCGGCATCATGCGCCCCGAAAAGCTGCTCGCCCAGCCGGCTGACCTGGCCGACGCCGAAGCCATCGTCGCCACCAACCTGCTCGGCCCCATACGGCTGACGGCGGCGCTGCTGCCCCTGCTCCAGAAGCAGCCCCAATCAGCCATCATGAACGTCTCCTCCGGGCTGGCTTTTCTTCCCCTGGCTCTCACCCCCACCTATTGCGCCACCAAGGCCGCGATTCACTCCTATACGCAGTCGCTTCGCTACCAGCTCAAGGAGACCACCACTGACGTTCTGGAGCTGATTCCTCCCTACGTGGCCACCAACCTGATGAGCGGCGCGGACGATCCGCGCGCCATGCCGCTCGGCGCGTTCATCGCCGAGGTCATGCAGATTCTGAAGACGCAGCCCACGCCGCGCGAGATTTGCGTCGAAAACGTGAAGGGACTGCGCTTCGCCGCCGAGAGCGGCAAGTACGACGCCATCTTTCAGGGGCTAAACGCGGCCAGGACGGACGGTCATTAAGTCTTTGAGCGCCTGTTGTTGTGTCAGCTGCACCTACCCAGTTCCATTCACTCCACAACACTGAGGTATTTCAATGAATCGAGTGATAAGAGTTCTCGGACCAGCGATTGTGGCGTGGTTGACTGTTCTCAATGTTCCGCCACTTTTTGGTTTTCCCAGCGGTCAAAGCTCCAATCATATGAACAGACCGGGGCTAAAGGAATTTCCGCTCTGGGATTTCGATGAGATAGGCTGCCGCGCCAAGGGGCGTTTACAGGACAAGGACTATTGCAAATCGACTGTGACGGACCAAATTCTTGCTCAAGGGAAGGATGCAATTCCTATCCTGATTTCCCAGATTACCGATACGCGCCCTGCGAAGGAACCTATCTACGATTTCTGGGGTCCAATGACTGTCGGCGACGTGGCGTACCTCGTCCTGATGTCCCTCTTTCTGGACTCCAACTGGAAGACGCGTACAATGCCAGGACTTAAACAGATTGATATTGATTGTGGCCTTGCTTCAGATCAATGTTATCAGCAAATATTGAAAAGACATGGAAGGAAGTTTATTCAGAATCAATGGCTCGCCACCTGGAACGCGAACAAGAGGCGCGTGTATTGGGACTCAACAAATCGATGCTTTAAACTCGCTAGTGTCCGCCCGAATCTGAGCGGATCGCCGTAATTCGCACACAATACAAGCGATACGGATAATCGCGGCATCGGAATTTCGGGTGCCCAGGTTCCGATTCTGGGATAGCTGGGTGTTTGATCGCTACCTGCTCCATCTTTTCGCCTCTTTCTGGCGAAAGGGTGGGAGACCTCCAACCTCAACATAACCCGCTCATCTTGAGCGCGGTGGCATAGGACCGGGACAACTTCGCTTCCAGCCGGAGGACGCATTCATGACGGAGCACAAGGCCGGGGAGATTGCTCAACAGTTTGCCAGCGACAACTACTCGGGAATCTGCCCCGAGGCGTGGGCCGCGATGGAAAGCGCCAACCGCGGGAGCGCTTCTTCTTACGGCGAAGATCCGTGGACGGCGCGCGCCGCCGATGCCTTTCGAGAGCTCTTTGAGACCAATCTCGAGCTGTTCTTTGTCTTTAACGGCACCGCGGCCAACTCGCTGGCTTTGGCGTCGCTCTGCCAGTCCTACCATGGCGTGATCTGCGTCGAACAGGCGCACGTAGAGACGGACGAGTGCGGCGCGCCGGAGTTCTTTTCGAATGGTTCGAAGCTGCTGGTGGCGCGATCCGAGGATGGAAAGCTCACGCCCGCTTCCATTCATGAGCTGGCCACCAAGCGGCAGGATATTCACTACCCCAAGCCGCGGGTTGTCACCATCACGCAATCGACGGAGACGGGGCGGGTTTACACGGTGGATGAAGTGAAGGCCATCTCTTCGGTCTGCAAGGCGCACGGGCTTTGGCTGCACATGGACGGAGCACGCTTTGCCAACGCCTGCGCCGGTCTTGGCTGCTCGCCCGCGGAGCTTAGCTGGAAGTGCGGCGTGGATGTGCTGTGCTTCGGCGGCACAAAGAATGGGATGGCTGTGGGCGACGCCGTTTTGTTCTTCGATCCCGCGCTCGCCGCCGATTTCGATTACCGCTGCAAGCAGGCCGGGCAGCTTGCGTCGAAGATGCGCTTCCTGGCCGCGCCCTGGGTGGGGATGCTGGAGAACGGCGCGTGGCTGACAAATGCGGCCCATGCGAACAAGTGCGCGAGTTACTTCGCGGGGCAGATTGCAGGCATTCCCAATGTGACCATAGCTTCGCCGGTGGAGGCCAACGCGGTCTTCCTCACGGCTTCAGAAGATGTTCTCAACCGGCTGCGCGGCCGGGGCTGGGAGTTCTACAACTTCATCGGCGGAGCGGCCCGCTTCATGTTCGCCTGGGACACCGACCTGAAACGCGTGGACGCGCTGGCGCGCGACCTGCGCGAGTGCGCCGCTCTGTAATTCCTTACTGGGGACATGGGCTGAAACTGTGATTTATTGAATTGCTCGTAACGCTTTTTTTATGAGTGGTTTAAGGGTAAGAATACTGAAATACTTATTCTGTACGGAAGCCGATTGCTGCCCGGCAAGTTGTTGAAGGGAAACGGGCTTAGTGGGGCTTGCGGGCGTACAGGGCGAAATCTCTCTTTTTTCCGGGGAGGGGGTGGCCGGGAGAGAGGGAGCGGGCACGTTCGGAGTGGGGACGGCGGACGTGGCTGCGGCACTGACGGCGCGCGTGGCAGCCGGGCCAAATTGCGGCCGGCCGCCGGGGTAGCGCGCGGCCTTCACCGCTTCAGGCAGGGCAAGGAGCAGAAACCTTACCATGTCGGTTACGGAGGTGTCGTAGTCGGCCGCAATCTTCCGCGTCTGGCGGTAGAGTTCGGGATCGACGGCTACGGTGATGTTTCTGACGGTTCGCATGGTCCGGCTTTCGAGAGGTGTCAAAGAATTCGCTCTATTGGTAGTGTGCGCCAGGGGGGAATAATTCTCTGCAAAACGGCCTTGCGAGCCTCCGATGCAGATCGAATGCGACGCTTTCCTCCCCGGTCCCCAAAAGCGAGGGACCGGGGGCACCCTCGTCGTGGTTTATAAAGAGACGAAGGATCGGGGCCACCCCCCTGGTTCCCGGAGCACCGGATCACCGCAAAGCCAAGGAGATCAACATGAACATGCAGAAACAAATCACGGAGTATATTGCCACTCAACCGGAACCAAAACGTAGCGAAATGCTAGAGTTACATGACATTATTCTGGCATTGATGCCAACCTGTAAATTGTGGTTCTTGGATGGAAAAGACGAGAAGGGGAAAACCGTTTCGAACCCAAACATTGGATATGGATCCCACACCATTAAATATTCCAATGGAAAAACCAAGGAATTCTATCAAATCGGTGTAAGTGCGAATACAACAGGCATTTCCGTCTACATTATGGGAATAGATGACAAGAAGCACCTAGCCCAGACATTTGGGCGGGAACTCGGCAAAGCAAGCGTCACAGGATATTGCATTACATTCAAAACACTAGCGGATATAAAAGTCGACGTACTTAAAGCCGCAATGCGATATGGAATTGGACAGACAAGCATTCAACTTTGATTTCAACTTGAGTAAACGAAATGTCATTCCTGGGCGGGTGGCCTTGGTGTCATACCGCGAATTATCAAGCTGAGGGTGCCCCCGGTCCGTGGCCTTTGGGGACCGGGGATTGGGAATCGAACTGCCTATTGCGCATCCACTCGGGCAGTTGCCAGCCTCTCTCACGGGCCGTCCATTCCGATTCGATTTCTACGGTGCCGTGAATACCCGTTTGATAATGGCGATAGCTTGACCAAAGCCACTCCTCAGGCTTGGTAACGAGGCCGCGCTTGACTGGATTGCGGTGAATGTAGCGCAACTTCTCAACGAACTTCCGGTGTGACGAGACGTTGAAATCGTAATAATGCGCCTGCCAAAAGGGTCTTTCGCGGCTGCGCATCGAAACCGACAGCTTGAGGGCCTGAACGGTTCTGGATAAAAGCCCGCGCCCTGGCTCATTGACCAACAGATGCACGTGCTCCGGCATGACCACGTAGCCAGCGACAGCAAATAGATAACGCAGCCGAACGCGTTCCAACGCATCTTCGAAAAGCTCCATCGCCGCGACCGCCGACAGGTATGGCTCACGCCGGAAACTGCTGAAGGTGAGGAAGTGAAACTCCCCCGTTTGCTGATAACGGATGCGCCGGCCTTTCATACACTGCGAGAATACTCCAACCGGGGGGTGGGAGGCGTGGTGCTTCCATCCCCGGTCCCCAAAAGCGAGGGACCGGGGGCACCCTCTGCCGGGGGCACCCTCAACTTAACAAGATTCCGCATGAGACCAGGGCGACCGGCCAGATGATCGTCTACCCCCTCCCCTCCCCGCTCCGTTTGCGGAAGACCACCTTCAGCTCGCGCCGCCAATGCTCGCTGAGGGCGATCAGCTCCCATTCGACTTGAGGCGAGAAATAGCGCAGCACCGGCTCGTTGGCGGGATGAATACGCAAGGCCGGCGCGGCCAGCAGCAGCCGCGGCGGAAGCGGCGAAACCTCCGCCCCCGGAAAGTATCCCTGGCGCTCGAAGGCCGATAGCGGACGGCCGCCGGCGTTGCCCGCTGCGGGCTGGCGGTCGTCGTTCAGCGCGCGCACGCGAATCCAGTAGTCGAGCGCTTGCAGGGGCAGGTGCAGGTCCTCGTCGGCCTTGAGTTCCACCACCGTCAGCCGCCCGTTGCGGTCAAGCGTGAGCATGTCCAGCAAACCCCGGTCGCCAACGGAGAGCGCCGGCACCTGGGTGTATAGCAGATCGCCGCGCAACCCCGGCAGCAGATCCGCGATTCCGCCCAGCAGGCGCGATTCGAGCCAGCGCTCCGGTTGCAGCCGGAAGAGCGGGTCGGTGTGCGTCCCGTCGGCGTGGCGGCTGAGGAAGAGCCGCTTGCAGAGGTCGCGGCAAAGGTCTTCGTTTTCTTCGGTCAGCGGAGT
>JBEKDH010000055.1:0-22602 GCA_050014455.1 Occallatibacter sp.
CGCTCGGCATCGTACCAACGGTAGGCAAGGGCCTTCTCGCTTGAAGGACCCTCGTACTTTACTGTCTCGAAAGAGCTAAAAATCGTTTCAGCCATTGCCAATCTCCTGTCGTCCAAAGGAATTCTGAATCGAGCGCGTGAGTTGCCCGGGTTGAACACCATCCATCCAAAAGGAGAATGCGTCCCGATGGCGGTCTCTTAATAAATCGCTTTTCTCCTGCATTTTTCGGCGATGTCTCCCGAACACTCTGTTGTATCACAACACAGGCCCAGCTGCACAGATCGCTCCACTTGTTTCACTCGCCCGAGGGCCGGGCCAGCTTGGCTATTTCATTGCCAAGGCCGAAGATGCAGCAGAAAAGGTAAGAGATCGGAAGGGATTTCAGAAAAGGAACCCTCCGGGGCTGAAGCCCGCGCTGATTCCATTGCGCTTGCGGCACGACTGAAGTCGCGCCCTGACACTGCTGCCGACCCAAGAGGTTCTTCGCGGCCATTGAAGCCGGATCCTGCCGGAACCGGCGTGCCAACATTGCTCAAGAACGACCGGCCCGCCTCACGCGGTGAGGAGCGGGCCGGTTCTCCTATTGGAAAGGCTGAGTGCCGCTATGCCTTGACTGTGGTCAGCGCACCCAGATCGGCGGCCAGCTTTTCGGTGGAGAAGGCTTCGATGAGGTCGCCTTCCTTGAGGTCGCTGAAGCCGCCCAGGCCGATGCCGCACTCCATGCCGTTGGTGACTTCGCGGGCGTCGTCCTTGAAGCGCTTGAGAGAGGTGATCTTGCCCTTGAAGAGCTGTTCCACGCCGCGGATGACCTTGACTTCGGCGTCGCGGCGAATGACGCCATCCTGGACGCGGCAGCCGGCGATGGTGCCCACCTTGGGAATCTTGAAGACGTTGAGGACTTCGGCCCGGCCCACGTAGTTCTCACGGAAGGTGGGATCGAGCAGGCCCATCATGGCTAGGCGAATTTCGTCCTGGAGCTCATAGATGATGGAGTGGAGGCGGATTTCGATGCCTTCCTGCTGGGCCAATTCGGCGGCCTTGCGCTCGGGGCGGACGTTGAAGCCGATGATGATGGTGTTGGAGGCGGTGGCCAGCAGGACGTCGCTCTCGGTGATGGAACCGACGCCGGAGTGGATGACCTTGATGCGCACCTTCTCGGTGGACATCTTGATCAGGGAGTCGGCCAGAACCTCGACCGAGCCGGTGACGTCGCCCTTGATAATGAGGGGCAGATCCTTGACGCCGGCCTGGCGAATCTGCTCGGCCAGGCCCTCGAGCGAGACGCGGGAGCTCTTGGCCAACTGGGCGTCGCGCTCCTTCATCTTGCGGTATTGGGCGATGCCCTTGGCCTTGTCGCGGTCGGCCACAACCAGGAAGGTGTCGCCGGAGTCGGGCATGGATTCGAGGCCGAGGACTTCAACCGGGGTGGATGGGCCGGCTTCCTCGATGGGGCGTCCGCGATCGTCGAACATGGCGCGGACCTTGCCGAAGGTGTTGCCGACGATGTAGCTGTCGTTGAGGTGGAGGGTTCCATCCTGGACCAGGACGGTGGCCACTGCGCCGCGGCCGCGGTCGAGCTTGGCTTCAATGACGGAGCCGACCGCCTTGCGGCCCGGAGTGGCCTTGGGGGCGCGTAGGTCGCTGACCAGGCAGATCATCTCCAGCAGCAGGTCGAGGTTGATGCGCTTCTTGGCAGAGACCTCGACAAAGACGGTTCCCTCCGCGCCGCCGGCCCACTCTTCGGGAATCAGGCCGCGGTCGGCGAGCTGCTTCTTGACGCGCTCCGGGTTGGCTTCGGGCTTGTCGATCTTGTTGACAGCGACGATGATTGGGACGCCGGCGGCCTTGGCGTGGTCGATGGCCTCGAGGGTCTGGGGCATAACGCCGTCGTCGGCGGCCACCACCACTACCACAATGTCGGTAACTTTTGCGCCGCGGGCTCTCATGCGGGTGAAGGCCTCGTGGCCAGGAGTGTCGAGGAAAACGATCTCGCGCCCATAGGCCGGCGAGCCTTCCTTGGCAAAGCGGACCTTGTAAGCGCCGATGTGCTGGGTGATGCCGCCAGCCTCGCCCGCGGCAACATCGGTCTTGCGGATGGCGTCGAGCAGCGAAGTCTTGCCGTGATCGACGTGACCCATGACGGTGACGACGGGGGAGCGGGGAACTTCAAGTTCGCCGGTATTCTCGGCTTCGAGAACCTCTTCGATGGCCTGATTGGCGATTTCTTCCTCGTAGCTGATGACGTTGGCGGCGGCGCCGAACTTGGCGGCGACATCCTTGACCATCTCGGCGTCGAGGGACTGGTTGACGGTGACGAAGACGCCCTTCATGAGCAGTGTGGCGATGAGATCCTTGGCGCGGATATCGAGCTTCTCAGCCAGATCCTTGACGCTGATGCCTTCAGTAACGGTGATTTCGCGGGTGATGGGCAGCGGTTCGCCGCCGTATTGGAGGCCGCCATAGCGAGGCGGCGGCACAAAGCCCTTCATCGGGCCTTCTTTGGTCTTGGGATACTGCTGGCCGCCACGGCCGCCACGGCCTCTGGATGGGGCGCGCGCCGGGCGCGGAGCCTCGCCGGTTGGCGGCGCCGAGCCGCCGGGGCGGGGAGGGCCGCCGAAGCCGCCTGGACGGGGCGCTCCAAACCCAGGACGCGGTGCAAAGCCCGGAGCGCCGGGAGCGCCGGCTCCGGCGTAGCCGCCGGGGGTGGTGCGCGTAGGATGCTTGGGACGCGGCCCGCCTGGAACTTGTCCGCCAGGGACCGGTGCTCCGCCGGGAGTGCGCTGCGAGTAGCTGCCCGGACCGCTCGATGGCCTGTTGCGGTCGAAGATGGGCTTGCCGCGTTGAATGCCCGCTCCCGTGGCCTGGTTGCCGGTCCCCGCGGCAGCGGCCTCGGTGGGGGCCAGTTTGGGCGCCTTGTAGACAGGACGTGGGCCGGTTTGTGGCATGACCATGCGGCGGGCAGGCAGAGCCGGGGTGGGCGATGCTGTGTGCGTATGACCCTGAGCGCGGCGGGCCGCGGCAGGCGAAGCAGCAGCCGCGCGCTCGCCCCCAACGGTAGGGACAGAGGCGTGAATCTCGGCCTCGGCAGGGAGGGCTTCGCGATCGGGTGGCGCGGTAGCAACGGCGGGCTCAACCATGGCGATGGCCGCAGGTTCCAGGAGCGGCGCAGGCGTCGGAGCTGGCGCGGGCGGCAAAGCGGGCTCTTGCGCCGCGGCGGCACTGGGAGCAGGAGTAACTGAAGCGGGAACGGGCGGCGCGGCAGGAATCGCAGGCTGCTTGGCGACAGCCGCTGGCGGTTCGGCAGCGTATAGTTGGTCTTCGCGAGGGGCTGAGACCGGAGCCGGGGGCGCAACTGGAGCCGTAGGCGGCTTGACTACGACGGCTGCCGGGGGCGGCGCGACTACAACGACCGGGCGGACCGGGGCAACCGAGCCTGCCGGTGCCTTGGCCACCACCGGACCGGTGGGTGGACGGGAGGCAATGGCGGGTTGGGCTGGCGGAACGACGATGGGCGGCGCGGAGCGCGGCTGCGGAACCACCTTGCGCGGTTCCGGCCGGAGCGGCTGTGGCGGGGCTGTAGCCACCGGAGGCGCAGGGGGCGGAACTGGAGCGGGCGGCGCCGTGCGCACCGGCGCAGGGGGCAGATGGCTTTGGCGCGCCTCCTGCTCTTCCCTTTGCTTATTGGCCAGAATAGCCTTGAGCACGTCGCCCGGTTTGGAGATGTGGGAAAGATCGATTTTGGGCGTGATGACCTGCGAGGCGCGCGAAGGCGCAGCGGCGCCCTGACCGCCGGACCGCGATCCACGCTCGAATTGCGCGCGAACCTTCTCCGCCTCGTAATCCTCCAGGGAACTGGAGTGGGTCTTACCGCTATCCAGGCCGAGTTCCACCAATATGTCAAGAATCTGCTTGCTCTTGACTTCCATCTCGCGCGCGAGATCGTTGATACGAACCTTACTCATCCGCCTCTTTTCAAAATGTGGTGCCCACGGCCCTCAGTCGCTCATAGCTACCTCGTGGCGATGGTTGTTCATGAGAATTTGTTGTTGCCCGAGCAGTCTTGAAGGCGGCGCATCTTATGCGCCGCTCTCTTTGTCCGCACGTTCGTCCGATGTTGCGCTTTCGGTTTCAATCTCTTCCAGCAGCGGCTCTTCCGCGCTTTGAGCGTCCTGCTCAAGCGCCTCAGCCGGCCGGTCTTCCAAAGTCTCGACTTCCGCCTCGTCTGGAAGCTCCTCCACTGCTGCCTCTTCCCCAGTGCTGTACCCGGTTTCTCCTTCGGCAGCGCGAACGCCCTCCGCTTCCGTAATGACCGCTGCGTCGTTCTCGGCCTCCGCCTCGTCGGTATCCAGAACCGCTTCGCGCGCTTCCTCCGACTCGTCAGATTCGGCGGCTTCCGCCTCCGGGGCTTCGCCCTCTTCAAAGTGTCCGAAGTAGTGGCGCACGGCCACGCTGATGCGCTCCAGGGTCTTTTCGCCGATGCCCGGAATCTCTTCGAGCTGTTCGGGGGTCATGTCGGCGAGGGTTTCAACGGTGGTGATGCCGGCGGCGACAAGCTTTTGAATAATGCCGTCGCCGAGTTCGGTGACTTGCTCGATGGGTGTGGACGGACCGCCGGAGAGCGCCTGCATCTGCTGCTCGACCTCCTGGCGCTTCTCCTCTTCGCTCTTGATGTCAATCTTCCAGCCCAGCAGCTTGGCCGCGAGGCGGACGTTCTGGCCCTTCTTTCCGATGGCCAGGGAGAGTTGTGTGTCGTCGACGATGACTTCGAGTTGCTTTTCGGCGAGATTGGAGACCGAGACGCGGCTCACCTTGGCTGGTTGGAGCGCCTTCTGGGCGAAGGTGGTGATCTCATCGCTGTATTCGATGATGTCAATCTTCTCGCCGCGGAGTTCGCGGATGATGGACTGCACGCGCATGCCCTTCATCCCAACGCAAGCGCCCACCGGGTCAACGTCCTTGTCGCGGCTTTGGACGGCGATCTTGGTGCGCTCGCCGGCCTCGCGGGCAATGTTGCGGATGGTCACGGTGTTGTCGTAGATTTCGGGAACCTCCGACTGGAAGAGATTCGAGACCAGTTCCGGGGCGGCGCGGGAGACGATGACCTGCGGTCCCTTGGCGGCGCGGTCCACCTTGAGCAGAACCACGCGGACGCGTTCGCCGATGGAGAACTGCTCCAGGCGCGACTGCTCGCGCTTGGGGCAGCGGGCTTCGGCCTTGCCCAGATCGTAGATAATGTCCTGGCCCTCAATCCGCTTCACAGTGGCATTCAGAACCTCGTTTTCGCGGTGGGCATACTCGTTGAACACCGTGTCGCGCTCGGCCTCGCGCACCTTCTGGAAGATGACCTGCTTGGCCAGTTGCGCGGCGATGCGGCCCAGCGGACTGGTGTCGCGATAGAGCCGGATCTCGCTGCCTACCTCAACGCCGGGAGCCAGCTGGCTGGCCTCTTCGAGCGTGATCTGGTTGAGCGGATCCTCGACCGCGGCCGCATCCGCCACCACCGTCTTGTAGATGTAGGCCGTAATTGCGCCCGTCTCCTTGTTCAGCTCGCCGCGCATGTTTTCCTGTGTCTTGTAAAACTTGCGCGTGGCCAGGGCAATGGCCTCCTCGACCGCGCCGACGACAATGGCGGGGTCAATGCCCTTCTCCTGGCTCAGGAGTTCGATGCTCTGGTACAAAACGCTGGTGGCCATACTTTGCTTGCTCTCTCGGTACTTCTCGGGCCGGGCCGTGGGGCCGGGCCGGTTGTTAAAGGGTCTAGGGCCTAAGGGACTCAAATGCCCGAATGCAGGCCCGGTTTCGTTCTGCAATGCTTGCCTTCTAGTCCCTTAGCCCCTTAGTCCCTGCTTCTTCAGATCTCCGGCACCAGTTGCGCCTTCTCAATGTTGCCGAGCGCAATCTCCACCGTGCTTGCTCCCGTCTTCCTTGTCTTGCTGTTCTGCTTGACCGCGTCGAGGTCGAGCAGAACGGTTGCCATGGTCTCCGCTTCCGCTCCGGCAATCAGGCGTCCCTGCCAGTGCCGGTTGCCGCGAATCGGCTCAAACGTCTGAATCTTCACCAGGCTTCCTTGAAACCTCTGAAACTCCTCCTGCCTGGTCAGCTTGCGATCGAGGCCCGGAGAACTTGCTTCCAGCGTGTACTCCGCGCCGGGAATCAGGTCTTCCACATCCAGCAAAACTCCAAAATCCCGGCTGAACGCGGCGCAATCCTCGTGGGTAATGCCGGACAACTGCTCCACGCTCAACCTGCCCTCAACCAGCCGCTCGGGAAGCCCCTCGGCTCCCGCCGCGACTGCGGCCTTGAGCGCGGCGCGGCCCTCGGCGTTCTTCTCAAGGAAGACTCGCAGAGTGCGCTCCTTTCGAGGGCCGATGAACTCAACGTCCACTACATCCAGCCCATGCGAAGCGGCCACTCTCGCCGCCGCTGCCCGAATTTCGTCCAGCTTCACTGCCATCGTTCAACACCCCAGCGAACAAGAATCATTCGCTGGGAGCCCCGTTCTCAACACCCCAGCGAACAAACATCATTCGCCGGGGGCCCCGTTCTCAACACCGCTCAAGCACCCCAGCAACAAGCATCGTCCGTTGCGAATGCCGTTCAAATATCCCGACGATTTGGCGGCTCATTCTCAGGGTTCCGGACTCAAAATCCCGCCCCAAAGTCTTGCCCCAAATAAAAAGTGGGCTATAAGCCCACTCCTCTCTCCGCCAGCCGGCGTACTCACGGCAACCACGGCGGACAAATTCGTCTGCATGGTTATCATACGGCGAAATGCCGGAAAACTCAACGTGGAATTGAGTCGATGCTGCACGGAGGCCGGCAAGGCTTCGATGAACGGCATCCGCGGCCTCGTGCGCAACATCGGCCAGTGCGGGAGAGGCAGAGCGCACTCAGAAGATGCGGACTCGGACACCCGAACTGACGCCAAAAGACGACAATGCTCCATAGTGGAACTGGGGCCAGAACTGGTACTCGAAGTCGGCCAGGCGGAGGCGGATTCTGCGGGTGAGGCGGAAGTCGACCCCGCTCCCCGGCGCAATCACCAGGTCTGTGTCCTGGCCAAGGTTATAGGGATAATTAAATTGGCCGAAGCCTGCCAGCCCCTTGGCATAGGGCTGGAACCGGCCGAAGGTCATGTGGTAGCGGGGGCCGATCAGCCAGGTCGCGGTGTGGACGCTGGCCGTCTGGTGGAAGATCAGCCATTGCGCTTCGCCTTCAATCCCAATGCGGCGGCTGGTGTCAAGGTCGGCGATGGCGGCCACGCCGAGCATCTTTCTCTCGCCATACTGAAGGGCATAGCCGGTTGCAGTTGCGCCCACCGTCAGCCTGGCGCCGCCGGCATCGGCCGACGGGACCACCTGCCCGGTCGCTTCGCTCCATCCTGACAGGCAGACCGCCATAAGAACCGCGCACGGGATCGCACTTCCGCCAAACCGCAAGGCCGGTCCGCCGCTCCGCTCCCCATCGAATCTATGGAAGCTCTTCATCTGCTTGCCGCTCAAAGCCCATGCGTTCGCCCTACTTGGTGATGTTCAGCGTCAGGTTCTGATAGTGGATCACGTTGCTGTTTGCGCCCGTAGCGGTCACCTGGATCACGTAAGTGCCCGGCGCGGCGGTGGTCTGGCTGAACCCGGAACAGCCATTCACCACGATGGCGGCAGAGGAGACAAGCAGGACCAGCACCACGGAGAAGACTGCTCCATGGCGCTTGCGGAATCGCCGGAGGCCCGTGCAGAAGAAGACGCAGAGGGGGAGAGACAAGATGGAGAAGCCGGCCAGAGCAACGCCCCCGTTCACCTGGATCGCGTTTCTGGCGGTTGTGCCGCCGCTCAGCGGATTGTTGGTGTCGATGGTGAGCTGAACGGTCTGGCTGCTGTTCGCGGCGAGATCCGCGCTGACGGCTGAAAAGTGGCAATTGACCGCGGCGGGAAGCGCGGCGCAGCCGAGCCCGATGCTGGCGTCGGCAAAGCCGCTGACCGAAGTGAGCGTTACGGCGACGGCAGCGTTCTCCCCCGTGGCCATTGTGACGCTCGAGGGACTGAGGGTGAGGCTGAAGCCGGCCGGCGTGCCGGAGACCGTTGCCGGCTGCGATGTGGACCCGCCATGAATCGAATCGCCGCTATAGACCGCGACGATGGTGTAAGTGCCGGCAGCAAGATTGGGAATGAGCGTCGCGACTCCGCTCGAATTCAGCGTGGCCGAGCCAATCGCCGTACTTCCATCGTTGAAAGTGACCGTGCCAGTGGGCGTGGGGCCGCCGGTGCCCACGACCGCGGCCACCAGAGTAACCTGCGCCGAGCCGCCCGTCGTCGATGAAGCCCCCAGTGCCGTAGCCGTGGGGATGACCGTCACGACCAGGCCGATCGCCGCGGAGGCGCTCACCGCGTCGTTCGCGTCCCCGGTATAGCTGGCCGCGATCAAGTGGGTTCCGGGCGAGAGCGCGGCATCGCTCAGGGTGGCCGCGCCGGTCGAGTCCAGGGTCGCGCTTCCCATGGAAGCCCCATCGGCCGAGAAAGCGACGCTGCCGGTTGGAGTTCCGCCGTTGCCCGTCACCCTGGCCGCAAAGGAGACCGGGGATTCGACGACAGCGGGATTCGGACTGGCTGTGACGGCGGTCGCGGTGGTTGCCAACTGCACCGTCAGCGAATACGGGGCTGAGACGCTTCCAGCGTCGTTGGCGTCGCCCGAATAGGTGGCGACGATGGGGTAGCTCCCAGCCGCGAAGGTCGAACCGATGGTGGCCGTTCCCGATGCGCCCAGCGCGGCCGATCCCAGGGTCGCGCTTCCACTGCTGAACTTGACTGTGCCGGTCGGCGTAGAGACGCCCTCGGTCACCTTGACGGCCGATGTAAGGGCCACCGTCCCGCCCGAGATGCCTGGGTTCGGAACCGGAGCAGCAACCTTCGTTGAGGTCTGAGCCTGATTCACCATCTGCATTACCGAAGGCGAGGTGCTGGAGGCGTAGGTCGAATCGCCTAGGTAGGCTGCCGTGATGGAATGCGAGCCGACGGCCAGAGTTGAGGTCGTGACCGTGGTGTGGCCCGTCGAGCCAACGAGCGTGCCGCTCCCGGCCTGCTGCGCTCCATCCAGAATGTTCACCGTGCCCGTTGCGGGGGCAATCCCGGTGGTCGCGACGGTTATGAAAAAGGTAACCGGAGCTCCGTAGTTCGAGGGGTTGGGGTTGGAGACCAGCGAGACCTTCCCCGGCACCTGCACATCCTGTTCGAGAACCGTCGAGTTGCTGCCCTGGATCTGGTTGCTTGCGTCACCTCCATAGGTTGCTGTAATCGAATGCATGCCGTTGGTCAGCGCAGAGGTGGTCAAACTGGCCACGCCCGCCGCGCTGAGCGCCGCGCTGCCGAGAATCGCCGCGCCATCGGAGAAGACGATCGTGCCGTCCGGGGGAACGCTGCCGCTGCTGGGCGGGGCCGACACAGCTGCGGCGAATGTGACCGGAGCACCCAGATTCGATGGGTTCAGGCTGGATGCGAGGGTGACGATGGTGCCTTCCAGCACGGTCTGAGTCAGCGGCGCCGACACGCTTGGAAAGTGCTCCGGGTCGCTGTTGTACGAGGCCGTTACGCTATGCACTCCCACGGTGAGACCGCTAGTCGAGTACACGGCTGCGCCGGCTGCGTTGATGACCGCCGGGGAGCCCGCGGCGACGCCGTCCACGGTAAAGGTGACGGCGCCGGTAAGTGCGCCGGTTTGAGCGCCCGTGGAGACGGTCGCGGTGAAGGTGACGGCTTGTCCAAAGCCGGAGGGATTGAGGCTGGAGGTCAACGCCGTCGTGGTGGCATTGACGACGGCCGCAATCCCGATCGCTTCGATCTGGAGGGGCGCGTTCCCCGAGCTGGCTGCGACGGCAATGGTGCCGGTCAACTGTTCTTCGGTGGCGGGAGGGGGAATCACGATGGCGGCGGAGGGGGCAAAGACTGCGCCGATCTGGCAATCCTCGTTCACCGCCAGGAACGGGGGGCTGAGGACGCACGTGGTTGCCGCCGGATCGAGCGCGGCGTTGGCGCCGAAGCTGAGGGCGGTCACATCGAGCGGTGCGTTCCCGTCGTTCTCCACTTGCTGAAGCTGGGTAGTGGATTTTTCCCCCTGGCGGATCGAGATCGTCGTGTTGCCGGGACCCGTGGTGAAATCCAGGGCAGCAAAGTTGCTCTGGATCTGCTGGACATTCATGTTCAGGGAGTCAGCGAAGTAGAGGTTGCCGCCGCCATCGAGGAAGAGCCCGATCGGCCCGTAGAGGCTTACCGTGGAGAGCGCCCCGCCATTGAAGTCCTCGCCAACGCCGCTCTGGACAAGGGTGGAAATGAACCCGGTGGCCGAGCTTACCTTGCGGATGCCGGCATTCTGCGTGTCCGCGATATAGATGTTGCCAGCCGGGTCGGCAACGACTCCCTCGGGCGACCAAAGCTGGGCGGCGGCCGCCGCTCCGCCGTCGCCGGAGAAGCCCGGCGCGCCGTTGCCGGCAAAGGTGGTGACGATGCCGCTTGCGGACACCACGCCATTCACCGCCGCGACCATGCGAATGGCGTTGTTCTTCGAGTCTGGAATGTACATGTCGCCGGCGCCATCGAAGGCGACCGCATAGGGGAAGTTGAGACCTGCCTGGATTGCCGGCCCGTTGTCCCCGGAGTAGCTTCCGTCGCCGGTTACCGGATTCATGGTCCCGTTTCCCGCCACCGTCGTGAGGATGCCCGAGGCCGTATCGACGCGCCGGATGAGATGGTTGGAGGTGTCGGCGATGTAGAGGGTTCCGCTGGCATCGACGCTGACGCCCTGGGGTTGATTGAGCTCGGCCAAGGTTGCGGCAACGCCATTGCCCGCGCTTCCGAGCGTGCCTGTGCCGGCCACCGTGGAGATGATGCCGGTGGACGCCGCGATCTCGCGGACGGCGTTGTTGCCGGTATCCGCAATGTAGAGATTGCCCGCGCCGTCGAGAGCCACGCCCGACGGCGCGCTCAGGGTCGCATTCGCGGCCGGCCCGCCGTCGCCGGTGTAGGTTGGATTGCCGTTGCCGGCAATGGTGGAAATGATTCCGGTGGAGGCCGTGACCATGCGGACCCGGTTGTGGAGGCTGTCGGCGATATACAGGTTGCCCGCGCCGTCCAGGGTCACGCTGGTGGGCAGGTAGAGCGACGCCTCCGCGGCCGGAGCTCCATCCAGCACCGGTCCCTTGTAAATGCCGTCGCCCGCCACCAGGAGGAGGTTGCCGGGTACCAGAACTCCCAATCCGCCCTGTCCCGTGCCGGAGAGGTAGGTGGTTCCCAGGACGTTGCCGCCGGCGCTCAGCAGGACCACCGCGCCGCTGTGCAGGCCGGGAGCTTGGGGAGTAAAGGTGACGGACTCCGTGCAGGCTTGGCCGGAGCCTAGCGTTGCGTTCTCGCAGTTCAGCGCGCCGACTCCCTTGGCGAAATCCAGCCCGGCGACGCCCATCGTCAACACCTCCACAGTGGCCACGGAGCCCGCGGATTGAGCCGTGACAGAGACGTTCTGACCCCCGGAGGCCGTGCCGGCCGGCTGCGCTCCGAAGACGGCTTGCGCCTGCGCGCCCGCGGCGGCTTGCAGGAGAGCCGCCAGCGCTAGTGTCCAGGTTCGGATCTGTCTCATCGAAAACAACGAAACACCGGCTGGCGCAGCACCGGGAACAGCCGTGCGATAAACCTCCGCACTGGCGGCCTGGATTGAATTACAGCTCATATGCGACTCCAAGTGGGGTTCCGCGGCATCTGTGCAAACGCTATGGGCTATGCCGCTGGCCGGGAAGGCATCGTCTCGCGTTCCTTCGACCACTAGCGCGCGTCCGGTTGGGGCCACTCTTTTTCATGGCATAGGAGGCCACTACACGCAGGAGTATAGCCCGCAGCCAGGGCAGGAAAGCCGGGCTTTCCGGCTCGGCATTCCGTGGCCGTCCTTGAAGAGACATGGGTTGCAGAAACGGGAAGAACAGAGATTTCCGCTCAAGATTAAGCAGCTTCTGGTTGGGCGGAAGGCCTTACGGTTGCTAGCAGTTCAGGAGGTGCTCCTGGCACGGTTTGGGATGGATGGCCCTGGGAGAGCCCGAGCGGCTGGGAAGCGCTGCTGCGCGCCGACAGGACCGCGCGCGGAAGGTCAACGGGCTTGGGAGAGCCGCCGCTTTACCTCGGGCCACTCCTCGGCAACGATTGAAAAGCGAGCCGAATCCCGCGCAGTGTAGTCGCTGGACATCCTATGGGCGCGGAGAATCCCCTCAAATCTCGCGCCGATACGCTCGATGGCGGCGCGCGATTGCAGGTTGCGCGCGTCGGTGTGCAGGCAGACTCGCAGCACCTGCCAGCTTTCAAAGGCATGGGTCAGCAGCAGCCGTTTGGCCTCGGTGTTCGCGGCGGTGCGGATGGCCGGGCGGGTCAGCCAGGTGTAGCCGATCTCGCAGGCGTCGGGGTGCTGGCGGCCGTGGCGCGCATGGCCCTGCGGCCAAGGCCACCGCTCCAGATTGAAGAAGCGGGTGGACCCGATGACGGCGCCGTCCTCAACGCGAATGATCGCGAAGGGCACGGCGCTGCCCTCGTCCCGCGCCGTCAGAGCGGCTTCAATGTAGCTTGCGGCCTGGGCCATGCCCTGGGGAACGAAGGTCCACCGATAGAGCGAGGGGTCAGCCGCCGAAGCTGCCGCAAGCCCTTCCGCGTGAGAGCGGTCCAGAGGCTCCAGACGAACGTGCCTGCCTGACAGACTCAGGGCATCCATCCTATGGCTCCCTTTCATCGAAGAATGTGTTTACCTTTTCCTGCAAACCAACTCGCCGTTGCCAATGGGGACGATGAGAGCGTCAACCCTCTCGTCATCGAGCGCTCGATCGAGCATGGGTTGCAGGGTTGCCCGATGATTGATGGCGTTGTCCGCGACGAGAAGACCGCCCCCTACCATGCGTGGGACCACCGCCTCATAGCAATCGGCATAGATCTGTTTCTCGGCGTCGAGAAAGCAGAAGGCGATGTCTCTCAAATTCGGCAGGTGACCCATGGCGTCCCCGTGCACAAACTCGACAGCGTCCCAGACTCCGGCCGCATCGAAGGTCCGCCGCGCCAGTTCGGCCTTCTCCGGCAATATCTCATAGGTCGCGATCTTTCTTCCAGTAGCCCGGCAGGCCAGGGCAAGCCAGAGCGTGGAATATCCCGCGCTGGTTCCAATCTCGACGCAGCGGCCGGGCGGGGCCGCTGCCGCTAGCATGGCAATGAATCGACCCACTTCGGGCTGAATCTGGCGGAGCCGCTTCATGCGCGGCGTTCCGTCGGCCCGGTCGATGGAGTCGATTCGCTCCAGTTCGCGCATCCGAGCCAGCATTGCCTCTGGTATCTCGTGGAACATCTTCCCTCTCAGTACTTCTGCAACTTGGGGTCGATCTCGTCGCTCCAGGCCAGGATGCCGCCGGCAAGATTCACGACCCGCGGGTAGCCGGCCAGCTTGAGAAACTCGGCAACGCGCTGGCTGCGCGATCCCGAGCGGCACTGAACGATCACCTCGCGGCCGCGGTCGATCTCGGCCAGGCGGTTGGGTACATCGTTCAGCGGGATAAGCTGGCCTCCAAGGTTGGCGATCCGGTATTCGTAGGGCTCGCGAACGTCGAGTATGTAGGCGTCCTCGCCGGCGTCGATGCGGCGCTTGAGTTCCTTCACGGTTAGCTGGGGAATTCCGTTGATCAAGTTTTTCTCCTAGGCGGCTTTGGGTGGGATTGTCGCAAAATTGCCGGTAGTCCATGAGTTGAGTAACTGCGGGGTGTTGGCCGCAGGCCGGGAAGGATGGGAGCCGGCCGGGGCATGGGAATGCTCTGGGCTGCGCAGGCCGGGTCAATGCGCGGTGCTGTTGAGTTCGTGTTTTTCCAACCGCCCGCAAGCTCATTCTAAAGGAATCGATCCACCTCTTCTTTGGTGTTGGGGGCAGGCCAGTGCGAGCGCGGAAACCGTGCGATGGCGCGGCACGGCAGATGATTCTTCAGGGCACGGTTTCAGCAGCCGGATATAGCGACTGAACGAGGGCACACGGCAGACCAGCAGAGGCCACTTTGGCGCCCTACCCCCAGCCGTGTGACCCGCAGTGTTCGGTGTGGATGATTGTCGCTCCTATCTCCTGTTTTATCAGTGTTTTGGATGGATTTCCTGGGTACATGGGCAGGTGATTGTCCGTAACGGCCCAGCGAGGAGCACTCTGATCTCAGAGGCTGAGATTCCTTATGGCTCATCTTTGGACTCGGAAAGACGGCGATTGGGGCGCACGGCGGCTGGATGGAGCGAGGTTCGACCTCGCCGCGCATTCGATCCGGCCGGCGGGGGGTGGTTTTCAAGCGGCGCCAGGCGGGCAGACGGCGCTCCTTATCCGGGTGGACACAGGTGGCTCGAAGGTCTGGGCGCTGATCGCGCCGGCGGATTGCGATATTCGCGTAAACAGCCGCGCGGCGACCGCGGGCATCCGTGTTCTGGCCGACCGGGACGAGATCCGGATAAGCGGCGTAGCGCGGTACTTCTCCACGGAGACATTGGCGGCCGTGGAGGCTTTTCCGGGGACGGAACGGGCGGTCTTCTGCGGGCGCTGCCGCCAGAAGATCGAGCCGGGCACACCGGCTGTGTGCTGCCCTGGGTGCGGAATCTGGTACCACCAGGATGAGTCCGCGAGCCTGGCGGAATCGGAGCGCCTGCCCTGCTGGACCTACACGGAAAAATGTGCGTTCTGCGGCCATTCGACCGCTCTTGACACTGGCTTCGCATGGACGCCGGAGGAGGAGTGATGCAGACGGAGAGAAAGCACGTTGTGGTGGCCGGAGCCGGCGGCAACACCGGCTCTCATCTGTTGCCGCACCTAGCGCGGATGCCCGGAATCGGCCGGCTGACGCTGGTCGATCCGGAGTTCTATGAGCCCGGAAACCTCGCCGTTCAGAACATCGACCGCGTCGATGTGGGCCAGCCCAAGGTGGAAGCGCAGGCTGAAAAGCTGCGGCGCATCCGGCCCGGCCTGGGCGAATCGGGCCTGGACGTGGTCGCCCTACAGCAGCGCATCGAAGACGTTCCCAGGGGGCTCCTCAAGTCCGACCTGATCGTGAGCTGCCTGGACAGCCGCGCGGCGCGGCAGCATGTGAATGAGATCGCCTGGAGACTCGGCGTCCCATGGGCGGACTGCGGCGTGCTGGGCAGCCAAAACCTGGTGCGCGTCAATGCATATCTTCCCGGGCAGGACGCGCCGTGTTTGGAGTGCTCGTGGGGCAGCGATCAGTATTCCGCTCTCGAGCAGGAGTACCTGTGCGGCGCTGGGAGCGGCGCCGGATTTCCGACCATGGCATCGTCTGCTCTGGGCGGGCTGGCAGCATCCTTGATGGCGATCGAGATTGCCAAGCTGCTGCATGGCGAAGCGGTTGAGTCGATGGCCGGACGGCAGGTGATTCTGGATGCCGAACATCACGCCGTGCAGGTGACCGCCGAGCGGCGGAATCCATGGTGCCGCTTCGATCACCGCACCTGGCAGATTGAGGCGTGGGCTTGCCGGCCCGACTCCACCACGGTGGGAACGGCTTTGAACACACTCGGCAGCCTGCAGGTGGAAGGGCACCGCTTTGCGTGCGAGTTGACCTGTCCTGGCTGCGGCCATCGGGAAGAGTCGCTGCGCCTGAACCGGCCGCTGGTGCGCTGCCCCAGGTGCGACCGGAGGATGGTCACCACCGGCTTCGGTTCGCTGGAGCGCCTGGAGCCCGAACTGGTGGGGAAGTACTCGCATCTCACGCTCGCGCAGATTGGGCTGCGCGCAGGAGACATTGTGAGCGGCGGCAACTGGCATCACCGAGTATTGGAGGCGGCGGCATGAGCGACAACCGGTTCAGCAGCACCGACCCCGTCTACGAAAGGTTCATGCAGCGCCAGTTGCAAGAAGGGATGGAACTGGCCCGCTCCAGCGACCTGCTGCGGCTGCATCTTTCGCCAATGACTCCGCCCCATTTTGTTGCCGAGTTTCTGTGCAACGGGCTGATTCGCGACGGAGCAGGCGAAATCAACCAAGCCAGCGATTTCCGCGTAGGCATCTGGTTTCCGCCCGATTACCTGCGCAGGGCCGATCCGTTTGAGATGCTGCGCCTGTTCACGCCTGGCGTGTGGCACCCCAATGTCAGCCGCGAGCTGCCTTTGATCTGCATCGGTCGCCTGACTCCGGGCACCACGCTGGTCGACATACTCTACCAGCTCTTCGACATCCTCACGTTTCAGAAGTACAACCCCAGGGAAAACGATTCGCTGAACAAGACTGCGTGCGCCTGGGCGCGCGAAAACGCCCAGAAATTCCCGATCGATCGACGCCCGCTGAAGCGCCGTCCGCTGAATCTGGAGGTGCAACCGCTATGAGATTCGCCAACGAGTCTGCCGCGACCGCCTATCGCGTACTGGACAAATGCGCCGGCGAACTGGAGCCGGCTGGCCCGTGGCGCTGGCGTTGCGCTGTGCAGAATGGCGCGCGGCTTCCCATTGCGGCGTCGCTGGAGGAAGGTTTTCTTCACCTGGCGTGCCAGCCGGAGGAGACTCGCAAGTGCATTTGCACCCTGGAGCGCGCCATCTATGGCAACCGCGGGCTTGCGGGAGGCGTGAAACTGGCGCTGGGCAGGCTCGATAAAGCGGGCAGCGGTTTTCAACTGACTACCGACCTGGTGGTGCTTGAGGAGAAGCAACTGCTTGACCGCTTCCGGTGGGCGCTGGACGGTTTCCATGACGGCTATCGCCTGTTGAAGTTCCCTGATTCCGGCAGAAATCGCGGGGCCGTGGAAGCCGCCGCCTGCGGAGACGGCCTTGGCGAGCTGCTGCGCGAAAGCTCGTGGGCGTGCACGGAGCGCGGAGCAAACGACTTCTCGGCAAACCTCGATGCGGACTCCGCTCCGCCGGCCAGGATCAGGTTGACGGAGAGCGGCGTGGAGTTAAGCGTCGAGCTGGCCCGCTGGAATGCGGCAACGGAGGCAAGCCGGCGGGCGCTGGCTGTCTTCCTGCTGACGGCCAGCGGCGCGCTGCGCATGGCGCGCGCCTGCGCTGTGGATGCCGATGGGCAGACCGGCTTCGGCTTGCAGGTCGGCCTTCCGGCGGCCCCGGCCGTGGAAGAGATCGACCATGCGCTGGCTGCGCTCTCCATTGCCCACCGGATGTGCGCGCGCGAAGCGAATGTGCTCCTGAACGATGCGGCGGCTCGCTGTTACCTGGCCGCGCGCGAAGACTCAACCAACCATCAACCAGAGTAATGAGGAGGAACACTGAAATGGGAAAAGCTGAAACCACACTCGAGATTCCGCTGGAGATCAGCGATGTCTCCGGCCAGAAAGTCTTCTCCGTGGCAAACGCGCCCACGGGCAACACGGTAGGCGAGCTGGTGCACGAGATGCTGGGAAAAATGAATCTCCCGCGCAACGATGCCAGTGGCGCGCCTTTGACTTACCAGGCCCGGCTGGAGAGAGAAGGGCGGCACTTGAATGCTTCCGAGCGCATTGGCGACGCGCTCGAACGCGGCGACAGATTGACTCTTCAACCCAACATCGACGCCGGTCTCGGTTACTGATCCAGTGGCAGCGAGGACACTTTATGAGCTTGTCTTTTCCATATCGCTTTGCGGTTGTCCTCTACGCCGAGGACGGGACCAGCCTTGGCGCCGTGGCGGCCAAGCGCGACTGGGAGCCGGCACATGAGTGGACGCGCTTTTACTTCCAGCGCAGAGGCCAGCTTGCTCTCGACGGGAATGGAATCGCGTCCACGGTCATCCCGCTCTGGGAGCGCACCATGGGGGAGCCTTACTGCCGCGGCTACCGCATTCAGATAGCCGCGCCGGGCTGGCGGCCGCTGGCCTCGGATTTCCCCACCACGCATTTTCGCGATCTGGCGGCCGCGGCTGCTTCCCAGTTCGTTGAGCGGAAGAAGCTGCGCGAGGGAGAGCTCTACTCGTACGTGGTGGTTGCCCACCCCGCGCCCGCTGAGGCGGCCAGCGCCAGCGGGCTCACGGTGACGAACGCATCGCCGGGCGTGCCGGCGCACGAGGCTTCGCTTTCGAGCTTCCTGGAGCGCGCAAAGCCAAGCGGGGTGATCGAGAGCGACGATATGCCGGTCTTTGTTTCGCCGCAGGTTCTTGAGGAAGCCGCGGAGCGAACGCACGCGGAGGAAGGAACAGAGACGGGCGGAATCCTGATTGGAATGCTCTGGCGCGATGCGGGGGCGGGAGAGATCTTTGCCGAGATCACCGCGCAGATACCGGCAGAGCATACCAGCGGGAGCAATGTGAAGCTGACATTCACGCCGCAGACGTGGGCAGCCGCTGACGCTGCGCTGCGCCTGCGCAGGCGGGGCGAGGTTTACATGGGCTACTGGCACTCGCACCCGGTGCGCGAGTGGTGCAAGGGAAAGACATGCACGCCCGCGGCTCAGAAGACCTGCCATCTGGCGAAGGACTTCTTTTCAGCCGACGACGATGCCGTGATGCGGGCTGCGTTCCCGCGGGCGTACAGCATTGCCATCGTGGCCAACGACACGGCCTTCGCCGACTTGACGTTCAGCATGTTCGGCAATCGCGAGGGCATCACGCAACCCCGAGGATTCTATCTTCTTGAGGAGAAAACCAGTGGCGCGTAGAGGAGCAGAGCAAGGCAGCATGGCAGGCAGCATGTTGGAAGAGATCGTAAACGGCGCGGAGGGCTCGCTGCCGCTCGACGAGCGCGTGGCAGTTCTTCAGCGGCTGAGCGATAGCGGCATGGAGCACCCCACGGCCATCGATCGCTTCCTGGTGGAGCGGATTGCGCGCCAGCACGATGCGCTCTCCGCGGTGGAGGAGCAGCAGGAGAGGTTGCGGGAGTTGATTGGGAGATTGACAGCGCCGCCCTATTTTCCCGCCGTGTACCTGACCACGGCGAACGCCCCCGAGGTACAGGGCGCGCTGGTGCAGACCGAAAATGAGCGGCGCGTGGTGCAGGTGGGAGATGGAGTCGCTGCGGACGAGCTTGCGCCGGGCGACGAGGTCTTCCTGAGCCACGAGCGCAATTATTTGATCACGAAATCGTTGAGCCCGAGCTTTCTTACCGGCGAGGTGGCTACTTATAGCCGCAGCACCGGCGATGGCCGGTTGGTGTTGCGATCGCACGACGAGGAGGTAGTGGTTCTGGCGACGGCGGCGCTGCGCGATGCGGGGCTGAAGGCCGGCGACGGCGTGCGCTTCAGCCGCAACGCGGGCCTGGCCTTCGAGAAGATCGAAGCCGCCAAGGGCGAGGAGTTCTTCCTGGAGGCAACTCCCCGCGATTCTTTTCATGAGATTGGCGGGCTGGATCGCGAGATCGAGCAATTGAAGCGCCTGCTGACCCTGCACATCTTCCATCCCGCCATGGCCGCCAAGTACCGGCTGCCGCGCAAGAAGGCGGTGTTGATGGAGGGTCCGCCGGGCAACGGCAAGACGATGGTGGCCCGGGCCACCTGCAACTGGATGGCAGGCTTGTCGGGCAGCGGCCGCTCCCACTTCATCAACGTCAAGCCCGGCGCTTTGAACTCGATGTGGCATGGGGTGACCGAGCAGAACTACCGCTCCGTCTTTCGCGTGGCGCGAGAGGCCGCGGCAGCGGAGCCGGGAGTGCCTGTCGTGATGTTCTGGGACGAGGTGGACAGCATTGGCGGAAACCGCGGCGAGTCAGTCAACCGCATCGACGACCGGATTCTCAACTGCTTCATGGCCGAGCTGAATGGCCTGGAGGAGCGCGGCAACATCGTCATCATGGCTGCCACCAACCGCATGGACTCCATCGATCCGGCTCTGTTGAGGCCGGGAAGGTTGGGAGACCTCGTGCTGCACATTCCCCAGCCGAATCGCAAGGCAGCGCGCGCCATTCTCAGCCGCCACTTGACCTCGGAGATTCCCTACGCCGCGAATGGCGAGGGACAGGCAGCGGCCCGCGAAGCCCTGCTCGACATGGCGGTTGCACAGATCTTCTCGCTGAGTACGGATACGGAGCTGGCGAACCTGACACTGCGCGACGGCAAGCGCCGGATGGTGCGGGCCGCCGACCTGGTGAGCGGCGCGCAACTTGAGGCCATTGCGCGGGGCGCCGAAGAGCGCGCTTGCGTTCGCGACGTGGAGGGCGGACCCGCGGGCATAACCGCCGCGGACATGAGCGGGGCTGTCTCCGATTTCTTTATCACCGCGCCGCGCGCGCTCACCCCGCACAATGCCCGGAATTACCTGCGCGATCTGCCCCAGGATGTTGACGTGGTTCGGGTCGAGCCGGCGGAGCGCAAGGTCAGTCATCCGCACCGTTACCGCCTGGAGGCGGCATAACATGGGCAAGACTTCGACAACCAGCGCAAGCCCAATATCCCTGCCCAAGCTGTGCGGCGCGGATATTGAGCTAGGCAATTTCATCGCCGGCATGGAGCAGGCCGGCGGCACTGGCCGCGATGCCTCGCGGGCATTGCTGGCTGAGATCAAGGGTCTGCCAAACCACCAGAACGGCTTCCTTGACGACTGGTGGTCAAAGGCCTCGATAGCCCCGCAAACAGGGGCAGCCGGCCATGCCGGAGTCTGCGCCACGACCAGCGACTGGGCTTATAATCCGCAGGACGTAAGCCGCCGCTTTCTAGCCGGCAACGCAAGCTCGGCCTATATTGACCTCGATCACGTCGAGTTATGCCTGCCGGAGGTCTTGTCTGCCTTCGATCATGTTGCGGCATGGCACGCCATGCTGCGGATCATGAGAGGCGCTCTCGACAGCGCCAATGCCGGGCGGCCCGCGGACCGCCAAATACACGTGCTGGTCAACAACAGCGATGGGCAGGGAAACTCCTACGGCAGCCATATCAACTTCATGATCGGCCGCCGTGCGTTCGACAACATCTTCTGGCGCAAGGCGCACTATCTTCAGTTCCTGGCTTCCTTCCAGGTTTCAAGCATTCTGCTGACCGGGCAGGGCAAGGCCGGCGCGGAGAATGGACGGCCCTCCGCGCCTTACCAGATCAGCCAGCGAGCCGATTTCTTCGAGACCCTGCAGGGCCTGCAGACCACCTACAACAGGCCGATCGTAAACGCTCGCGACGAGGCGCTCTGCGGCCTGCACGGAGGCGGCGATCCATTGGCTCCCGCGCGCCTGCACGTCATCTTCTTCGACAGCGCCCTGGCGCAGGGTTCCTGCCTGTTCAGGGTGGGGCCGATGCAATTGATCCTGGCGCTGCTTGAACAGGGCCTGGTCAATTCGCGCCTCATTCTGGACGATCCGCTGATTGCCTTGCGGAATTTCAGCGCCGATCCCACGCTCAAGGCAACCGCCGAGCTGATCGCGGGGGAGCGCTTCACGGCTCTTGAGTTACAGAGCGCATATCTCGAAGAGGTGAAGCGCCATGCGGCCCGCGGCGTCTTTGAAGGAGTTGTGCCTCGCGCTGAAGAAATCATCGCGCTTTGGGAGGACACCCTGGGCAAGCTGGCGGCCAGCGACTTGATGGCTGCCGCTCCGCGCCTGGATTGGGTGATGAAGCTGCTGGCCATTGAAAGGACCATGGACGAGCGCCCCGAACTCGACTGGGACTCAGCCGAGGTGAAAGTCATCGATCACCTCTATTCGAGCCTGGGCGGCGATGGCTTGTATTGGGCTTATCAGGCCAGCGGATTTGCCGAGCAGATTGTGCCGCCGGAGCGCATTGCCCACTTCACTGCCAATCCGCCGGCAGATACGCGCGCCTGGACCAGGGCGATGCTGCTCCGGCGCGCATCGAGCGACAACGTGGATGTGGAGAGCGTGGATTGGGACAGGATCACCTTCAAGATTCGCGGCCGGTATGCCTGGCCGTCTTACCGCACCCTCGATCTGGCCAATCCGCTCGGCTTCACACAAGCCGAGGCTCAGTCCATCTTCGACGAATGTGCGGATTTTGGGGAGTTGCTCGACGCGCTGGAATCGCATTCCGCCGGCGATGCGCTCCCGTTGGATTCAATCGCGGTCAACCCAGGAAAGAGGAGAAGATCTTATGCGCTTTCTTCAGCGGTTCAATGAGCAATTGCACGGTCAGGGCAGCGGGGACGACGGGCCGGGCTCCAGCGATCTATTGCAGCAGGCGCGCTCGCAGGGAGATAGCTTGCTTGCCGCCGGCGATCAGGCGATCCAACGCGCCCTCGCCGGCAGTAACTCGGAGGCGTTCTTGCGCGCCGGCAGGCAGCAGGGCGGGCAATAGTCATGGCGGATCGCCTGCTGGGGGTCGAGACGGAGTACGCCATCAGCGGCACGCTGGGGCGGGAAGCGGCCGATCATCGCGTGATCGTGCGGCACCTGCTGGACCTGGCGCACACCACGCTGCGCAATCTGCAGGACGCCAGCTCCTCCGGGCTGTTCATGGAGAACGCCGCGCGCCTCTATCTGGACTGCGGGATGCACGTCGAGTGCTCTACGCCCGAGTGCGCCAACCCATGGGACGCCGTGCGCTACGTTGAAGCCGGACACCGGATCATGCTGAACCTGATTGACAAGATGACCGGCGAACGCACCCCCGAGATTCAGACCGCCTGTTACAGAGTGAACGTGGATTACTCCGGCACGGGAGCGACCTGGGGCTGCCACGAATCGTATCAGCATGGGATGCAGCCGGCCGC
>JBEKDH010000056.1:0-22453 GCA_050014455.1 Occallatibacter sp.
GGCGAAGCGGACGGCATGGCTTCTGATGCTGCTGGCTGCGTTGCCGGCACTATCTCAGGGCACTGTCCAGAATGAGAGCCGCCTGCATCGCGACTTCCGGGTTGAAGGGGAGTCTCTTGCCGAGTCCTGCGGAAAGTTCAGTTTTGGCAATTTGACTGACTGCGGCCAGACACTGGTTACCGGGCAGCCGCTGCACATCTCCACTGGCGGCCTGGCCCCGCAGAACGGCACGAGTTTTGGCCTGGCTTTCGTCGAACACAAAGACCGGGCCGATGAGTGGCGACTTAACTGGAACGTGGACGCCGGAGCGGCCACCAGCGGATCCTGGCAGGCTGGTGCGTATATGAAGGCCTATAAGCTCTCCGGCGGAAAAATGCACGAGGATTTCCCAGGGACGAGTTCTGAGACCAAGCACAGCAGCGCGCCACTCTTCGGCGTGGCGCCCTTGTTCAATCTCTACTCAGAGACCGACTCGTTGAACCGCATCGATTACTTTGGCCTGGGACCCAATACCCTGCCGGCGAACCATACCACTTACGGGTTCACTGAGAACATCACCGGCGTCAGCGCCATAGTTGGCGTGAAAGGCGTGCTCGCCCCGGCTAGGCTGTCGCTTGTCGGCGAGATGAACGGCCGCTTTCCCTCGCTTCGTCCTGGGACTGACGCCTCAATTCCATCCATCGAGTCGCTCTTCAGCGAAGCCACGGCCCCCGGTCTTACGTACCAGCTCGCCTATCTTCAGCCTTCCGAGGGGCTGCGCATCGAGCCGGCTCTCTTCAAGGACCTGGTGCGCCTCAACTACCTGCTTCAGTTCCAGCAGTACGTCGCTCCCGGCGACTCGGCCTATTCCTTCCGCCGCTTCAATGCCGATTTCAGCCACGAGATTCCTCTCTATCGCATTGTGGGTCCTAAGCTCGCAAAGCAGTATTACAAGAATCGGGCCACCGATCTCGGTTACAACGGCCCCGACGATTGCACCGGGAGTTCCGCGGGCAAGAACATCTCCCTGAAGCGTGTCGCAACGGCCAAGGTGGACCCTGCTAGCCCCTGTCCGATTATTTCGACTACGGAGAATCTTGAGGGCGCCATCTCGCTGCGTCTCTTCCTCTCTGAATCCATCGCCAAGGCCGGCAGCGTGGTTCCGTTCTACTTTTCGCCTACCCTCGGCGGCTCCGACATCGACGGGACTGCGGCGCTGGCCAGCTATCCGGACTATCGTTTCCGCGGCCCCGATCTGCTATTGCTTCAAGGGAGCTTCGAACACTCGCTGGGCAAGCTCCCGGTCGGTGCCTTCTTCGGTGTCGATCAAGGGAAGGTCGGCCTGCGCCGCGACGACATCGACTTCAACCATCTGCGCCACACTTTGTCGGTCGGCCTCACGGTTCATGCCGGCGGACTGCCGGTTGCCTACCTGACCTTTGGCTGGGGCGGCCACGAAGGCACCCACACCACTGCCAACATCAGCAATTCCCTTCTCGGAGGATCTGCCCGTCCCTCGCTTTTCTGATGCGGGCGCGGCCTGATGCCGTGGGCAATTCACTTGCCAGTATTCTCGGCCGGCCGCAGGTGGCGTGCAAGCGACCATTTCAGCTCTTCGATCCCCTGGCCGGTTACGGCGGAGATGGCGTGGAACTCCAGCTTGCGGCGCTTAACGTGTGCGGCCAGCTTCTTGAGCTTTTCCGGGCTGGCGCTGTCGATCTTGGTGGCGCAGACGATCATGGGCTTGTTGGCCAGGGGATGGTTCGGCTCAGATTTCTCGCCATAGCCGTCCGAGAAAGGATCGTACTCCTGAGTCGTGGCGGTGCCGGTGAAGCTGGCCAGCTCCTTGTTAATGACTTTGAAGTCCTCGACGGGATCGGGGCGGCCGGAGGCGTCGGATACATCGACAAGGTGAACCAGCAGGCGGGTACGCTCGATGTGGCGGAGAAACTGGGTGCCGAGGCCGGAACCGAGGTGCGCGCCTTCGATCAGGCCGGGCATGTCGGCGACGACAAAGGACTCCTGATTCGGCTCCTCGCCCACTGTAACGACGCCCAAGTTGGGTTCGAGGGTGGTGAAGGGGTAGTCGGCGATCTTGGGCCGGGCGGCGGAGATGCGCGAGATGAGCGTGGACTTGCCGGCGTTGGGGTATCCGACCAGGCCCACGTCGGCCAGCAGTTTCAGCTCCAATCTGTAGTTGCGCTCTTCACCGGCCCGTCCCAGTTCATGTTCGCGCGGGGCCTGATGCGTGCTGGTAGCGAAGTGCTGGTTGCCGCGGCCGCCGCGACCGCCCCTGGCGATGACGACTTGTTCATCGGGAAGCTGGAAGTCGTGGATCAGTTCGCCGGTTTCCTGGTCGTAGAGGGATGTGCCGACGGGAACCTGGAGGGTTACGGACTCGCCGTCGAGCCCGGTGCAGTTGGAACCCATGCCATGCTGGCCGCGCTGGCCCTTGTGCTCAGGGTTGTAGCGGAAGTGGATTAGAGTGTTGTGGCGCTGCGAAGAGACCATGATGACGTCGCCGCCGCGGCCGCCGTCGCCGCCCGAGGGTCCGCCGCGCGGAACGAACTTCTCGCGCCGGAAGGCCATGCAGCCGTTGCCGCCGTCGCCGGCCTTGACGCGTATTCTTGCTTCATCGATAAACATGGGAAACCAATTGTCAGGGTTCGGTTGTCAGCGGCCGGTGCGGCCAAAGTGCGCCATCGATCCCGAAATTGAAGATGCCGTCTTTTCAGTTTACCGAATCGGGCTTAGAATCGTTTGCAAGTTCACTCCTGGGCAATTGGGGCGCAGTTTGCGGAGTTCCCTCAGGGGGTAAGGACTTTGCTTCCGCTTTCCAGCTTGTGGCGTTGCTGAATTCCTGGCCTTTGAGGGCGCGGGAATGCCAGTGACGATGATGCCCCATCCGGACCTGCCGGTAGAGCAGGACGGTGAATGAACGTGTCACGCGTTTTCCCACGGTCTGCCGCGAGCGAGTGTCTCGATGGCAGAGGCAAGGCAAAGTTGGACCAAGGCGCTGGCTGTGGCTGTGCTCTGCGGGTTTGCGGGCATGGGGCAGGCAGGCGCGCTTGGCCAATCGCCGGCGAGCGGGGCGATAACGGGCAAGCTCACCGATCTGCATTCGGCCCCGCTGGATGGCGTGACGGTGGTTGTGCGCAATGAGGCCACCGGCGTCGAGGCGCGAACCACCACGGCCCGGAACGGAAGCTACCGCTTTGCTGGACTGGATGCAGGCGAGTACACGCTGGAAGCCGAGAGCGCGCAACTGGGCCGCGGGGGTTTGGAGGGCATCTTTGTGGCTGCCGGCCACGAAGCGCGGGTGCAGACGGCGATTCAATTTGAGCCTTCTCCGGCCGAACCCGCTTTGGCCGCGGCCCGTGAGGTCCAGCCGACAGAAACAGCGGCGGGGCCGGCCAGGCAGCAACCGCCGCCGAGGGTTGACGGGTGGCGCCTGTCGGATCTGCCTCGGAGGACGCCCGGAGTGGTGGTGCCTGAGTTGACCGCAATGGTGGCTGCGGAGCCGTTGCTGGGGCTTCCGGTGACCGGCTGGCGATTGCCGGAACCGGCGCGGGAGATGCCCGAGGCCGTGACGCCGGAGTTGACCGCGACCTTGGCCGCAGAGCCACTACGGTTGCTGTCTTTGAGCGGACGGCTCCTGCTGGCCGGTAAGCAGCCGATTTTCTCGGCCGTGACGCCCGTGCTGGTTGCCGCGATTCCGCCTGAGCCGCTGCTGACGCTGCCTTTGGCTGGACGGCCTTGGCCCGCTACGGCCCAGCCGCCGCTCACGGCCGCCGCGCAGTTTGCCGATCTGGTGGCTCCCGTGGTCACCTCGACGGTGACCGCTGCCCAGTTGCAAGCGCTGCCGGTGAGCGGGCGGCGATGGCAGGATTTTGCATTGGATGCGCCCACGGCCGCCACCCCAGCGGGCGGCGCGTCGCAGACCTCTCTGCGCGGAGCCGGGCAGGAGCCAGTTGAAAGCTCGGTGGACGGAGCGAGTATGCGCCTGGCCTTCGGGGGCTCGGGCGGCTCCGGGCCTCAGTCGTCGGGACCGGGCGCCAGTGGGCAGGGCGGGGCCGAGCAGAACGGCATGGGTCAGGCCTGGGCCGGCGGGCATGGAGCACCGGTGGCTGAGGCGGCGATCCGCGAGGTGGAGACGGAAGCCGGCAATGTGGAAGCCGCTGGGGCGCGCGCCGCCGGCGGGCGCATGAACGTGGAGACCCAGCGCGGCGGCAACGGGCTGCACGGCCAAGGGTTTGTCTTCGATCGCCAGAACACCTGGGGTGCGCAAAACCCGTTTACGCAATGGATAACGGAGACCTCGGAGGTCGCGCCGCTTGCGCCGTTCAACCTCACACAGTTCCCGGTCTTCGATAATTCTCAATATCCAAGCGGGCAAAGCGGCCCGCCTCAGTCCTATACGCCGTCGGACCACGAAATGGTCTGGGGCTTGGGCGTGGGCAGCCAGATTCGCCGCGATAAACTCTTCTGGTTTGCCGCCATAGATAGTTACCGGCGCAACGATCCGGGGCTGGCAATGGTGAAGCATCCCTACCTGTCTCCCCCCGCATGCGAAATCCCCCCTTGTTCCCCAACCGGATTCTTTGCCCAGCCCTCAAACAACCAGTTGCAGGTGCTGAGCGCGCGGCTGGGGTTGAGCAGCACCAATCCGGTGGCGGAAGGGCTGGCGGCCTACTCGCCGATGCTAGAAACGCTCGCCGGGCTGCTCGGACCGGCTCCGCGGACGGCCGCGCAGTGGGTCGGCTTTGGACGTCTCGACTGGCAGGCGGCGGAGCGGCAACGCTTCACGCTGGAAGGAATCGGCGCCACCTGGAACTCGCCGGGCGGAGGGTTGGCTCGCGTCTCGGAGAATTACGGCAACCACAGCTTTGGCTCGAGCCAGGCCAGCGAGGAGTGGCTGCTGGGCCGCTGGGAAGCATTCCTCACCCCCAATCTTCTGGCTGTAACTCAGGGCTCGTTTGGGCAAAACATTCTTAGCGCGCACGCCGAATCGCCCCCTGCCGGCTCCTTCGAGCAGACGCTGCTTCGCCCGAATGTGTGGGGCCAGTTGCCGCAGATCGTGGTGGACAATCGCTACGGCTTTACCATCGGCAATCCCTCGCGCTTCGGGCAGGGAAGTTATCCGGACGAGCGTGTTTACGAGGCGCAAGAGTCGGTGGACTGGGTAAGTGGCAGCCTGCTGGTGAAGGCCGGCTTCGACTTGAGCCATAACTCCGACGCGACGAGCCTGCTGCGCAACCAGACCGGAACTTACACTTATTCGAACGTTGAGAACTTTGTCTCCGACGCGCTGGTATTCGGCAAGTTTGGCCTGGCCGACGCGCTGGACCCCTATAACCAGCACAACTGCGATCAGACGGGGAAGGTCTGGACGGACCCGGCGGGCACGGTGCACGGGCTTGGCTATCTTCCCTGTTACTCCTCTTACTCGCAGGTTATAGGTCCGTCTAACTGGCATCTAAGCACCAACGACTGGGCCGGGTTTGCGATCGCGCAATGGCAGGCGGGCAAGCTGTTTGTGCTCTCCGCCGGGTTGCGCTGGGAGCGGGAGCAGTTGCCGCCACCGATCGCCGCGCTCGACAATCCCGAGCTTTCACTGACGGAGAAGTCGCCCGGCCTGGGCAATAACTGGGGTCCGCGAGTTAGCGTGGCAGTGGGAAAGAGCGAGACGCACTGGCCGGTGCTGCGGCTGGGCTACGGGATGTACTTCGGGCGCGTGGAGAACGCCACGGTTGAGACGGAGCAGACCCAGACCGGCAGCCCCAACAGCGACCTGAGCTTCTTCCTGCGCCCCACGGATGACCTGAACGCAGGTGGCGCGCCGCCGTTTCCTTACGTGCTGGCCGGCGAGCCGGGCAGCGTGGTCAAGCCGGGAGCGGTGGAGTTTGCGCCCAATTTCCGCAATCCCGAGGTACATCAGGCCGTTGCGGCGGTGGAGGAAACGCTGCCCAGCCATGTGCAACTGACCGGGAGCGCCATTGTGAGTCTAGGGCGCAGGCTGCCTATCTCGATCGATACCAACTTCGACCCCAAGGTCAATCCACAAACCATAACCTATGCCGTTGTGGACGGAACCGGGCTGGGGCCGATCAAGACCCCGCGGATCACGGTCCCATTTTATGCATCCTGGCCCTCCACGGCTTGTCCCGCCGGCTCGCTGTTGAACCTGGGCGGGCAGTGTGGGCGGCTGAATCCGGACTACCAGCAGATCGCTGAGATTATGAGCCGGGCTAACTCGACTTATGAAGCTGCAATGCTCAAAGTAACGCGGTATGGCCGCCGCGGGCTGAGCCTGCACGCCCACTACACCTACTCGCACGCCATGGACTGGAACCCCAACGAGAGCACGCTGGTGGCCGGCAGCGACGTGCTGGACCCGGCCAACTTCAGCCCGGAATATGGAATCAGCAACCTGGATATGCGCCACTCGGCTGCCGCCGTGGTCATCTACGAAGCGCCGTGGAATCTGCGCAGCGGGGCCAGGTGGCTGGCGAACGGCTGGATGGTTTCCGGAGTCGGGAACTTCCGCAGCGGCCTGCCATACACCATGCGTACCTCGGGCTCGCTGGCCAAGGAGTTTAGCGTAACGACCGGGGCGGCCATTGTTGGGCTGGGGCCGGGCATGAACGGCTCCGGTGGCGACAACCGGATCTACTGGCTGGATGGCGGCGGCAATTACTCCGGCGTCGGCCGCAACACCTACCGCTATCCCGCCACCTGGAAGGCCGACATGCGCCTGGGCAAGCGCTTCGACCTGGGAGCGATGCGCCAACTGGAGCTACTCGTCGAGAGCTTCAACCTCTTCAACCACCAAAACGTCACCGAAGTGGAGACGACCGGCTACTCCCTGGAGCCCGGCGACCCCTCCGGCGGGCTTCCCACGCTGAACTTTATGACCGGATTGAAAGCCAACACCACGGCCTTCGGCCAGCCGCTGAACATCAATGCGACCGACTTCTACCGGGAGCGGCAGGTGCAGGTGGGGTTGCGGATGAGGTTTTGAGGAAAGCCAAAAGCGGTTTCGTGTTACATTACAGGGATTGTTTCTCGCTCGCGCTGACTTAATCCGTTATGGAGAGACTCTCTATGACAATCGAACCATCCACAGCGGCCAGCGTCCTGACAGACCTTGTTCGAGAGGACCGGAATGAGGCGCGCATCTGGCGCACCCGGCTGGAGAATCTCACCTCCAGCGTCCTTCTGGCATCGTTTGGAATCAGCGCCTTCTTCCTGGGCAAGGCGGCTCAGCCGAGCGCCGTGCAGTTGCGCGCCATCACCTTGCTCGTCGATTGCTGCCTTATGGCAGTGACGTCGATCTTCTTTTTTCGGGTCAAGCGCGATCTCGTTGCGCTGCGAAAAGGACAGCGATACCGGCAGGATATGCTGATTTGCGCAGTCAAGGGACTAATCGAGGGTTTCGATCCGTTCAACTACCCTGCCGGCACTAAGCCGGCCATTACGGATACCGACTTGATCTGGCTCTTCGCTTTGTCCCTTGGGTTGATTTTAGTAAAGATGCTTGCGGTGTCCTTGTGCCCGGCCGTCTTTCTGACGCTCGCGCAGGCACATTGACCTTGCTCTTCCAACAGCGCTTTGTTCCGCGTCGGCTTCATCGCGCTTGCCCCCAGCCGCAGTCGGGCTGCAATGCAGTGGTCTTGCCGTCGAGGCAGAAGCAGGTGGCGCCGTCGAGGTCGGTGCGGAAGGTGCGGACGTGGGCGGCTTGCAGCTCTTCGAGCACTTCCTCTCGGGGATGGCCATAGCGGTTATGGAGGCCGCAGGAGATGACAGCCCATTGCGGAGCCACACGCGCGAGGAACGCGGGGCGCGTGGAGGTGATGCTGCCGTGGTGGCCTACCTTGAGCAGCGTACTCTGGAGGCCGCGCTCGGCCAGCATGGCTTCTTCGATGGGCGCTTCGGCGTCGCCTTCGAGCATCGCAGAGGTTGCGCCGTAGGCCATGTGCAGAACCAGCGAGTCGTTGTTGGCGGGTTCGGGGCCGGGCTGATAGTTGGGGAAGGGCGCAAGAACGTTGATTTGCGTGGCGCCGAATGAGAGCGCGTCGCCGGCGCGGAACGATCGCACCCGCACGTGCAGATCGGCGGCTTCGTTGAGCAAGGCGTTGTAGGCGCCGAAGCGGGGATTGTTGCCCACCCATAACTCGGCGGGATGGAAGTTGCGCAGGACAGCGGGCAGGCCCCCCATGTGGTCGGAGTGGGCGTGGGTGAGCGCCACCGCGTCAAGATGGCGGATGCCGCGCGCCCAGAGGGCCTCGGAAACCACCTCCTCGCCGATGTCGAAGTCCTGCGGAGCCTGATGCGGGCCGCCGCCAAAGCCGCCGCCGTCGATGAGCAGGGTCTTGCCGTCTGGCGTGATGAGAAGCAGCGAATCGCCCTGGCCCACGTCGATGGCCTCCATCAGAAGGGCATCGCGGGGATGATCGACGGGGCGCGGGACGACGGCGGCGAGGGCGGCAAGCAGCAGGGCAACCCAGGCAGCCCTGCGCGGCCAGCGGATTGCGGACGTCAGAGCACGGTTGAGGATTGAGGCTTCCCACCCTTGCCGCAAAGACCGCGTCCAGGATGGGGTACCCGGATTGGTGGGATGGTGGGCCAGCACGATGGCCGCTGCAAGCAGGGCGCAGAAGACCGCCGATTGCCAGAGAAGCGGCGCGGAAATGCGGAAATCGCCAAGAGAGAGTGACCCGAAATGTCGCACCAGCCCGACGCCGAAGTGGAGTGGCAGCGCAACAAACACGGCCGGAACTACTGCGTAGGCAGGACCAATCAGAGCAAAGAGCAAAGTAACCAGCGCGGCCGGCATCAACACCACGAGCAGCGGCAGGATAAACACATTCACCGGCAAAGCAAAGACAGTGATGCGGTGAAAGTAGAGGGCCATGGGCAGGGCCATGGCCAGCTCGACTACGCAGGAGACAACCATCAATTCGCCGATGCGGAGAAAGAAACGAACAGTCCAGGGAAGGATACGCCAGGCGATGCGGCCTGCCCATCGCCCCTGGACCGCTGCCTGGAGCGCCACGGCGACCGATCGCAGCGTGACGCGGAACTGGGCCAGGAGCGGGGCGAGCTTGGGGTCGATGGCGATGAGTCGGAGGTCGCGCGTGGCGGTGACATAGGGGTGAAGCGTGCTCTGAAGCAGCGGCGCGGCGATGCCGGCGATGGCGACCACAGCCAGCAGCGTCATTTGAAAGCCGGCGTCGAGCAGACTGCGGGGGCTGGCGGCCAGCAGGCAGAGCGCGGCAAAGCCAATGGTGTTTAGCGGGCTGCGTTCGCGGTAGAGGAGTTGTGCGAGCAGGTAAAGGGTGACCATCCACAGGGAGCGCTGCACAGGGGTGGCGAAGCCGGTGAAGAGCGCGTAGGCGAATGAGACAAGGATGGTAAGGAAGGTGGCCGGAACGCGGGGCAGGCGCAGGCGGCGCGCCAGCCAGAAGATGCATCCGGCGACGATGGCCAGGTGGAAGCCGGAAACCACCAGCATGTGAAAGGAGCCGGTGCGCTCAAAGCCCACGCGCAGGGAGCGGGTGAGGTAGGTGCGGTCGCCGGTGACCATGGCGGCCAGCATGATGGCGTCGTCCGGCGTGAGGCGGAGCGGCGCGGGCAGGCGGCGCATGGCCGCGGGCAGGGCAAGCAGGCGCGCGCTGGAGGCGTGCTGCAATCCGCTGATACGGCAGCCGAGAAAAGCGCCGGGGGACGGGCCGAGGCGCTCTACGCGGTCAATGCTCACCGTGGCCGTGGAGGTGATGCCCTGATCGAGGAAGAAATCCTGTCGGCTCCAGGCGCCGGGATCGTGGTAGACCTCGGGCGGGAGCAGCCGAACGACGGCGCGGAGCCGTTCGCCACAACGAAAGGGTTGCGGATTCGGCTGGGCGGAGGGGCTGGAGGCGGCCGAATCTGAACCAGCCAAACTGGGCGTGGCTGGGGTCGGCCAGCGGACGGTGAGGCGCACGCCGCCCTTCACGGGACTCTGCGCGTCCTCGGAATCGGTGACAACTTCGAGCGAGGAAACACGCAGGTCGATCCGCTGCGAGGGTTGCTGCCGGGGCGCGGCGGCGGACTGGGTGGAATCGCTGTCGTTCAGGTTCTGTTCGACCTCGCCGCGCACCGGCCCGGCATCGACGACGACCCCCTCGACGGTGCGCAGCAGGCCGTCGGAGAGCGCTGCCAGCGCGGGCGCTGGGGCCGGCTGCGGCTCCATCTCAGCGCACCATGCGCCCAGCAGAAGCCACAAAACCGCCAGCGGCAGCCAAACGATTCGCTCCGCGCGGAATGCGGCCATGCAGCAGAGAGCGGCTGCCAGCGCCACCGCTACCAGCACCAGGCTGGGCCGCAGCCAGAGCCAATGGGCGGCGGCAATGCCAGCGGCAAAGAGCCATGCGGCATGGAAGAGCGGTACGGCGCTCAAGCCGGCAGACGCAGGACTGTTGGGGATGTGGCCGGAGGTGGTCGAATCGGTTTGCATCGCGCCTGAAACTTGAAAAGCCTTGATGGAGGACAAGCCTATCAGGAGCGGCGCAACTGGACCACTGTTTCCAGATGGAAGGTCTGGGGAAACAGGTCGGCGAGGGCGATGGACTCGATCGCGTAGCCCGAGTCGGCGAGGGCGCGCAGGTCGCGGGCCAGGGTAGCCGGATCGCAGGAGACATAGACCAGCGCGGGCGCGGCTATCTCAGCGAGCAGGGCGGTAATCTCCGGGCCGAGGCCGGTGCGCGGAGGATCGACGACAATCAAGCCGGGAACGGCCGGGTCTGGGCGACGGCTCTTCCGCGCGCGGCGGAGAAAGTCGAGGGTTGTGGATCGGACAACGGTCCCTGTCGTTCCCTTGAGGTTGGCCGCAAGCGCCTGGGTCGCCGCAGGCGCTGACTCGACGGCGACTACGCGGGCAAAGCTGGCCGTGAGCCGGCGGGCGAAGAGGCCGACGCCTGCGAAGAGATCCCAGGCGAGTTCACCTTGGTGACCGGCGGCGACACGCTCGACGAGGGCGTCGACAAGAAAGCGGTTCACCTGGAAGAATGCGCCGTGATCGACGCGGTAGCCGAAGTTGGCGGCGCGATAGGCGAGCGAGGCCGCGCCCCACTGGGCGACCGTACGGGGCTGCTCGGCCTTGCCGCCTATGGCCGCAAGCTCCGCGCCTTTGAGGGCGGGAATACACTCGGCGAGAGCCTGTGCGAAGCCGCCGAAGCTGCTCCGCGCCGTCGCCGGGCTGGAGTGCGCCGCGCTGGAGGAAAAGACGCTGGCCAGCAGCGAGTTCTCGCCGGCGTCGCAGAATAGCGAAATCTCGGCGGGGCGCAGGGCCGGGGCAAACTGCCGGGCAACTTCGGCCGCGGCGTGGGCGGCCCGGACCAAGAGTGGCGCGGCGATGGGACACTCGCTTACAGGGATAACAGCATTGGAACGCCGGCCGCGGTAGCCGGGGTTTCCGGATGCGTCGAAGGCCAGGCGGATGCGATTGCGATAGCGCCAAGGTTCACCGGCCAGTACGCCAATCTCGACCGGCGCGGCCACGCCGCCGCGCTCCAGCGTTTCGCGCAGAATTGCTTGCTTGAAGCTCAGCTGCGCTGCGTAGTTTGCGTGCTGATTGTGGCAGCCTCCGCACGCGCCAAAGTGAGGGCAGGCGGGCGCGATGCGGTTCGGAGAGGCGATGACGATCTCTTCCGCTTCGGCGGTCGAATAGCCAGGCCGGTCCTCGACGATGCGCACCCGCGCCTGCTCGCCGGGCAATGTGAGCGGCACAAAGACGGCTTTGCCTTCGAGGCGAGCAAGAAACGCGCCGCCGTAGATGGGCTTCTCGATCTCAACAAGCAAGGGTGCCCCACCTGGGCGCCCTCTGGGCACCGCGTTCTTGTCTCTGCGGCTAGGGTGGGAAGCCGCGGCGGATTGTTGGTTGGGTGCCCCATCCTTTCCGCGCTGTTTGCGGAAAGGGTGGGAAACCACTGCGGATTGCTGCCTGGGCCTTTTCATTGCTGGCTCATGTAGAAGAGGCTGAGGCGCGGCAAGTTGTAATGAACCAGCAGTTGCTTCTGCTCAAACTGCTGCATAACCTGGCGCAATTGCACAGCGCCCAGCCGGCTTCGATAAGGAGCGAGTTCGCGCGCCGCATGTTCTTTGAGTCCTACGACCAGATCTTCAGGAGCCGCAGCCTTCAGCGCGGCAAAGAGCTTTTCTTCGAGGACGGTGAGAGAGCGCTCCAAGGCTTCGAGATCGTGGGCTGCGGCATTCTCCGCGGCGGCGACGCGGGCTTCGGAAGCCAGTTGGCGCAGGCGGAGGGCGGTTGCGGCGCAGGCTTCGGTGGCGACGGTGGCGGCGTCAAGCGCCGCCGCGGCCGATTCAAGATGAGCGGCCACCCGCTCCCGCTCAAAGCCGGATTCACGGCTCTCGCCAGGCTGGGTCGCGGTGCCGGCGGAGGCCTCGCGGAGTTCTTCGGCGGCCACCATCACCGCCTGCGCGCACCACGCCAGGCCATTGATGCGCCGCATCCGGCCGCGCTTTTGCCGCGCCTCGTACTTGTCGAAGGCCGCATCGATGCCGCGCAGGACCGCGTCCAGGGGAATGCCGGCATCGCGCCAGGTCTCGATCAGCGCCCAGTCGAGGGTCGAGAGCAGCAGCAGCGCCCCGCGCCGCTGCTGGAAGCGCTCTTCGATCTCGGTGAAGTAGTTGAAATAGTTCAGCACGGTCTAACTCGAGACCTCGCTATCACTTTGAGGGAGCTTTGAACACTGGTGTCAAGAGTGATACGGCTGCATTGTCGTATCGCATGGATTTCGCCTCAGCCCAGGCATCCAGCGTGACACGCAGAGGCTCACCTTTCCGAACTCCAAAATATCTTGTCGAAAATGAATACAAAAAGAAATTGTTATTGCCCGGAGTGATAATAACTGGCTTCCACTGGTCAATGCCTTCCATACCGAGGACGTATTCGTGGATTTTTGGCCTCGCCCTGCGCCAGGCTGTCCCGTCAAAACGTTCCAACCAAGCGCTGCAAAGGGCATGTTCATCCGAGTTGTCCTCCGGGCAATACGGGACCACAAGCTGCTTATCGGTGGCCCGAACCTCAATGCGGACAGTAACAATCCAATCGTCTGGGAGACCAGTGCCTGGCTTGACACTAACAACATCTGCGTTAGGAATCCGGTCGTCCAGTTGGGGCAGGGTTTGGCAGTAAGAGCTTTCAAAATTACATATCAGCGAAAAGGCTCCAAGCAGAATCAGGTGAGCCACAACAGTCCATTGGACCGCAACCCTATCCCTCCCTCGCATTGGCAACCTCCTCCCAAAGGCACTGTCTATAACAAGTCCCAGCTAAGAACTTCTCAGTGCGCCTTCCCGCGCGGCTTCACAACGCGGTTGCGCTCAAACAGAATCAGCAGGCCATCGAGGGTGAGCATGTCGTCTATCTCGGAGATGAAGCGGGAGTCCTCGGAGATTTGCCGCGCCAGGCCGCCGGTTGCGATGACCCTCGGCTTAGCACCCAGCTCGGCGACAATGCGCTCCAGAATGCCGTCCACCAGGCCGATGTAGCCGTAGTACAGGCCGGTTTGCAGGTGGGTGACCGTGTTGGTGCCGATTACCTTGGCGGGACGCTTGATATCTACGCGGCTGAGGCGCGCGGCGCGCGAAAAGAGCGCATCGGCGCTGATTCCCAGCCCCGGAGCGATGGCTCCGCCCAGGTACTCGCCCTTGGCAGAAATCACATCGAAGGTGGTGGCCGTGCCGAAGTCCACGACTATGCATGGGCCGCCGTAGCGCTCGAAGGCGGCGATGGCGTTGACAAGGCGGTCCGCGCCCAGCTCCGAAGGATTGTCGACCAGCACCGGCATTCCGGTCTTGATGCCCGGCTCGACAAACAAAGGCTGGACGTGGAAGTAAGTTTCGCAGACCTGGCGCAGCGTGGACTCCACCGGCGGCACCACCGAAGAGATGATGATGGCTTGCACCTGGCTGGGAGTCATGCCGTTCATCTCGAAGAGATTGACGAAGAGCACGCCGTACTCGTCCGCGGTCTGGTTGCGGTGGGTGGTGACGCGCCAGTGCGCGGCCAGCTCCGGCTTTTCGCCATCGGGCCGGTAGAGGCCCAGCACCGTGTTCGTATTGCCCACATCGAGAGCAAGCAGCATGAAAGGCAGCTCCTAGCTTCTAGCCTCTAGCTATCCGTGCGAGAACTGAATTGGCCGTCTGGCCCGAAGCAGGCTAGAAGCTAGTGGCTAGAAGCTAGCAGCTAGTCATTTTCCGCGGCGCGAATACCGCCGGTTTGCACCGTCACAAGACCGGCCTCGGTGCGCACCAGCAGGAACCCGCGCTCGTCCAGCCGGGCCGTAACGCCCGCGCAGGCTTGCGGGCCATGCACCTGAACCCGCCGCCCGCGCACCCAGGTCGAAGCTTCTTCCACCCGCCGAGGAATTCTCTTTGCCGCCGCCGGATCGAGCAGCCCAAGCACCTCGCGCTGCAGCGATTCTAGCAGGGAGACGAGCAAATTCTGGCGGTCTATCTCCCGGCCGGCCTCCAGATCGAGAGAACTGGCGAGCGTCGGCAATCCGGCCGCAAAGCCGCGCTGATGCACGTTGATGCCGACGCCCACCACGGCAAAGGCAACCTTCCCGGCCACGGTTTTCGATTCGACCAGAATGCCACCTGCCTTGCGTTCGCTGATGAGCAGATCGTTAGGCCAACGGAGATCAATACTAAGCCCGGAGACGGCGCGAATGGCATCGGCGGCAGCCAGTCCCGCGGCCAGGGGCAGCAGCGGCAGGCGGCGGTCGGGCATGGGCGGACGCAGCAGCACGCTCACATAGAGTCCCTCGCCGGCAGGCGATTGCCATGCGTGATCGCCGCGCCCGCGCCCGGCCAGTTGCTCATCGGCCAAATAGACCGAGCCGTGGGCTGCGCCGCTGTGCGCGGCATTCAATGCATCGGTGTTGGTGGAGTCGGTTACCGGAACAAAATGCAGCTTGCCGGCAAAGATGCTTCCCGCCAGGGCGGCTTCAAGCGCAGCCAGATCGAACACTGGGCTCACTCCGCGGCGATGCTCATGGAGATATCCGCTGCCTTGGCCGAGTGGGTCAGAGCGCCCACGCTGATGAAATCCACGCCGGTCTCGGCATAGGAGCGGATGTTCTCAAGCACGATGCCGCCCGAGGCCTCGGTGGGAATCCAGCGCGCCTGCGGTTCGACGCCGGGCTGGCCCTGCGACTGATGCCCAGGCGCCACTTCCTTGATGCGCTCGACGGAGCGTCGCACTTCAGTGGGCGTCATATTGTCGAGCAGGATGGCCTCCGCGCCGAACTCCAGCGCCTCTTCGAGTTCCTGGGCCGAGCGCACCTCCACCTGTACGCGCTGGCCCTTCCTGCGCCTTTCCAGAGCCATCGTCAGCACCGCGGGCAAGCCGCCGCCCAGCGAAATGTGGTTGTTCTTGATAAGGATGCCGCTGGCCAGGTCGATGCGGTGATTGGTTCCTCCACCGCACTGCACGGCGTATTTTTCCAGGAGCCTGAGGCCGGGCACCGTCTTGCGCGTGTCGAGCACATGGGCAGAGGTCCCGTGAATGGCGTCTGCGTACTTTCGCGTGAGCGTGGCGATGCCGCTCAGGTGTTGCATGAGATTGAGGATCACGCGCTCGCAACTGAGCAGCACGCGGGCATTGTGGCGAATGACAGCCAGCACCTGGCCATTGCGAACGCGCACGCCGTCGAAGATCTCTGGATTGCTGATGACCTGAAAGCGGGCCTGAGACTGCGGACGGCGGTCGAGGCGGGCAAAGATCTCAAGCAAACGCGGCACCGCGCCCAAGCCGGCAACTACCAGTTCCTGGCGGGCGACGATCGAGGCCGTGGCGCGCAGGTCGGGGTCGATGGTGAGGTTGGTGGTGGCGTCGCTGACGGCCTTATCTTCCAACAGGGCCTGCTCCAGCGTTGCGTCGATGCGGCTGCTCTTCCAATCCATGGTTCTTCTTCCGCTTGGTCAAGGCTGGGTTTGACGCTTCCTGTTCTGAAGAAACTCGTAAATGACCGTCTTCACGCCGTCGTCCACCTGACCTGAGATGGAATAAAAAAGCATGCCATTGTTCCGGCAGATATCAAGCGCAAACTTGCCCTGGCTGCCGGAAACACTCCCGACGAAACTTTGCCACATGCCGAGCTTGCCTTGCCTTTGCCTGTCAATCAGGTTGATCTCTCCCAGATCCTTATACCAGAGCAGAGAGACGATGTTACGCCCATCCCGCACCACGATCCCAAGCTGAGCGAGCAGAATAAATTGGGCGAAGCTGCCGCCGAGGTCGACAATCGCAAGGGGCGTGCCGAGCTTTCCCAGGTAGCGAGAGATAATCTCTTCGGCTTCCGGGGTGAATTTCGGTCCAACCAGACAACCGCGCGCGCCGCCAAACGAGATGGTGGGCGTTTCCTTGGGCGCTTCACGAACAACTTCCTCCCGAACGCCTTGGGCCGGCGAGTCTGTCCGAACGCCCGGAGCCGGCGAGCCTGTCCGAATGCTCTGGGCCGGCGCTTCCCCCTCGATCGAGTTGTGCTCCTTCAGTTCCCTGTAAGCAACCTGAATCTGCTTGAAACGTTCTTCCGCATCCGCGCGCAAGCTGGCGAAATTCTCATAGAGATCGGGATGCCATTGCTTCACCGCTTCACGATAGGCCGCTTCTATCTCGGCCTCTGTGGGGATTCCGTACCCTATTCCAAGGGTTCTGTAGTGCTCCCGGCATTTACCGCAGTCACAGGACATTTCTCATTCCTCCCCGGTCAGGTTCTCCAGCGCCGCGCGGGCTTTTTCCAGCAGCAGCCGCGTCTCCGCTTCCTGCTTCTTCAATCCCTCAACCACGTGCGCCGGCGCCTTGGACAAAAAGCTCTCATTGCCCAACTGACGCTCGGCGGCGGCGAGACCTTTCTCATACTTCGAAATGTCTCTTGTCAAGCGCTCGCGTTCGACGGAGAGGTCTCTTGGCTTGTCGTAATCAACGAAAACGTCGGTTGGTCCAACTGCAGACCACGCAAGGTTTTCAAATTGACCGCCCGTGCCTCTTTCAGCGAACGGGATAAATTCGAGAACTGACACTTGAGCAAGCTTCATTACGATGTCAGGATTGTCTTCTGCTGTCTGTGAGCCACCAAAAGCCCCAGCCCACTGGACTACTTTTACCGCCGCTGTCAGCCGTTCAGGAACGCCGAGTTCTTTACGCCGGGCGCGAATACTAGCGATTAAGAACCCGATCCCATTCATCTGATCTCTAACCTGATCGAGGCTTACGTCGCTATCCCCCTGCGGATAGCGCGTCAGCGCGATGGACTTGGCCGGCGGGTTGCCGTCGTAGACGGCGTGCCACAGCTCTTCAGTTAGGAACGGCATGAAAGGCGAAAGCAGTCGTAAAGAAGTTTCAAAGACTGCTACCAGCGTTGTCAATGCAGCTTTTGTACCATTGAGCCTGCTGTCTCGCTGACTTGCCGATTCGCCGGCCAGCCCCTCTGAAAAATCCAGCCGCAGCTTTACGATCTCCAAATACCAGTCACAGAAACTCCCCCAGAAGAACTGGTAGATCGTGTTGGCAGCATCGTCGAAGCGATAGTTTTCGAACGACAGATTGACCTTTGCGGCGGTCGAGTGCAATTCGGCCACAATCCAGCGGGCTTCTAGGGGCGCGTCGGCGGCAGCCGTGGGCATCCCGCCCAGCGCGGAGGGATCAATCGTGATGCCAATCTCCCCAGCGCGGTCTACGTTCTGGAACAGGAAGCGCGCGGCGTTCCAAATCTTGTTGGCGAAAGCCCGGTAGCCTTCGGTGCGTGCCACATTGAAGGCGATGTCGGTGCCGGGCGAGGCCATCGAGGCCAGCGTAAAGCGGACCGCATCCGTTCCGTACTGCTTGACGATCTCGATGGGGTCGACAACGTTGCCCTTGGTCTTGGACATCTTCTCGCGGTTGGCGTCGCGCACCAGGGCGTGGATGTAAACCTCGCGGAAGGGGACAGAATCCTTTAACTCGCGCTTCGAACCGTCGGCCATGGGAACATCGCCGGCGAACCAGCAGCCGAACATGATCATGCGCGCCACCCAGAAGAAGAGAATGTCGAAGCCGGTGACCAGCAGGCTGGTGGGATAGAAGGCGTCGAAGTCGGCGCGACTCTCCATGCCGAAGTTCGGCCAGCCGAAGACGGAGACCGGCAGCAGGCCCGAAGAGAACCACGTGTCCAGCACGTCGGTCTCCTGCGTAATCCGTTCTGAGCCGCAATGGCCGCAGGCGGTGGGATCGAGGCGCGCGACGGTGACTTTGCGGCAGCTTGCGCAGTGCCAGGCGGGGATGCGATGGCCCCACCAAAGCTGCCGCGAGATGCACCAGTCGTGGATGTTGCGCATCCATTCGAAGTAGGTCTTGGCGTACTGCTCGGGCGTGAAGCGGATGTAGCCCTTTTCGACCGCCTCGATGGCTCGATCGGCGAGCGGCTGAATCCTGACGAACCATTGCGTGGAAAGGCGCGGCTCGACGACCGTCTTGCAGCGGTCGCAGTGGCCCACGTTGTTGACGTGGTCCTTGATGCCCGCCAGCAGGCCCACAGCCTCGAGGTCGGCGACGATTCTCTTGCGGGCCACGTATCGGTCGAGCCCGGCATACGCCCCACCCTCGGCGTTGATGTGGCCGGTCGCGTCCATCACGTTGATCGAGGGCAGATGGTGGCGCTCGCCGATGGCGAAGTCGTTGGGGTCGTGCGCCGGGGTCACCTTCACCGCGCCAGTGCCGAAGTCGCGGCTGACCCACTCGTCGAGGACGATGGGGATCTCGCGGTCCATCAATGGCAGGCGGAGCTTGCGGCCGTGCAGATGCAGGTAGCGCTCGTCCTGGGGATGAATGGCGACCGCCGTGTCGCCGAGCATGGTTTCGGGGCGGGTAGTAGCTACCGTTAGAAACTCGCCCGTGTCTTTACCATCCGTGTCAACAACCGGGTACCGAATCTCCCAAAGATGCCCTTTGTGCTCGTCGTAGACCACTTCGAGGTCGCTGATGGCGGTCTGGCAGCGGGGGCACCAGTTGACGATGTACGCGCCGCGATAGATAAGTCCCTGCACATGCAACCGGACAAAAGCCTCGCGCACCGCAACGGAGAGCTTCTCGTCCATGGTGAAGTATTCGCGCTGCCAGTCGACCGACGCGCCGAGCCGCTTCATCTGGCCGAGGATTGCGCCGCCATAGTGCCGCTTCCACTCCCACACGCGCTCTATGAAGGCCTCGCGGCCAAGCTGCTGGCGGGAAGTTCCTTCGGCAACCAACTGACGTTCCACCATCATCTGGGTGGCGATGCCGGCGTGGTCGGTGCCGGGCAGCCACAGGGCGCGGCGGCCGCTCATGCGCCGCCAGCGGGTAAGGATGTCCATCTCCGTCTGGTTGAGCATGTGGCCCATGTGCAGGCGGCCGGTGACGTTGGGCGGAGGCAGCAGGATGGTGAACGCCGACTGGGCGTCGGGGCCGGAGCGCGCACCGCGCCCTTCGGCGGTCTCGGTTGCTGACGAAGGCGTGGGCTGGGCGAAAAGCTGCTCGCGCACCCAATACTCGGCCCAATGATCTTCAATGGCTGTGGGGTCGTAGGCTTTTGGCAGGTCGTGAGGCATGGGGGTTCAAATCCGAGCCCCCGGCATCTGCGCCGAAACCTCTTCCAGAGAGGGTTTCAAGCGAGGGGACCACCCCTCACTCTAGCAGATGGGAGGCTGAGAGACCGAATCTGAATTGGCTTTTCACCCCGCGCCGCAAGAAGCCGAAAACCTCATAAGGTATTCTCGACTTGACGGTCAAGCGCAAGTCGAGCGGCCGCGCAAAGGAGCGAGAACGATGGCAAATCGAAGTGGAAATCCAGCGTTGGGCGGCTGGTGTTGCGTTGCAGGGCGGTGCGTCTTGCTGGCTTGCGTGTTTTTGCCGTGCGGCGGTGCGGTCGCCCAGGGCGGCCAACCCGCGGCGGCCGGCCAGCCGCGGCAACCGGCGGCGAAGGCCGTTTTGCCAGCCGCCCTGCCCGGCAAGGAGACGGTCCCGGCCCTTTTCCTCAGCGATATTCATTTCGAGCCGTTTTGGGATCCCGGCAAAGCTTCGAAACTGGCCGCTACGCCGGTTAGCGGCTGGAAGGCGATTCTGGCCGCGCCGCCGTCGGCGGATCGCGCACAGCGTTTTGCGGCGATCCAACAGACCTGCCATGCCCGCGGCGAAGATACATCCTACCCACTGTTCGAATCCAGCATGCGAGCCGTGCATACTCACGCCGCCGGAACCGCCTTCGTCGCGGTCAGCGGCGATCTGATCGCGCACGCCTTCCCCTGCAAGTTCGGTGCGCTCTTTCCCCATGCCTCGCCGGGCGAATACCGGGCGTTTGTTGAGAAGACGGTGAACTACGTCATCGACGAGCTGGGCGGCGCGCTGCCCGGCGTACCGCTTTATGTGGCACTGGGAAACAACGATTCCGATTGCGGCGACTACCGCCTCGACGCGCATAGCCAGTTCCTCGCCGACACCGCCGGTGAAGTTGAAAAGGGCTTCCCTGCCCCTGAACGGCAGACCGCGCTGGAGACCTTTGCCGCCGGAGGCTATTACAGCGTCTCGCTGCCGGCCTCCGCAGGCAAGGCGCGCCTGCTGGTCTTGAACGATCTCTTCATGTCGAGCAAGTACGCAAGCTGCGCTGGCAAGGCCGATGCGACCGCCGCCGACGAGCAGCTTGCCTGGCTTCAGCAGCAACTCGCCAGCGCACGCGCCGGCAAACAGAAGGTCTGGGTGATGGGCCACATCCCGCCGGGAGTGGATGTGCATGCCACCGTCGCCAAAATGCGCGATCTTTGCGGCGGCGCCCGGCCGGAGATGTATCTTTCCTCAGAGAAGATGGCCGACGAATTGGTCGAGTTCAGCGATGTGGTGGAATTGGCCATCTTTGCCCACACCCATATGGACGAGGCGCACATCCTGAAAGCGGATGGGCTCAAAGGCTCAGGAGCGGCCAACAGCGTCGCGGTCAAGATGGTCCCGTCGATCTCGCCCATCGACGGCAACGCCCCGTCGTTCACTCTTGCCCGCATCGACCCCTCCTCGGCTGCGCTGGTGGACTATCGCGTCATCGTGGCGTCTAACCAAACCGGCGTGAATACGGCCTGGAAGGAAGAGTACGACTTCGCGCGCACTTACCACGAGCCCGCATTCTCCGCTGCTGCGGTGAGCGAGCTGATCGCCGGCTTCCAGGCCGATCCCGGCGCCAAGACAGAAGCCAGCCGTGACTATATTCGCAACTTCTTTGCGGGCAACGCCTCGCCCCTGCTCGAACTGGTTTGGCCGCAGTATATTTGCAGCCTCTCGAATCACTCGGCAGAGGGATTCAAGACTTGCATCTGCCCCGCGGCGCGGTAAGCTCGCCGGCAAGCACTTCCCAACCGCGCAAATCTTGCGCTGGGAGAGTGCGCCGGTTGACACCGGCTTCCGCATTTGCGAGACTCAGAGTTGCTGCCGGTTCAGCGGAGAGCGCTGAATCTGTGTACCGTGCCGAAGTGGCGGAATTGGCAGACGCGCGTGGTTCAGGTCCACGTACTCGCAAGGGTGTGGGGGTTCGAGTCCCTTCTTCGGCACCATATGAAACTAAGCTGTTTAGAATGAGCCGGCTTCGGGTGGCTCTAATCGTTTAGTTGGGTCTTGGATAGGTCAAAGGCTGCAAAACCTGGGAGGTGGCCCGTCTGGCCGTTTCTCGTTCCGCAGCTTCCTGACCGCCGGAAGTACGGCAGAATTCGTGCGAAACGGGTCGATCGAGGGTGAGCAAACACGTGTGTCCGTCGGTTTGTGCCCTTGCTTCCCGCCATAAGGAATCCTGCAAGACCCTCCCCCAATCGAGCCCCGCAAAGCCAAATCTGGAGGAAACCATAAGACTCCACCGTAATCGGCACCCAACTCACTCCTCTCAATCCTGCTGTGGCGGGGAGGCGACCTCGCGAGAAAGACGTCAGCGCCAGCCTCGAATCCGTTGCGCTGACGGTTTCCATCACCCTCGCGGATTTCGGGGGATCCGTTCAAATGCGGGAATGCGAAAGGTGTTGGACCAGAAGATTCTAGCCAAAACGGCGACTGCGCGATCTGCACTGGTGTCCAGAAAGTCGTGCAGACTGTTGATTCTGGACTTCAAATGCGACAGCTTTTACCGCGGAGACCATCGCCACCCCTTCGATCCATGACCAAGGGGAACATGCTTCGGTCTGCGCGCCTGCCGCTAGTTTCCTGAGCGTATCTGCACCAACTCGGGCGCTTGCGCGCCATGGCCGCCTGGCGATACCGTACTCGTCTGTGGAGCGCGCCAGTGGTCGATGTAGCTGATTCTGTGTACGCAGCCGATGGTGCAGTTGGGCGCGCAGCTCTTGGCCGTCAAAAACTCCCGCTTCACATCCGCCGCCGTGTACTCCGCAATCGGCACGCCCGGATACCCGCGCTGCTGGCTGCAGT